>JBDHRD010000158.1:0-7495 GCA_039807425.1 Candidatus Contendibacter sp. | reverse complement strand
CCGGCTACTTCATAAAGTAGATTTTTAGTAGTATTTGGTATAACCTATCAGGGGTCGACTCACCTTCAAAGCCCTGGGTTCCAAGACCTCCTTAAGACGTCCACTCGATAATCCTCGGTTTTCACCCCTGGAGGATTTAACCGGGACCTCCAACTTTTCAGAACAACAAACGGAAATAAAGCCAGCACATCGTTCTCAGCCATCACACCACTGCTGCAACGATTATACATGTTTCTTAGATTGTCTTCGTTAAGGTAATCTCCCAGAAATGCATCCGACGAGTCAAATGCTGCTCGCACAAGGTCTTCCCTAGCCTTGAATCCATGCCGAAAATTCCATCCCAAATTGCCCTTGCTTGATCGCCAGCGAATTTCTTCTGGAAGGATTCCGTTTAGCGCTCTTCTCGCAATGATACGGGTGTATCCTTGACTCACTTTTTGACTACCAGGAAGGCCTAAGCAAAATTGCACCAACCGTTTATCGATAAAGGGAAAGCGGGACTCAACATGAAAGGCGCTACTCCCACTGTTGGCAATTTCCAATACAGTCTGAACCAAGCCATTTGCAAATAAGGTATGATGTGCCTGCTGCGTACGTTTGGTCGAACGATTATATGCATAAGCTTTCAGCAAGCGTTTCTGTAAACCAGTACGCGTAACAAAATCGCCTTGAAAAACAAGACACGAATTCTCAACTGGGTTCGTTGAGTTCCCCCGTAGGTAACGGTATAGTTTTAAAACGGCTTCAGGAATATATGGCTTTAAACCGTGTTGAATAAAGTATCGAAACAGAATCCTAACCGGCGATAATTTCCAATTGCTATGTTCAATAATTTGCCTGATCTCACGTGCCAGCATCAACCAATGCCATCGATTGGCCAACTCTTCCAAATATTCTTCACCATGAGAAAGCACGTTATCCCCGAAAGTTCCATCCAATAGCACTCGTACCCCGCTTCCTCGTACAGCCGACCACGCCTGCCAGTGCAAAAAAAGATTCGGTGCATAGAAAGGCTCATCCAGATGCCACAAAATTTTTTCCAAATCATCAAAAGGGGTTGCCTGATCGCCCTCAATATAATGAGCTATAAAATTCTTGTTTTCAAGAACCTTATAGATATACTCTCTTTCGTCACTTTTCTTGATTTCATTAAAGATAATGGAGAAGGTATGTAAATCTTGCCCTTTGTTGGTCGCCAGCAAATCGCGAGCAACACAAGCAATTGATGAGGAATCCAAACCTCCACTTAGCATGGATCCGATTGGAAAAGCGCTGCGCAAGCGGCAGCGCACGGCCTCAATAAACAGACTTCGATACGCTTCTGCATACTCAGCATCCGATTTCAATTTAATTTGTTTTTTTGGATCAAAAGCCCAATACTCGTACTGACGAATACCACCTTTTCCAATCACCATCACCGAAGCAGGGAGCAATCGGTTAATATCGACATAAAAAGTACGGGCTTTGTCTTCAAACATCCCGAGCATGTAGTCGCTGATTTTAACTTCATTTAACTGCTTAGGAATATCCTCATAACAAAAGATCGCCTTGATCTCCGTGGCGAATACGAATAGTTGTCCAGGTTGATAGTAATAATAAAACGGCTTAACGCCAAAATGATCTCTGGCGCAAAACAGATGCTGTTTCGCCGGATCCCAGATAGCAAAGGCAAAATCGCCTAACAAATGTTCCGGACACTCCTCACCCCAACGTCGATAAGCGTAAAGTATCAATTCACTATCGCTGATTTGCTCCGGCTGGTGAGCTTTAAGCTGTAACCCGTCGATCAACTCTTCCCGATTATCAATCCGGGCATCGGCGGTAATTACCAACCCATCGCGCTCGAACGGCAAATGCTCGTTCAATGATTCCGGGGTGGTATGCAACATACAATGGCCAAGCCCCACCGCCCCCTCGACCCAAATGGCCCGCCCGTCCGGTCCCCGGTGCGCCAGGATTTCGACCATCCGCTCGAGATCCTCCGCCTTGGCCGGTCGTCCATCCAGGCCCAGGAAACCGACGATCGCGCTCATCGCCGGGCGACTCCCAGGGTGGGAAACGCGGTGAATCGTTCCAAGCCGCGCAGATCGCCGAGGATGACTCGGTCCTGGTATTCGAGCCAGGCATGAGCGGCCAGTCGATCGCCGGGGTTTTTCAGCACGCCGATTTTCAGTTGCACGTCGAAACCCCTGCGACCCAGCAACCGGTGGCCCACCAGCGCTCGCGGCAGGCAGTTGATCCGCAAAGGCCCCAGCGCTTGACTGATTCGTTCGATGGCTTCGATGATCGCACGCATTTCCTCCATCTCCGCCGACCTGCCATCCGCCGGTTCGTCAAAACGGGCCAGCCAGCCACGCAGGCGCTCGAACGGCAGCAGGTAAAGCCCCACTTTCACCGCAATCAACCAGATGGCGGTGTTCATGTACAGGCCTTTTTCCTTCCCTGGGAGCGCCAGGAACTTGCGCAGCTTGTTTACCATCGGCCTCAGCCAGTTTGCTCGTACCCAACGAGCATTGCTTGATTATTTGACAAAAATTTTATTACAGTTTGTCACTTATAGTCCAGTTTGGACATGATTTGTTACTATTCAGGCCAATTTGACCCGATCAAATACTTACTGCATGGATACATTATGCGTTTTGCAAAATTCAGGCCATGGAATGGAAGAAGGCACACATCGGAAGGTGCTGGCGGTGACCGAGGCGCTCCTGACCATGAATTTTTCCCCGGCACAGGTTGCTGCTATTACCCAATTGCCCTTGGGTGAGATTCCGAGGAAGTAGCGGTAAGCCAGCTCGACTCGCGCCTTGGCCCGCATTGGGCTGTCGTGGTGATTCGATACCTATAGCGCCCCTATCTGATTTGTGGAATCGCCGCTTCGAACCACCCCGGCGCTGCGCGCCACCCCTCCTTGGCCAAGGCGGGGAATTTCCGCAGCCGGCATAGGAGCGCTATATCGAGCGAACGACCCTCTATGCCGGGGAGAACGACAGCGATCCCTCCTCGAATAATGGCTGGCAGAATGATTTCCGGCAATCCACTCAGCACCAGCATCCTCCCTCGAACCCTCAACCGATCAAGGCCGGGGCACGCTTAAGGAACGCCGCCCGGTCAACGGCGGCGGGAATATGCTCCGCCAGCCACTGGTACAACTCCTGGGGTGTTCGCGCCTTGGCGGCGCCCTGTTTGACCAGCACCTTGGCGATAGGGCCGAGGTAAACCGCCAAATCCCGCCGGGCACTCTCCAGCAGCGCCTGGTCAAAGGGTCCCAGCGACCCGCTCATCTGGCTGCCGATGGCCGAAGCGCTGGTCGCCGTGCCCAAGCCGGTTACGGTGCCGCCCAGCACACCCCGCACCCGCCGCTGAAACATCAGCCGGTCCTGCTCGCCAGGAATGGCAGCCGCCAGGTGCTGGACCAGCTCCTTGGGACTGCTGACCCGCAGCGCCGCCTTGCGCACCAACATCCGGGCGACCGGTCCCACGTACACGACCAGTTGCTGCTCAACCTGCGCCAACAGAGTCGCATTCCATCCGGGTGGCGCATTGACGGGCGGCGGTTCCGGCGCCTGGACCGGTGCCACCCGGATCAGGGTGGAGCCGTCGACCGCTACTTCCCGCTCCACCAGCTTCAGCCCCTCCAGCGCCGCGACGAACGCGCCCGCATCCTGAAAGCGGTCGTCCGGTTTCTTGGCTAGCGCCCGTTCCAGCACCGCGTCCAGTTCCAGCGGCAAGCGGGGGTTCAACGCAATGGCCCGGCGCGGCGGCTCGTTCAGCACCTGATACATCAACTCGCTGGCGCTGCGTCCGGCGAAAGGCCGCAGCCCGGTCAGCAGTTCGAACAGCACCACGGCAGCGGCGTAGAGATCGGCGCGCCGGTCGGCTTCCTCGCCCCGGAACTGCTCGGGCGCCATGTAGCCCGGCGTGCCCACCGTCATTCCGTCCTGGGTCAGGTGGCCAACCGTATCCAGCCGGGCGATGCCAAAATCGGTTACCTTCACCTGGCCATCCGCCAGCAGGATGATGTTGCCGGGCTTGATGTCACGATGCACCACCCCGGAAGCGTGAGCATGGCCGAGGGCCTGCAACACCTGGACGATCACCGCCACGGCGTTGGCCAGCGGCAACGGCTGGCGGTCTTTCAGGTAATCGCGCAGTTCCCGCCCCTGCACGTACTCCATGACGATGTAGGGCGCGCCCGCCTCCTCGCCGTACTCGAACACCGTAACGATGTTGGGGTGCAGGCAGCGGCCGGCAGCCCGCACTTCGCGGCGGAATCGCGCCAGCCATTCGGCGCCTTCCTCGCCCTGCAACAGGCGGCGGTGGATGGTCTTGATTGCAACCGGACGGTCGATGGCAGCGTCGTGGCCCAGATAGACCACGCCCATGGCGCCGCGACCGAGCAGGCCGATCACGCGGTAGCGACCGACGCGCGGCGGCAGCGTGATGCTGATCTCGCTGCTGGCGTTCATCCCGCCTTACTCGCCCAGCATCTTCATGGCGTTTTCCAGGCTCAGGCGCATCCGGTTGAACGACTGCGACAGGGAAGAGATTTCATCCTGGCCCGGCCGCACGTATTCAGGCACGTCCGGCTTGCCCAGGCTGACCTCGTTGGCGATATCGGCGATTCTGACCACCGGCCGGATCACCACGAAGTGCAGCAGGATGTTGAGCAACACCAGCAGCAGCACAAATACCCCGCCCAGAAGGATCAGAAAGGTGGTGAAGGTCTGCCGGGCCCGCTCCAGTGGCAGCGACATCGGCACCGTGACGATCTGGGCGCCGATGATCTCGCCCATCTTCCAGCCAAAGCCGTTGTTAACGCCATAAATATCGGTCATGGTCTTGGGGGCGTCCTCGATCCGGCCATGGCAGGTCAGGCAGCCCTCGTCGTAAATCCCCAGCGGCCGCGCCAGATTGAGCATCCGGCCGGTGGGCGTGTCCCGTTCGACGATCAGTTCCTTGCGCTCGGCGTTGTCGCGGAACTCGCGGATGATGTCCGTTTCCCAGTCGCTGGCCCGGTCGTTGGGATTGGTCGGATTGAGCGCCGCTTCCTTATAGGTGTATTCGGGGAAGTTGGTCCGCAGCGCCTTGAAACTCTGCCCCGCCGCGTAGGCCGAGACCGTCTGCGGCAGAAACTGTCGCTTCATCTGCAAGGTCAGCAGCGGTTTAACTTGTTCGGCGGTGTAGGCGCGGGCGCCCAGCGCGCTCTCGATCATGATGCGCGCGTTCTGGATGACCTCCTCGCGGGCGTTATCCTTCAGGATGCGGTCAGACAGGTAAGCCGCCAGCGCCAGGCCGACCGCGAAGGCCAGCAACAGCACCAGATTAAATTTCATGCGCAGGCCCATGGGCGAACTCCTTAAAAATTCAAGAGTAACGGTCGCGTTCAGCCGGCAGGCTGGCAACCCTGGGTAAAACGGTCGTGCGCCCGGCTGAAGCCGACCAGGCTGAACCGCATGGGAAAGGACTGAGTCGCCGGCCAAGTCGGCCAGAAACGCAAATACACGGTCGCCTGCTTGCCAGCCCGGAACCGTTCGATCAACCTGGGCAAATCCTGATCGAAAACCAGAACCATGTTTTTATGAATGATCTGATTGCTATGGATCGGTGGGTCGGCGTCCACTTCCAGCCGCAGATCGGCAAAGGAAGCGTCCAACTCGGATTCGGTGACCACGCGCAGGTTGATCCCGTCCAGCGCCAGAAAGACCGGCGTGGTGTCGTAACCGTCAGCCATGGTCACCGTCTCGCTGACCAGCAGACAACGGGATTGACGGGTGACTGGATCGGGCCGGATGACAGCGTTCCACGTCGCTTCCGCCAAGGCCGGCGCCAGTCCGCCGCCCAGTCCCACCGCAACCGCCAACCATCGCCAGCCGCGCGCTGGGGGCTTTCTCCGCTTGTTGGCTAACACGGTATTCGATCCTCCATTCCAGTTATATCCAGTTATAGTAGTGACCGATTCGATCACGATCACCAGGTGCCCGATGATGCCCACCCATCCTGACTCGACTCCGATTTTGGCCACCGACGGCGCGATGATTCTTGGCCTGCGCCTGGGCGCGCGGGCGGACGGTTCGCCGGTACTGCTGGACGCCGCCGGCATCCCCGTCGCTCCCTGGGAAGTGAAACTGGTGCGCTGGCCGCTCGAAGTCGAAACCCAGTTGCGGCGCGGCGGCTACCTCTCCTTCCGACCGACCGACATGGAACTCTGGTGCAATTGCGCCGATTGAGACGCGAGCCCATATCCCTAGTATCTTAGTCAATATTATCGTCTATTTTTCTTCAACTGCCACTTCAAAACCGACGGCCTCTTCCATGGAATTCCTCTCCGACCTGATCTCCTTTTTTCTCCATCTCGACCGCCATTTGGCCGAACTGGCCAGCCAGTATGGCGGCTGGCTTTACGGCATTCTGTTCCTGATCATCTTTTGCGAAACCGGCCTGGTCGTGACCCCATTCCTGCCTGGCGACTCCCTGCTGTTCGCGGCGGGCGCCCTGGCCGCCATCGGCTCGATGAACATCCATATCCTGTTTTTGCTGCTGGCCGTGGCCGCCATCCTTGGCGATACGGTCAACTATGCCGCCGGCCACTACTTCGGCGAAAAGACGTTCAGTCCCGATGCCCGGGTGCTCAAGCAGGAGTATCTGGACCGCACCCATGAGTTTTTCGAACGGCATGGCGGCAAAACCATCGTCATCGCCCGCTTCGTGCCGATCATCCGCACCTTCGCACCGTTCGTGGCCGGGGCTGGCAGCATGACCTATAGCCATTTCCTGCTCTACAACGTGACCGGCGCCATCGCCTGGACCGCGTCGTTCCTGTACGGTGGTTATTTCTTCGGCAACCTGCCGTTCGTCAAGCAGAATTTCACCCTGGTGATCCTGGCCATCATCATCCTGTCGCTGATGCCAGGCGTGATCGAATACTGGCGGCATCGTCGCGCGGCGACCGGGGCCGGGTAAACGGGGGAGTACTCAACCCGACCTGCCGCGTTATAATCGGAACTCACCGGGACCCCCTAAAAAAACCAACTGAACTTCATTCCCACGCACCAACGGAGCCCAAGCCATGAGCCATACGTGCCACATCGAACTGGATGGTCAGTCCTACGAATTTCCGGCCGTCGAGGGAACCGAAAACGAACTCGCGATCGACGTCAGCACGCTACGTGACCGCACGGGCTATATCACCCTGGATGACGGATATGGCAACACCGGCTCCTGCACGTCCGCCGTCACCTACATCGACGGTGACAATGGCATCCTGCGCTATCGCGGCATCCCCATCGAGCAACTGGCCGAGCACAGCACCTTCGTCGAAACCGCCTGGCTGGTGATCTGGGGCCGCCTGCCCACCCAGGCTGAGCTGAATTACTTCAGCGCCCTGCTAACCCAGCACGAGATGATGCACGAAAGCTTGCGCAACCACTTCCAGGGATTCCCGCCCAACGCCCCGCCGATGGCGATTCTCTCGGCCATGATCAACGCCGTCAGT
>JBDHRD010000157.1:0-7504 GCA_039807425.1 Candidatus Contendibacter sp. | reverse complement strand
GTGGACTGGAGTCCGTCGCGGTGGCCTGTTCGGGCGGTCTCGACAGCAGTTTTTTATTGGCGGTGGCCCGGCTGGCGCTGGGCGACCGGGTGCTGGCGCTGACTGTAGTGACGCCCTACATGGCTGCCCACGAAATCGCCGATGCCAGGGCATTGACCGCGCAACTGGGCACGCGCCACCGGGTGCTGGAATTGCCCATGCCGGAATCCATCGCCCACAATCCGCCCGACCGTTGTTATCTTTGTAAACAGGCCCTGTTTGCCGAACTGAAAAGCGTTGCCGCCACGGAAGGATTCGCCTGGCTGGCCGATGGCAGCAACCGGGACGATCTGGCCGACTACCGGCCGGGGCTGCGCGCCCTGCGCGAATTGGCCGTTCGCAGCCCGCTGCTGGAAGCCGATTTGGGCAAGGCCGAGATTCGCCGGTATGCCCGTGCCCTGAATTTGCCGGTGTGGGACAAACCCGCTTCGGCCTGTCTCCTCACCCGGCTGCCACACGGGATCGAGGTTCGTTCCGAGCAGTTACGGCGGGTGGAAACGGCGGAAAGCGCACTGCGGACGTTGGGGTTCGGGGCGGTGCGAGTGCGCTGTCACGACGATCTGGCCCGAATCGAGATGGATCGGGCCGAACATCCCCGGTTGCTGGATGAAGCCGTCGCCAAACAGGTGACGGCAGCGCTGACCGGCTGTGGCTTCCGTTACGTGACCCTGGATTTGCAGGGTTACCGGATGGGCAGTTTCAATCTTCCTCCACCAGCGGAGTGAGTCAACGTGCGCGAGGAGACTTTGCGAGCGCTGCTGGAACAAGTCCGCTCCGGTCAACTGGCGGTCAAGGGAGCCATGGACCGTTTGCGGGATTTGCCGTTTCGCGACTTGGGCGAGGCGGTGCTCGACAGTCACCGGGAACTCCGGCGCGGTTATCCCGAGGTGATCTATTGCGCCGGCAAGACCGTAGCCCAGGTTAAAACCATCATTGCCGCTCTTCTGGAAGGCGATGGTGATATTCTCGCCACCCGCGCCACCGAGGAGATGGTCGCGGCCGTGGCGGAACTCTGGCCGGCGGCCCGCTACAACCCGCTGGGGCGCGCTATCGTGATTCAGCGCCACACCCGGCCATTGACCGAGACCGCCATCGCCATCGTGACCGCCGGCACGTCGGATTTGCCAGTGGCCGAGGAAGCGGCGGAAACCGCGCTGCTGTTTGGCAACCGCATCGAACGAATCAACGATGTGGGCGTGGCGGGTCTGCATCGCTTGCTGGCCCGGCTGGACGTGATCCGGAGCGCTCGGGTCGTGATCGTCGTCGCCGGCATGGAGGGCGCGCTGGCCAGCGTGGTGGCCGGGCTGGTGGCCAGGCCGGTGATCGCCGTCCCGACCAGCGTCGGCTACGGCGCGAATTTCGGCGGGCTGTCGGCGCTGCTGGGGATGCTGACGTCCTGCGCCGGCGGGGTCGGTGTGGTGAACATCGACAACGGCTTCGGCGCGGCCTGTCTGGCCAGCATGATCAATCAATCGTGACTGCGGAGCGATTTTGCCGATGACTACGCCCAAGCCACTGCTGCTGGTGGATGGTTCGTCCTGGCTGCACCGGGCCTTCAACGCCCTGCCCGCGCTGAGCACGAAGTCCGGCGAGCCGACCGGGGCGCTGTACGGCGTGCTGAACATGCTGCGCAAACTGCTGGCCGACTATCGGCCGGATGTTCTGGCGGTAGTGTTCGACGCGCCCGGCAAGACCTTCCGCCACGCGTTGTTCGCCGACTACAAGGCGCACCGACCGCCGTTGGACCCGCAACTGGTGCAACAGATCGAACCGCTGCACGCCTGTGTCCGCGCCCTGGGGTTGCCGCTGCTGCAAGTGCCTGGCGTCGAAGCCGACGATGTGATCGGCACGTTGACCCGACAGGCCACCGCGCGGGGCCTGCCGGTGCTGATCGTCAGCGGCGACAAGGACCTGGCGCAACTGGTGGACGAGCAAGTGCGGATGCTGGACACCATGAAGAACACGGTGACCGACCTGGCCGGGGTGGAACAGAAATTCGGGGTGCCGCCGGCCCGGATCGTGGACTGGCTGGCCCTGGTTGGCGACAGTTCCGACAACATTCCTGGCGTGCCCGGCGTGGGCGCGGTAACCGCCGCCAAATGGCTGCGCCAGTACGGCTCGCTCGATGCGCTGATCGCCAACGCCGCCGCTATTTCCGGCAAGATCGGCGACAAGTTGCGCGCGGGCCTGGAACAACTGCCGTTGTCCCGGCAACTGGCAACCCTGGATTGTAATGTGCCGTTGCCGGTCGCCTTCGAGGATTTGCGGCCTGCCCCACCCGACGCTGCCGCACTGCGGGCGCTGTACGAACGCTACGAGTTCCGCTCGTGGCTGAAGGATTTATTGTCCGATAGACCGGAGATGCCCGCCCAGGCCTCGGCGCCGGTGATGGTCCAGCCTGTTCTTAACTTGGAGGAAATCCCAAGCGATCCAGTAAATTATCAACTGGTGCTCGACCAGGCGACGCTCGAAAGCTGGCTGGAACAGTTGTGGGCGGCGGAACTGTTCGCCTTCGACACCGAGACCACCAGCCTGAATTATCTGGACGCCCGCATCGTCGGAGTATCGTTCGCGGTCAATCCGTGCGAGGCGGTCTACGTGCCCCTGGCGCATGACTATCCCGGCGCGCCAGACCAGTTGAACCGGGAGCGGGTCCTGGAACAACTCCGCCCGTTACTGGAAGACCCGGCGCGACCCAAGCTGGGCCAGCACCTTAAATACGACCTGCACGTTCTCGCCAATCACGGCATCGCGCTGCGCGGTATCCGGCACGACACCCTGCTGGAATCCTACGTGCTGGATTCCACCGCCCGGCACGACATGGATTCGCTGGCGGAGCGACATCTGAAATTACGCACCATCCATTTCGAGGACGTAGCGGGCAAGGGCGCGAAACAGTTGACGTTCAATCAGGTGGCGCTGGAGCGGGCCGGACCCTATGCCGCCGAGGACGCCGATGTGACCTTGCGCCTGCATCGCTGCCTGTGGCCGCGCCTGGAGCGGGAACCGGAGTTGCGGCGACTGTATGAGGAACTCGAAATTCCGCTGATCGCCGTGCTGGCCCGGATGGAGCGAACCGGGGTGCGGGTGGACGCGGCGGCGCTGCGCCAACACAGCGGCGAACTGGCCAAGCGGCTGTGGGAACTGGAGCAACAGGCTTACGATTTGGCCGGGGAGCGCTTCAACCTGGGTTCACCCAAGCAGTTGCAGGCAATCCTGTTCGAGCGGCTGGGCCTGCCAGCGGGCAAGAAAACCGCCACCGGCCAATCCTCTACCGCCGAGGACGTACTGCAGGAACTGGCGCTGACCTATCCACTGCCCCGGGTTATTTTGGAACACCGCACGCTGAGCAAGCTGAAATCGACCTATACCGACCGCCTGCCGGAACAGATTCATCCGCGTACCGGCCGGGTTCACACCTCCTACCATCAGGCCGTGGCCAGCACCGGCCGCCTGTCGTCTTCCGATCCCAACTTGCAGAACATTCCGATTCGCACCCCGGAAGGGCGGCGGATTCGGCAGGCCTTCGTGCCCGAACCGGGATGGGTGATGTTGGCGGCGGATTATTCGCAAATCGAACTGCGGATCATGGCGCATCTATCCGGCGACGAGGGCTTGTTGCGGGCTTTCGCCACCGGCGCCGACGTGCATCGCGCCACCGCCGCCGAAGTGTTCGGCGTGGCGCTGGAGGAGGTCAGCACCGAGCAGCGGCGCAGCGCCAAGGCGATCAATTTTGGCTTGATCTACGGCATGTCGGCATTCGGGCTGGCCCAGCAACTGGGCATCGAGCGCGGCGCGGCGAAAGATTACGTGGATCGCTATTTCGCCCGCTATCCGGGGGTCAAGGCGTACATGGAGGACACCCGTCACCGCGCTGCCGAGCGGGGCGCCGTGGAGACGGTGTTCGGTCGCCGACTGGTTCTGCCGGACATCCGCGCCCGCAATGCCCAGCTTCGGCAAGCGGCGGAGCGCGCCGCCATCAACGCGCCGATGCAGGGCACCGCCGCCGACATCATCAAGCGGGCGATGCGGACGGTAGACCGCTGGCTGCAAGAATCCGGTTTCCCGGCGCGGATGTTGATGCAAGTTCACGACGAACTGGTGTTCGAGGTGGCCCAGGAAGCCGTCGCCGAGGCTGGAGAGCGCATCCGGGCGGCGATGGTCGCGGCGGCGGAATTGCGCGTGCCACTGGAAGTGGATGTCGGCATAGGCGCCAATTGGGATGAGGCGCATTGAGACACATCTGATTCCCAGTCTGGTCTAGCCAGACGCGAGTAGGGCGCGCCGGGAGTCTTTGCGCTATACTGATGCTGGTCCAGGCATCGCGGACGGGACCTTGACCGAGAAAGTAGTTCCGGCGAGTACGGCGATGATCGTCGGGCGGTGAATACCCTGGCACCGATCAGAACAGACGCCGTCCCTCGATAGGGCGCGCCCTGTGTCATCAAGAAATCACGAGGAGGTAAAAAAACCATGTTGGACATCAAAGGTTCGGTTGCGGTCGTGACTGGCGGTGCTGGTGGCATCGGATACGCCATCGCGGAACACTGGGTCAAGAACGGCGGCAAGGTAGTCATCGGCGACGTGGCGGCGGAACTCCTGGAAAAAGCCGCCGCTGCCCTCACCGCCATGGGCGGCGAAGTGGCGACGGTGGTCTGCAACGTGACCAGCGAAGAAGACTGCGCCAAGCTGGCCGACACGGCCATCGAAAAATTTGGGGCAATCAACCTGGTGGCCCCCTTTGCCGGCATCATCAAGGACGGCATGATGATTTCCCCGGACAAGACCACCGGCAAGGTCTCGCGGAAGATGTCCCTGGGCGATTTCACCAAGGTCATCGACATCAACCTGACCGGCGTGTTCCTGACCGTGCGCGAGTGCGCTGCGCGCATGGTTGACAACAAATGCAAGGGGCTCATTTGCCTGGTGTCCTCCACCGGGTCCCTGGGCACGGCGGGCCAGATCAACTATTCCTCCACCAAGGCGGCCATGTCGGTGATGCCCAAGGTGATCACCGCGGAGTTTCTCCGTCGCGGTCTCTCCGGTCAGATTCGCTGCGTCGCCGTGGCCCCCGGCTACGTCGGAACGCCGATGGTAAAGGGCATGGATCAGAAGGCACTGGAGACTATTCTGAAGGATGTTCCCATCGGCCGTCTGATCGAGCCCGAGGAAGTGGCGCAACTGGTCGCCGACCTCTATCGCAACGAAGCTCTCGCCGGCGAAGTGTACTTCATCAGCGGTGGCTTGCGACTCAGTTCCAAGGGATAAGACCCGACTGGCGCACCAAAAGACTTGGCATAGGCTGTCATTGAGACGAATGACTGCCCTGGCCTCCGGCGGGTGCGCCGTTTCCCTTACCGTGGCGCCCCCTGCCGCGCCAGTACGCAGGCGAGGGGGCGCCACGGCCCGCGTTTAAAGGTTGCCTGACTTGCGGTGGCAGCGACGCCGCCCCGGACATGGCGTGGATGGTCGGCGCAGGGTACTGGGGGCTGGAAACGCCCAGTGGGCGCGTCTGGTAAGATGCTTTGGTGGGGCCAGCTATCCGCAGGATTCAATGGAAGGCTGCTTGCGCTACCGTGGCCCGTTTGACGTCGGCATCCAGACAGGCCTTCCAGCAGCCACACCGTCAGACTGACTGTTTGGCCAGCGGTCTTTTTTTGCCGCATCTTCGCATGATCCGCGTTCTTGCACTGGGTTCCAATCCCCCAACCCGCATTCCAAGCCATGACGACCTTGACCTTTCTCGCCGCACCCAGCGGCGCTTTGCGGGGGCGCCTGCGGGTGCCCGGCGACAAATCCATTTCCCACCGAGCCATCATGTTCGGGGCGCTGGCCGAGGGGGCCACCACCATCACCGGCTTTCTCGAAGGTGAGGACTGCCTGGCCACTCTCAAGGCCTTTCGCGCCATGGGCGTGCTGATCCAGGGTCCGAAACAGGGGCGGGTCACGGTACATGGCGTCGGGTTGCACGGTCTGCGCGCGCCGGCCGGCCCGCTGGACATGGGCAATTCCGGCACTTCGATGCGGCTGATGAGCGGCATTCTCGCTGGACAGGCGTTTGACACGGTTCTGATCGGCGACGCCTCATTAATCCGGCGGCCGATGCGGCGGGTGACGGAACCGCTGACCCAGATGGGCGCGCGCATTGACAGCGCGGGACAGGGGACCGCGCCGTTGCGAATTCACGGCGGCCAGCGGCTGACCGGCATTGATTATCCACTGCCGGTGGCCAGCGCCCAAGTCAAATCCTGCCTGCTGCTGGCGGGCCTTTATGCCGAGGGCGTCACCCGCATCACCGAACCAGCTCCCACCCGCGACCACACCGAGCGAATGCTGGAAGGCTTCGGGTATCCACTGCGACGCGAGGGCGAGCACACGGTGATGCTGGCCGGTGGCGGACGGTTGGCGGGGACGGAAATCGACGTACCAGCGGACCTCTCCTCGGCGGCGTTCTTGCTGGTCGGAGCCAGTATCGCGCCGGGTTCCGACCTGGTGCTGGAACACGTCGGCCTCAATCCGACTCGAACTGGCGTTATTGACATCCTGCGGCTGATGGGCGCCGACATCGAAATCCTGAATCCCCGGCTGGCTGGCGGTGAGCCGGTCGCCGACCTGCGGACCCGCCATGCCCCACTGCACGGCATCCGTATTCCCAAAGCCCTGGTGCCGCTGGCGATTGACGAATTTCCGGCACTGTTCGTCGCCGCTGCCTGCGCCCAAGGCGTCACGGTACTGACTGGCGCGGAGGAACTGCGAGTCAAGGAAAGCGACCGGATTCAGGTCATGGCCGATGGGCTGAACGCCCTGGGCATCGCCGCCAGGCCGACCCCGGATGGCGTCTTTATCCAGGGTGGCGCGCTGTCCGCGGGGGCGGTGGACAGCCATGGCGATCATCGTATCGCCATGAGCTTTGCCATGGCGGCGTCATGCGCCACTGGGCCGATCACGATCCGCGATTGCGCTAACGTCAACACCTCGTTCCCCGGCTTTGTAGGCCTGGTCCGGAACGCCGGCATGGCCATCCAGGAGCAGGAAATACCATGAGCGCGCGGGTTCCTGTCATTACCGTGGATGGCCCGAGCGGGGTCGGCAAGGGTACGCTGTGCCAGTGGCTGGCCAACCGGCTGGGGTTTCATCTGCTCGACAGCGGCGCGCTGTACCGGTTGACCGCCTTGGCGGCGCTGCGCCGGAACCTGGCGCTGGAGGATGAAGTTCAAGTCGCTGCGGTGGCCGCCGGACTAGAGGTGGAATTCATGGCCGGGACGGGAGGCGCCCCGCGTATTTTCCTGGAGGGCGTGGAGGTTGGCGCTGATCTGCGCAGCGAAACCTGCGGCAATGCGGCGTCCCGGATTGCGGTGCTGTCAGCGGTACGCACCGCCCTGTTGCAGCGGCAACGGGATTTTCGCCGTGCTCCTGGCTTGATCGCCGATGGTCGAGACATGGGTACGGTGGTGTTTCCCGATGC
>JBDHRD010000156.1:0-7602 GCA_039807425.1 Candidatus Contendibacter sp. | reverse complement strand
CAGTCCAGCGCGCGGATCGGCCAGCAGGTTGCGGGTGTGGGCGGCCAGGGTGCTGAGGTGCAGCAGAAAGCCACCGAAATCGGCCTCCGGTACGTAGGCGACCCAGGAGGCCTCCGGCCCTTCGGGTCCCTGAGTCGCCAACGCCGCCCAGCGCCGACCGTGGATCAGTTCCGCCATCAGTTGCTGTTCCCGAAAATTCATCGGTCCTCCTTCTCGAAGCGGGATGGATTGAATGCAACCGTGTTACGGCATCGCTGCCCAGTCGACGGCACGCTGGTCCAGTCCTCGCTGTTGCAACTCCCGCAGCGGCGACCATTCCCGTAATCTGCGTACCGCCGCGCTAACCGTTTCGATGGTGTAGTCGATCTCTTCGACCGTGGTGAAGCGGCCCAGACTGAAGCGCACTGCGCCGCGCGCCTGGAAATCGTCGCGGCCCATCGCCCGCAGCACGTGCGACGGCTCTTGGTCAGCGGAAGTACAGGCCGAGCCAGTGGCAACAGCAATCTCCGGCAAAGCCGCCAATAACGCTTCGGCAGCGATACCGGCGAAACTGACGTTGAGAATGCCGGCCACGTTCTGCTCGGGATGGCCGTTCAGCTCGACATCACCCAACCCCGCCAACCCATGCCACAGCCGGTCGCGCAGTTCGCGGATGTGGATCTGCTCGGTGGCCATGCCCTCGCCAGCGATGCGAAACGCTTCGCCCATCGCCGCGATTTGATGCGTGGGCAAGGTACCAGCCCTCAGTCCCCGTTCCTGACCGCCGCCGTACAGCAATGGCTCCAGCCGCACCCGATTCGGCTGTTGGCGGATATAGAGTGCGCCAACGCCCTTGGGACCATACAGCTTGTGTGCGCTCAGGCTCAACAAGTCCACCGGCAGCGTTCGCAGGTCGAGCGGCAGTTTTCCGGCACCCTGGGCGGCGTCCACGTGCAGCAGGACGCCATGCGAGCGGGTGATAGCACTGATGGCGGTCAAGTCCTGGACTACGCCGGTTTCGTTGTTGACGTGCATCAGCGAGACCAGCACGGTATCGGGCCGCAGCGCTGCCGCGATCTGTTCCCGCGGAATCAGCCCGTCCGGATCAGGGTCGAGGTACGTGATCGCGCTACCTTCCCGTTCCAGCCGCCGGCAGACATCGAGCACGGCCTTGTGTTCGGTTTGGCTGGTGACCAGATGCCGGCCCTTGCGTGCATGCGCGCGCATGGCGCCGAACAGGGCGAGGTTGTTAGCCTCGGTGGCGCCGGAAGTCCAGATAATTTCGCGTGGATCCGCGTGGAGTAGAGCAGCAACGTGCGCGCGGGCGGTTTCGACCGATCGAACTGCCGCCCGGCCAAACGCATGGGTACTGGAGGAGGGGTTGCCGAAGATACCGTTCCGGCCCAGATGTTGGCTCAGGACTTCAACAACCCGCGGGTCCAGGGGGGTGGTCGCCGCGTAATCCAGATAGATCGGCAATGCCATCGCATCGCGGCGTGTAAGGATATCTTCAGTGTTTACATCAGGGCAGGTGCGATGAAACGTTCGGAAGAGCGGTCGCGTCGCCGGCTATTGTGATAATTCGCCAAGTTGTAGACCGCCGGGCGTTCGACGAACTGCCCCAGCGTGATACCTTCCAGGAAGGTAAAAATCTGGTGGCTGAGATCAGTCCACAACTGGTGGGTTAGACAGCGCTGGCCATCCTGGCAGTTTTCTTGACCGCAGCAACGGGTGGCGTCCAACCGTTCGTCTACGGCGCTGATGATGTCAGCGACGGTAACCTGGTCCGGTGACCGCGACAGGCGATAACCGCCGCCGGGTCCACGCACTCCTTCCACCAGGTTGCGTTTACGCAGCTTGGCGAATAATTGTTCCAGATAGGATAGCGAGATACCTTGGCATCGGGATATTTCGGCCAGTGTCACAGGACCATGGCGGTCATGAATGGCTAGATGCATCATGGCGGTAACCGCATAGCGGCCCTTGGTGGACAATTTCATGGTATTACCCTCACGGGTGGAGTTTTGGGGAAATCAATTCCTGACTATTACGTAAGGAAACTATATTAACTAATTTGCTTAGTCAACTAATCAGTGGGATTAAACCCAGAATTTTTCCTGAGTTCTCCATGGAGGTTCTGGACCTGACGGCCGGCGAGGACGGCAAAACCATGGCCCTGACGCAGGGAGTAGCCGAGCCATTTGTAAAGAAAACGGTTGATTCGCCAGCGAGTCAGCAACGAAGCGCCCTCGGCCCAACGACCGGCAAGGGTATCGATCGCGAAGGCTGGATGGTGACGCAGATGAGCGGCTGCCGCTTCAGCCTGGCGGGCATCATGGTAGACCCGGATCCGCAGGTTAGGTTCGGCGAGGATCGCGCCGTCAGCCTGGCCAAACTGGTAGGTCAGGATCAGTTCGCTGGTATAGCGGCAGCGCTCGATAATCCGCAAATGCAAATCCAGGCCGCCAGGTATCCGCGATACGTACCCTATCCCGGCAGGCGGCATGATCGGGAGCAGCCGGCGGATATGGATATAGTTGCGTTCGTACAAATCCATCAAGGCGGCAAATGTGGCCGGTGGATCGCGCCAAAGCGATTCGCGCTGGGAAGGGCAGAGCAGGATCATGATCTCACGCCCCCGGCGGAGGGAAAGGCTCCAGCCGCCAACCCGCTGGGTCGCTAACCAGGACGCTGCCCTGATGGTCATGCCAGTCGCTCAGCACCGCCCGCCGCGCTGGCTGACCATCCAGCATCCAGTGGTGAATGGCCGGTCGGTGGGTATGGCCGTGGATCAGCCAGTGAACGCCGTGCGCGCGCAGCGCCCGGTCAACGGCGGCTGAATTGACATCCATGATGTCGGCGGCTTTTTCCCGGGCAAACTGCCGGCTGGTTTCCCGCATCTGGCCGGCCAGAGCCCGCCGGTGCGCCAGCGGCAGGGCCAGGGTGCGCGCCTGCCAGGCGGGATCGCGGACCTGCGCGCGAAATGCCTGGTAATCGACATCGTCGGTACACAGCGTATCGCCGTGTAGCAGCAGTACCCGCTCGCCCGCCAGTTCGATCACCACGCTTTCAGGCAGCAACTGGATGCCGCTGGCGGCGGCGAAGCGTTCGCCCAGCAGAAAATCGCGATTGCCGTGCAGGAAATACGTGGGAACATCCTGGCTGGTCAGCGTGCGCAGGGCGTTTGCAACCGCTCCGCCTAGTTCCGCGTCGTCGTCATCGCCGATCCACGTCTCGAACAGATCGCCCAGGATGTACAGCGCCTCGGCCTGGCTCGCCCGCTGTTCGAGGAAATCGAGAAACAGGGCAGTGGTAGTGGGGCGGATCGGCTCCAGGTGCAGATCGGAGATGAACAGAGTAGTCATTAAGCTATTCGCCGATGACTTCGGTTTTCTCGATAGTCACGTTTTCGACCGGTACATCCTGATGACCGCACCGGGAAGTCGTCGCTACCTTGGCGATGGCCTCGACCACGTCCATGCCCTCCACCACCTGGCCGAACACGCAGTAGCCCCAACCCTGGCTGGTTGGGCCACGATGATCGAGAAAATCGTTGTTCTTCAGGTTGATGAAAAATTGCGAGGTGGCGGAATGAGGATCAGCGGTGCGTGCCATGGCCACGGCGCCGGTTCGGTTTTTCAGACCGTTGTCGGCTTCGTTGGGAATGGGCGGGTGGCCTGGCTTTTGGTTCATGTCCGGATCGAGGCCGCCGCCCTGGATCATGAAGTTGGGGATGACCCGATGAAACAGGGTGTCTTCGTAAAATCCTTCCCCGGCGTATTGCAGAAAATTGGCGGCGGTAGCCGGGGCGCGGGCGTGGTCGAGTTCGATGGTGATGATGCCGAGATTGGTGTGTAGTTTGATCATGGCGATGATTTCTTGGCCGGTTCGAGGGTGGCGGCGGCCGGCGCGGCAGCAGCGGGGGTAGCGGGCAGGACGGTGACCGATTGAATGATGACCGGTGTTTTGGGTACGTCGTTAAAACGATTGCTTGGTCCACCCGCGCCGGTGGGGGTCTGACGAATTTTGTCCACAACCTCCATCCCACCGATGACTTGGCCGAACACGACATAGCCCCAGCCTTGAGGGTCGGGGGACCGGTAGTCCAGCGCGGGATTGTCCTTGACGTTGATGAAAAATTGGGCCGTGGCGGACTGGGGATCGCTGGTGCGGGCCATGGCGATGGTGCCGCGCAGGTTTTTCAGGCCGTTGTCAGCCTCGTTCTTGACCGGCGCACGGGTCGGCTTTTGCTGGAAGTCAGCAGTAAAACCGCCGCCCTGGATCATGAAACCGTCAATGACCCGGTGAAAGATCGTGCCGTTGTAGAACCCTTCCCGCGCGTAGGCGAGGAAGTTTTCAACGGTCTTGGGCGCTTTATCGTCGGCCAGTTCCAGGGTGATGGGGCCGAAACTGGTGTCCAGCCGAACCTGGGGTCCAGCAAGGGCGTTGCCGCTGGCCCAACCGAGCAGGGCCGCGAGTAAGAGGGGTGTTTTACGCATGAATGATCACCGGGTTTTAGAGATGATGAAAACATGATAACCAGCGGCAACGCGCGCCGCCAGATTTGGCGGGCGCAAACGCTTTCCGTTACCATGCCCTGCCTATGACCACCCAAAACGTCAAAACGCGCTTCGCCCCCAGTCCCACCGGCTATCTGCACCTGGGCAACGTCCGCACCGCGCTGTTCAACGCCCTGCTGGCCCGGCGGTGGGGCGGCCAATTTTTGCTGCGGATCGAGGATACCGACCGGGAGCGTAGCCGTCCCGAATATGTCACGGCGCTGCTGGGGGATTTGCGCTGGCTGGGTCTGGAGTGGCAGGAAGGGCCGGAGATCGGCGGCGCGCAGGGTCCCTACACTCAGTCGGAGCGGACGGCGATCTACGCAGACTATTATCGGCGGCTGGAAAACGCGGGCCAGGCCTATCCCTGTTTCTGCGCACCGACGGAACTGGCGCTGAGCCGCAAGGCGCAACTGGCGGCCGGACGGCCGCCGCGCTACGCCGGTACGTGCGCCCGGCTAAGCGAGGCCGACCGGCGCGCGCGACTGGAGCGGGGCTTGCAACCGACCCTGCGCTTCCAGGTACCGGTGGGTCGAACGGTGGAGTTCACCGACCGGGTGCGCGGGCTGCAGCGTTTCGCCAGCGACGACATCGGCGATTTCGTCATTCGTCGGGCCGACGGCACACCGCAGTTCTTTTTCGCCAACGCCGTGGACGATGCGCTGATGGGCATTACCCACGTGCTGCGCGGCGAAGATCATCTCGCCAACACTCCACGCCAGTTGTTGTTGCTGGAGGCGCTGGGACTGCCAGCGCCGGAATACGGCCATCTGGCGCTGATCGTCGGCGCTGACGGTGGGCCATTGTCCAAGCGTGAGGGCGATCTCAGCCTGCGGGAGTTGCGGGCCGCCGGCTATCTGCCGGAGGCGCTGCTGAACTATCTGGCGCGGCTTGGCCACGTCTACGCGCGGGACGAGTGGCTGGAGCCGGCCGAGCTGGCCGCCGGGTTCGCGCCGGAACATCTGGGCCGCGCCCCGGCCCGCTACGACGAGACGCAATTGCTGCACTGGCAAAGCGAGGCGGTGCGGCGCCTGGACCCGGAGCGCCTGTGGGACTGGATGGGAACCACGGTCCATCAACACGTGTCGCCCGACAGCCGGGACGAGTTCATCGCCGCGGTTCGGCCTAACATCCGTTTTCCCGTCGATGCCGTGTTTTGGGCGGAGCGGTTGTTCGGCACGGAACTGACTCCAAGTGAAGAGGGTCGGGCCGTGATCGCGGCGGCGGGGTCGGCGTTTTTTGTCCATGCCTTGGCTGCCTACGCCCAGCACGGTGCGGCTTACCAGCCGCTGGTCGAGGAATTGAAGCGATGCACCGGGTTAAAGGGCAAGAGCCTGTTCATGCCGCTGCGGGCCGTATTGACTGGCGAAACCCATGGCCCGGAGCTGGCCCGCGTGATTGACCTGATGGCTCCCGACCAGGTCCGCCGCCGCTTGCAAGCTGGCGTTCGCGCCGGCTAGCGTGGCCTTGTCAACTCCCATGACGGGTTGCCCGTCGCCCTGAGAGATCAGTCCATGTCGCGGATTTTCAACAGCCTGACCCGCCAGAAAGAAGAATTCCGGCCCATCGAACCGGGCAAGGTACGAATGTATGTGTGCGGCATGACCGTCTATGACTACTGCCACGTTGGCCACGCCCGGGTCATGGTGGTGTTCGATGTGGTGCTCCGCTGGCTGCGTGCCCAGGGTTATGACGTGACCTACGTGCGCAACATCACCGATATCGACGACAAGATCATTCGCCGCGCTCAGGAGAACGGTGAGGATTTCCGACAGTTAACCGTGCGCTTCATTCAAGCCATGAACGAAGATTTGGCCGCACTGGACATTTTGCCGCCGACCCACGAACCGCGCGCCACCGAGGCCATGGCGGACATGATCGCCATGATCCAGACCCTGCTGGGCCGGGGTTACGCCTACGTGGGCGCCAGTGGCGACGTCTATTACGATGTCAGCCGCTTCGACCACTACGGCCAACTGGCCAACAAGAAGCTGGATGATCTGCGCGCAGGAGCGCGGGTCGAGGTCGAGGAAGCCAAGGACGATCCGCTGGACTTCGTGCTGTGGAAGGCCGCCAAGCCCGGCGAGCCGAGTTGGCCGTCACCGTGGGGCGCGGGCCGGCCGGGCTGGCATATCGAATGCTCGGCGATGTCCACCTGCTGCCTGGGCGAGCATTTTGATATCCACGGCGGCGGCATGGACCTGAAGTTTCCTCATCACGAAAATGAGATTGCCCAGTCGGAGGCGGCCAGTGGCCAGCGCTGCGTGAATTTCTGGATGCATAACGGCTTCGTCCAGGTGAATGAAGAGAAGATGTCCAAATCGCTAGGCAATTTCTTCACCGTGCGCGAGGTGCTGCAACGGTACGCACCGGAAGTGGTGCGGCTGTTTATCCTGACCAGCCACTACCGGGGGCCGCTCAATTATTCGGATGAAAACCTGGAGCATGCCAAATCATCACTGACCCGGCTGTACACGGCGCTGCGCGGTTTGCCGATGGTGGAAACGCCGATCGAGGCAAGCTGGTGGGAGCGTTTCGCGCAGGCGATGGATGATGATTTCAATACCCCCGAAGCCTTGGCGGTGCTGTTCGATCTGGCGCGCGAGGTCAATCGCCTCCGAACCGAGGATGAAGCGGCGGCGGCGCGGCTGGGCATCAGCCTGCGGGCGTTGGGTGGATGGCTGGGATTGTTGCAAACCGATCCGGAAACCTTCCTGCGGGGCGGTGAAGAGGGCGGAGAGGGCGCGGCGGCGTTGACCGCCGAGCAAATCGAAGCACTGATCGCCGAGCGCGCCGCCGCCCGCAAGGCGAAACAGTGGGCCGAAGCGGATCGGATTCGCGGCTTGCTGGGGGAGGCGGGGATCGTGCTGGAAGATACGCCCAAGGGCACAACCTGGCGGCGGGATTGAAAAATAGACTTGACGGTGATGGGGTGCAAAAATAAAATCCTCGATTCCGCATGGAATCGTGGAATGCCAGCAGTGGTTCATTCGCAAACGGGGTATAGCGCAGTCTGGTAGCGCACCTGCTTTGGGAGCAGGGGGTCGTGGGTTCGAATCCCTCT
>JBDHRD010000155.1:0-7675 GCA_039807425.1 Candidatus Contendibacter sp. | reverse complement strand
CATACCGCGAAGCTGGCCGAACGGGCGGCCCAGGAGCAGGCGCGCGGTCGGAAGCTGGGCGGCAAACCGCCGCGGGCGCCGACGCCCGGTCCTGGGCCGGACGATCAGGTCAATTTCACCGATGGCGATTCCCGGAAACGGGTCCGGACCTGCCGCAACCGCGAGGCTGGGGCGCCGGCCAGTCCGCTACTTCCGCAACCATCAGGGGTGCAGCGCCGCGTATTCGCGGGCGGTTGGCAAGGCGCGCGGCAGCGCGCCATCCTTCGGGCGCGTGGCCTCCCAGCCCAGACAGGCCAGCCAGATGGCTCGGGGGATGGGTTTGTGCGCGGTGCGGTAGTAGCTCACCATCCGGCGACTGATGCCCAGCGCGTCGGCGGCTCCGGTCAGCGACAGTCCATTGCGCCTCATCCAGCCATCGAACATTTCGTGGCTGACCTCACCAGTTTGCTCCCTGGCCCAAGCGTAGACATTGTCCGCGCCGAACTCCTCATCGATCCATTCAATGCTGTTGCCCCACTCGCCAACATGCGCCCGAGCAAACACCTCGGGGTTAAGGAGGGGGGCAAGGGCAGGATACCGGCGCAGCCGCGACTCCACATCCACCTCTAGCACTTCGTCGGTGCTCCAAGTGGTGCGCAGGCGGTAGGGTTTAAGCGCCTCAACCTTCAGAAGAGTTGGGAAAAAATATTCATTCACAGCTTGTACCTCCGCCATTCGTTCAACAACAGCAACCGGTTGGACGCGATCCAGGCGAGAGCTTCCCGAATTTCCCGCTCGGCGACACGTCCGTTGAGTTGGAGGCTGTCGAGATCGACCGTGCTATCGCGCCCGTCTCGCAGCTTGACGTGGACATGGGGCGGAGGATGGTCGTCGTTATACATCAACACCCGACAGTTATCGAATCGTTGCAGGGTTGGCATTATTCTAAATCTAGTGCAATGATTGCTCTATTTCCAGCATGGCGTTGACTACCCCATCAGCATCATCACCGTCAGCACCAGCGGCGTGGTCAGCGCCGCCAAGGCGGTCGACAGAATCAGGCTGCCGGCCACCGGCCCTTCCAGTACCTCGAACTGGCGCGACATCAGATACACGTTGGCGCCCACCGCCAGCGAAGCCAGCAGGACCACTACCTGGGTTTCCAGCGCCCCCAGACCGAGCAGGAGGGCTAGCAGCCAGACGACCAGCGGTTGGAGCAGCAGCTTGACCGCGCTGATCCCCAGGCTGATCCGCCAATCATCGCGCAGCCGGTATTCGGTCAACCCCATGCCCAGAGCGATCAGGGCCAGCGGCGTGGCCGCCGGACTCAGCATCGCGATGGGTTGCTCGATGAGGGCTGGCAGGGGCAGGCCAGTGACACCAAACAGCGTTCCCGACAAAATTCCGGCGACGATGGGATTGACCAGCACGGCGCGCACCGCCTTGGCGAAACCATGCATGGAAAAACTACCATGCCGCGCCCATTCGACCGAGACGGTGACCAGAGTCCACAGAATCAACGAATTGAACACCAGTACCAGCGCAACCGGCGGCACCGCCGCCTCGCCGAGCGCCACTTTGGCCAGCGGCAGGCCCAGCATCACGTTGTTGGAAAACACCCCACCCAGGGCGAAAACCGACTGACCCACGCCGTCGAGTTGGAAGACCCGCCAGGCGATCACCCGGCCGATCACAAACACGATCAGGCAACCGCCGAAGAAGGCCATCAGTAGCCGCGCGTCCACTGGCGGCAGCTTGGAAAAATCGCTCATCAGGCGGAACAGCATCGCCGGCAGGGCTACCGAGAACACGAAGTGGGTCATGTGGTCCGCCATCGCTTTCGGCCAGCGGAAAAAGCGCATGAGCGCATAGCCGAGGAAGACAAGCACAAACAGAGGAGTGGCGAGCGCGATCTGATTCAGAAAGGTATTCATGGCGGGGCAGGAGGTGATCATCGGCCTGACGGCACCGGGTGTTGGTGATAAAGGTGATCTTTGCCCACTGTGGAGCCTGGTTCAATCAAATCAGCGATGAGCCGCTGTTTGATCCATTCATGTCGCTTCCATTCCCCCCGCGCCAAGGGCAGCGGCGCGCTATCATCTTTGCAACATTGTCAACCTACCAGGAGACCGCGATCATGTCCCGTCCGCTCGTGCTTGTCCTGCTGTTCTGGCTGGGGGCGGTTGGTCCGTTGGCCGCTGACGATTTCGACCGCCCGCGTCAGCGTTTAATCGCCGAGGTCATTGCGCTCGCTCGGGAAACCGCCGTCGAAACCGGCCGCTCGGAGTTCGCCGCGCCGGTGATGGCGGCCATGGGCCGGGTGCCGCGCCATCGGTTCGTGCCCGAGGATCAGGCCCCCTATGCCTACGACAACCGGCCGTTGCCCATCGGCCACGGTCAAACCATTTCCCAGCCCTACATCGTCGCTCTGATGACGGACCTGATTCAGCCCCGGTCAGGCCAGACGGTACTGGAAATCGGGACCGGTTCCGGCTATCAGGCAGCAGTGCTGGCCGAATTGGTCGGGCGCGTTTACAGCATCGAGATCATCGAACCGCTGGCCCGACAAGCCGCCGAGCAGTTGAAGGCGCTGGGTTATGCCAACGTCGAGACCCGGGCCGGCGATGGCTATTATGGTTGGGAAGAAGCCGCGCCCTTCGACGCGATTGTGGTGACCGCCGCCGCCAGCCACGTCCCGCCGCCCCTGATCCGCCAGCTCAAGCCGGGTGGCCGCATGGTCATTCCTGTCGGCGCGCATTTCCTGGCTCAGTATCTCCTGCTGGTGGAAAAAAAGGCGGATGGCGCGGTCACGACCTGGCAGATTCTCCCGGTGCGTTTCGTGCCCCTGACCGGCAGCGGACATTGAATCAGATGCGGTGATGGGCCGTCCATGCCGCGCGTTCACCCCGATGTGTTACGTGCTGGCGATCCAGCCACGACCCAGGCTGCCGAAGCGCTGGCCAAGGCGCTGACCACTCCCGATTGGGGAATGAAGAAATTTCAAGCCGGGAAATTGACCCGCAAGCTTGGAATCGGGCCTATTGCCGTATGGATCCATTCCTGAAGCGCGGCAGGTACTGGATGCGATCAAAAACAAACAGCCCCTGGATAGACGACTGATTCACTACGTCAAGCGGCGCTTTTTGGAGCAAGAGGCCGTCAACGCTCCTGATGACTTGGATCGGTGGTTTGAAAAAGTCTTGTCTGATCAAGGTACTAGATTGATATTGCCGGATCCTGACCTGAATAGTCGCTACGTAGTATATTCTGACCGACATCATTTGGTGGCGGTGGTCGAAAGAAGTGGGCAGCGCATCAGCGTACACGATCACGATGGTCTTGATTTGGGAGGTGCATGGTGTCTACTGAGCGACCTTCTGCTTTAACCTGCTATAAAGCCTCGGTCATTCAAGGGTTGCCTGAAGGAGTTGCGCCTGGCCTGCGCGAGCAGCGCCAGCGCCAGCGCCAGCGCCTCGCCCAGCAGCGTTGGAATGAACAGCAACTTGTGGCTCTTCGGTATGCCGATGAGTTTCTATTGGAAGCTCTCACCGATGAGGCGGGATCCGCCTTGCCGGCTGAGTTATTGCGCGATGACCCGACACGTCCGCTCGCGCAATGGTGGTGGCATCTGGGCAAACTGCGGGCCGGAACCTATCCCGTCGAACTGTTGCCGCCCCACTTGCGCGCCATCCACCGCCCGGGCCAGCGCGCGGCGGCGTAATTCACAAAGGCCGGCCAGCGCCGGCCTCGCGCGTTTCGTTTCACCCTGACCATCGGCCCGCTTGGGACTACCGCATGGATTCGCAGCTCGCCGGCCCACCCCCGGCCCAACCGCCCTACCTGGCCATCGCGCTGCTGTCGGCCGCCGCTCTGGGTTACGAAATCCTGCTGATGCGGCTGTTCTCGATCATCCAGTGGCATCACTTCGCCTACATGATGATCAGCGTGGCGTTGCTGGGCTACGGGGCGGCGGGTGCATTCGTGGCCCTGGCCCAGCGTCCGCTGCGGGCGCGGTTCACCGGCGCATTCGCTACCGCCGCCGGCCTGTTTGGCGCCACCGCGCTGCTGGCCTTTCTCGCGGCCCAGAGCGTCGGCTTCAACGCCCTGGAAATCCTCTGGGATTCCCGGCAACTGGCGCGGCTGGCGCTGATCTACGCCCTGTTGATCATCCCTTTTTTCTGCGCCGCCACCGCCATCTGCCTGAGCTTCACCCGCTTTCCCGCCCACATCCCCCGCCTGTATGCGGCTGACATTACCGGCGCGGCGACCGGTGGTCTGGGCAGCATCGCACTGCTGCTGGCGCTGCGCCCGGAAACCGCCCTGCGCTGGGTTGCGGCCGTGGGTCTGGCTGCCGGAGCGCTGGCGGTCTGGCGCGGCGGCCAGCGTCGGCTCGTTACCGGCTTCGCGCTGGCGGCGCTGGTGATCTTCGCGCTGCCGATCTCCTGGACCGCATTGCACTCCTCGCCCTACAAGGAACTGGCCCAGACCCTGCAAGTCGCCGGTGCGCGAGTGGTGGCCGAGACCTCCAGCCCGCTGGGCGTGGTGACGGTGGTCGAAAGTCCGACCGTCCCCTTTCGCCACGCGCCGGGACTGAGCCTGATGGCCAGCGCCGAGCCACCGCCGCAACTGGCGCTGTTCACCGACGGCGACGGCCTGACCGCCATCAACGGCTTCGACGGCCGCTGGGAACCGCTGGGCTATCTGGATTTTCTGACCTCGGCCCTGCCCTATCATCTGCTGCAACATCCCGAAGTGCTAATCCTGGGCGCGGGCGGCGGAACCGACATCCTGCAGGCGCTGGCGCTGGGGGCGCGGACCGTGGACGCGGTGGAGCTGAACCGGCAAGCCGTGGCGCTGGTGCAAGAGCGGTTCGGCACATTCTCTGGCCGACCCTACAGCCTGCCGGGCGTGCGGCTGCACCTCAGAGAGGCGCGCGGCTTCGTCGAAGCTACTAGCGCTCATTTCGATCTGATCCAGGTCGCGCTACTGGATGCATTCTCGGCGGCGGCAGCGGGCCTGCACGGGCTAGCTGAAAGTTATCTCTACACGGTGGAAGCGCTCCGGGCCTACCTGGACCATCTGCGGCCCGGTGGTTTGTTGGCGATCACCCGCTGGGTGACCCTGCCGCCACGAGATGCGCTCAAGCTGTTCGCGACGGCGGTCGCGGCGCTCGAATCCCGGGGCGTGGCCGATCCCGGTGCGCGGCTGGCCATGATCCGGGGTTGGAAGACCGCGACCCTGCTGGTGAAAAACGACCCCTTCTCTTCCACCGAAATCGCGGCGCTTCAGGCGTTCTGCGCGGCCCGCGGTTTCGATCCGGTCTGGTATCCCGGCATCACGCCCGACGCGGCCAACCGCTACAATGTCCTGGACCGGCCCTATTTTTACGAGGGCGCGGCGGCGCTGCTGTCCGACCGGGGGGCGGAGTTCGTGGACCGCTACAAATTCGCCATTGCGCCCGCCACCGACGACCGCCCCTATTTCTTCCACTTCTTCCGCTGGGACACGTTGCCGGAAATCCTCGCCCTGAAAAACCGTGGCGGTCTGTCGCTGCTGGAGTGGGGCTATCCGGTAGTCATTGCTACCTTGGCGCAGGCGATGGCTTTCGGCTTTGTCCTGACGATCCTGCCCCTGTGGCTGTTCCTGCGGCGGGAACCGGGAGCCGCTCGGGGCGCGGGCGGTGTGGCGCTCTATTTCACGGCGCTGGGCCTGGCCTTCATGTTTCTGGAAATTGCCTTCATCCAGAAATTCATCCTGTTCCTCAGCCATCCGGTGTACGCGGTGGCGGTGGTGCTGACCGCATTTTTGCTGTTCGCTGGCCTGGGCAGCGGCATGGCCCAGCGGTTCCAGACCGCGGGACAATCGCGCCGGGCCGTCAAGCTGGCGATCGGACTGATCGCCGGACTGGCGCTGCTGTACGTGCTGGCGCTGCCACCAGTATTCCAACATCTGATGGGGTTAGCGAATGGCGTCAAGATCGGGCTGGCGGCGCTGCTGATCGCCCCACTGGCCTTCGCCATGGGGATGCCGTTTCCGCTGGGCCTGGCCGGCATCGCGGCCCGGGCGCCAACCCTGACCCCGTGGGCGTGGGCGGTGAACGGCTTCGCCTCGGTGGTCGCAGCAGTGCTGGCCACGGTCCTGGCGATTCACTGGGGGTTCACCATGGTGGTCATCGTCGCCGTCGCCCTGTATCTGGCCGCTGTGGCCCGCTTTCCGGGGGAATAAGCGGCAGCGACATTTCAAAATCGCCGGAAACTGCTATGGTGCAAGGCCAGTTCGCGCCATTGGCCCGCCGGCGTTCATCGGCCCCTCACCTGGTAAACTTCCATGCCTACCCTTCGCACCCCGCCCTTATCCCTCGTCCGCCTAACTCCGCTGGCGCTGGCCGCCCTGCTCGCGGCAGGTTGCGCCGCCAAGGGCGAGCCACCGCCACCCGCTCCCGCCGGCGTCCGGGAAAATGGAACGTTGATCCTCACCCGCGCCGATCACAACCGGACTGCTGAAATCCAGGTGGGCGAACGTCTCGTGGTGCGGTTGCCGGAGAATCCATCAACCGGCTATACCTGGGCCGTCGAAGAAAATGATCGCGGGTTGCTGGCGCTGGACGGCACCGACTACGCCGCGCCGACCGAGGGATTCGTGGGCGCGCGCGGCCTGCGTTCCTTTACTTTCACAGCCCGTCAGCCCGGCGAGGTGGCGCTCAAGTTCAAGTACTGGCAGTTCTGGGGAGGCGACGCCTCGACGACCGAACGCTACGCCATCACCGTACAAATTCGCCCGGGAAGCTGAAAAATCACCACGGTGAATCGGTGCTATAACCGGCGCGTGGACTTTTCGGTCGCGGCTTGCTGGAACGACCGCAACTGCGCGTTGAACCGCTCGGCGCCCAGAAATCCCACAATCCGGTGTTCGCGGCGCTCTTGGCCATCCGGACCGAAGAACAGGAGGGCCGGCGGGCCGACGATGCCAAAGCGTTTCAGCAGGGCCTGATCAGCGTCATCATTAGCGGTGACGTCGGCTCGCAAGGTCACGATCCCGGCCAGCGCCGCCCGCACCTTGGGATCGGTGAAGGTTTCGCGCTCCATCTGCTTGCAGCTCACGCACCAGTCGGCGTAGAAATCCAGCATGACGGGACGGCCACCAGCGGTGCGCAGGGCCAGATCCACGTCGGCCCCGGTCTTGACCTGGTGGAACGACAATGGTGGCGCGGCGCTGGTGGCATTGGCGATCAGCCCGACGCCGCGCAGCGGTTGCAGGGGGTCGCGCCCGCCCGCCGCCACGCCTACCAGCAGCAGGATGCCGTAGATCAGCAGCACCAGGCCGAGGCCCTTGACCAGCGTGCGCCAGGCCGGCGCGCCATGCGCCACCGGTTGCAGGACACCCATATAGGTTGCAACGACGATCAGCAGGGCGGCCCATAGCACCATACTCACCGCCGCCGGCAGGATGCGCTCCAGCAGACCCAGCGCCACCACCAGGAGCAACACGCCAAATACGCTTTTGATCCGCTCCATCCAGTGGCCGGCGCGCGGTAGCCAATGGCCGGTGGAAGCGCCGATGATCAGCAGCGGCGCACCCATGCCCAGGCTCAGCGCAAACAGTGCCGCCGCACCCAGGACGACATCGCCAGTGACCGCGATGAAGGTCAGGGCGCCGATCAATGGGGGGGCCACGCAGGGGCCGACGATCAGCGCCG
>JBDHRD010000154.1:0-7686 GCA_039807425.1 Candidatus Contendibacter sp. | reverse complement strand
GATCTCAGTCCGGCTACTGTCCGCAACGTCATGGCGGATCTCGAGGAACTGGGCTATCTGCGTGCCCCGCATACCTCCGCCGGGCGGGTGCCGACGGCTCGCGGCTACCGGTTTTTTATCGATGCGCTGCTGCATCTCAAGCCCCTGGAATGGGACGAGATCGAAACCCTGCGCCGGCGCATCGACCAACCGGTACGGGATGGCGCCGAACTGGCGCGATCGGTCTCCGATCTGCTGTCCGGCGTGACCCATCTAGCCGGCGTGGTCATGCTGCCGCGCCACAAAGTGGCGACCTTGCGTCAGGTCGAGTTTCTGCCCCTGGCCGAGAACCGGGTACTGGTGATCCTGGTGTTGAACAGCCAGGAGGTGCAAAATCGCGTCATCCAGACCCGACGCCCCTACAGTCCCGCGGAATTACAGCAGGCAGCGAATTATCTGAACCAGCAGTTCACCGGCCAGGATATCCACCAGCTCAGGGCATCGTTATTGCGGGATTTGCGCGAAACCCGCAACAGTTTGGACCGGCTGATGCAAACCGTGGTCGAGATGACCGAACAAACCTTCGAGGCCGAACCGGGTGGCGAGGATTATGTCGTTGCCGGCCAGACCCAGTTGATGCAATACGCCGATCTGTCCGATCTCGATAAGCTGCGGCAACTGTTCGAGACCTTCAATCAAAAGCGTGATTTGCTGCACCTGCTCGACCAGTGCCTGCACGCCCAGGGCGTGCAAATTTTCATCGGCGAGGAATCCGGCTTTGAGGCGCTGGAGGATTGCAGCGTGGTGACCGCACCCTATTCAGTAGAAGGGCGAGTGCTGGGAGTTCTGGGTGTCATCGGCCCGACCCGGATGGCTTACGACCGGGTAATTCCAGTGGTGGACATCACCGCCCGGTTGCTGGCGGCGACGCTCAACAGCCAGGATTGAGGGGCTGCGAAAAGACGAACTTGTTGATTTTAGAAACTGGCTTGCCAGTGATCAGAGTCGTGCGCTAGCAAGTCAACCGCCGCTCAGACAGCCGCGCAACGCCTCGGCCAAGTCTTGCAGCAGTTCAAAATAGGCGTCGGGACCAGCCTGCAGCTCCGCCCCTAGCGGATCGAGAACCCCCCGGCGAGCGTTGCTGCCAGCGATCACCGTTTCCACCAGCGCGGGTTGAAACTGCGGCTCGCTGAACACGCACCGGACCTTGCGCTCGCGGATGCGTGCCTGGATTTCCGTCACCCGTTTCGCCCCGGGCCGCCGTTCCGGGTCGATCACCATCGAGCCGACCGCGTTTAGCCCATAGCGCCGTTCGAAATACTGATAGGCGTCGTGAAACACCAGGTAGGGCTGCTCCTTGACGGCTGCTAAAGCAGAAGCCAGTTGCTGGTTCAGTTGATTTAGCTGCTCGATCAGCGCCGCGCCGTTGCGCGCGTAATCCGCCTGATGGGCGGGGTCCGTCTCGCCGAGCACGGCCACCATTTGGCGAACCATGGCAGCGGCGTTGACCGGGTCCAGCCAGATATGGGCGTCGCGACTGGCGACAGGGGCGTGGTCATCGTCATGCGCTTCCCAGGCGCCGCCGGCTCGCAGCGGCAGGACCGTGACGCCGGGCGCGTTTATCAAGGCCACGGAACGGGCTGTTTGAGCGTTAGCCAGCGGCTTGACCAGGAAACTCTCCAAATCGGGTCCGATCCAGAACACGACTTGGGCCGCGCCGAGCGCGCGCGCGTCCGAAGGTTTGAGGCTGTAGTCGTGCGGTGAAGCGCCTCCGGGAACCAGCAACAGGGGTTCGCTCACGCCTTGCATGACGCCAGCCACCAGCGCATGTACCGGCTTGATGCTGGCTACCACCACGGGCTGGGTGGCGAACGCAAGCAGCGGGGCGAACAGCAGCGCCCATCCCAGCAGACCCCACCCCCGATGAGAACTTCGTGGCTGACCCGGCATGAACCCTCCCCCGATTATGATATAAGCAACGGCTGTTATAGTGCCGCCAGGTCAACGAATTGAGCAAGATAATCGAGGAATTGTCGCGGGCAGGGATCGCCGCCCGGACGACCAGCGGGGAAGGGAGTGGCGAACCATGACGGCTGAACCGCTCCTGACGGTCGAGAAGGTCAACCTCGCCATCCGGGGTAATCCGATCCTGCGGGACGTGAGTCTACAGGTCACGGCGGGCGAAATCCTCGCCCTGATCGGCCCGAATGGGGCTGGCAAATCCACCCTGGCGCGGGTAGTTCTGGGCCTGATCCGGGCCGACAGCGGCCGGGTCTGGCGCAAACCCGGCGTGCGAGTTGGTTACATGCCGCAACGGCTGGCGGTGGACGATACCCTGCCGCTGAGCGTGCGGCGCTTTGTCACCCTCGGGACGCCAGCATCGCGCGAACGGGTACGGGAAGCGCTGGCGGAAGTAGGCGCCGCTCATGTCCTCGATGCACCGGTGCAGGTGATTTCCGGCGGTGAGCTGCAACGAATTCTGCTGGCGCGAGCGCTGTTGCGCGAACCCGAACTGCTGGTGCTCGATGAACCGATTCAGGGCGTGGACGTGAACGGCCAATACGAGCTGTACGACCTGATCGGTAACCTCCGCCAGCGGCGGGGCTGCGGCATTCTAATAGTGTCGCACGAGTTGCACCTGGTGATGGCCGCCACCGACCACGTGGTCTGCTTGAACCGTCACGTCTGCTGCTCTGGCCATCCCGAGCAGGTCGCCCGCGACCCTGCCTATCGAGAACTGTTCGGTCTCGACGGCGTTCGCCGCCTGGCGGTTTACCACCATCACCATAACCACCACCACGACCTGCATGGCGCGGTGGTGGAATCGGCGGAGGATGACGCGCATGGATGATTTTCTGCTGCACGCCTTGCTCGGGGGGCTGGGGGTGGCGCTGGCGGCCGGGCCGCTGGGCGTCTTCATTGTCTGGCGGCGCATGGCCTATTTCGGGGATACTCTGGCGCACTCCGGGTTATTGGGTGTTGTGTTTGGCGTGATATTGCGTATGGATCCCCAACTGGGCGTGATTCTTACCTGCCTGCTGGTGGCGCTGGCGCTGGTGTTACTGCAACGGCAGCGCGGGCTGGCCACCGATACGCTGCTGGGCATTTTGGCCCATGCCACCCTGTCATTGGGACTGGTGGCGCTGGCCTTCCTGGAAACGGTGCGGGTGGATCTGGTCGGCTATCTATTCGGCGACATCTTGGCGATCAGCATCACCGATTTGTACCGGATCTGGGGTGGCGGCCTCCTGGCGCTGAGCGTGCTGGCGTTGCTGTGGCGGCCGCTACTGGCGATTACCGTGCATGAGGAACTGGCGCAAGTGGAAGGCGTTGCGGTGTTTCCAATCCGGCTGGCGTTCATGCTGCTGATCGCTATCGTCATCGCCACCGCGATGAAAGTGGTCGGTATCCTGCTCATTACCTCGCTACTGATCATCCCGGCGGCGGCGGCGCGGCGCTTCGCCCATTCGCCGGAAGGTATGGCGGCGCTGGCCAGTCTGTTTGGCAGTACGGCAGTCGGACTGGGGTTGTGGGCCTCGTTGCGCTGGGATACGCCGGCCGGCCCATCGGTGGTGGTGGCGGCCACGGCGCTGTTCACGCTGGGTTTCGCGGTTCCGGGCCGATCGAGGCACTAACCCGCCAAATTCTGCGTTAAACCCACGATTAAACCGCCTCAAAGGCGTGGTTTTCGGGAAGTTTTCTGATTTTGCAATGCGGTATTTTTATTGTGCAATGCGGTAGTTAGCGCAGCCAACTCACTGAATTTCACCCTTCCACTTCAATTAGTGTGTTTATTCTAATCCAAAGCGTTAGCGTAGGAAGCAAAGGTGGACCTGGGCTGTTGCCCCACTGGTTGAACCGTCACGACCTGAATAGTAGGTAGCGGTTTAAAAAAGCTTTTTTGAGGTCCGCCGTGGAGAATCAACATAAGGGTTTGGAATGCCCGGAACTGGTTGTCATAGGTGACCGTTCTTGGGATTTTTTGCAGGAGTAGCGAGCGATGGTGTACCAACAATTACAGCAATGCCTGCACGAAACACGCAGAGTGGAAGATACGCTGGGTCTGGCCAGCCAAATCTGGCTGGCGGGGATTGGCGCATTGGCGCGGGCTCAGCAGGAAGGTCACGAATTCTTCGATCAGTTGGTAGAATGTGGCGAGGTCATGGAGGCGATTGAAGAGGACGACGGTCTGCGTGAACTCAAGCAGTTAGCCCGGTTGGTGCTTACTGGCTCCGGCGCGAAGGAGGCAAACGCACCCACGCCGGATGAAATTCTTAGCCTGGCGGAAATGATCCAGAACTTTGATCTGCATCTGGACGAGCTGGAAATGCGCTGAACTGGCGATGGACCTTGTAATCCCGCGGGCGGATCATTCCGCCCACGCCGTTCCTCTGTGATTAACCTTCCTGCGGCGTCCACCACGGCGGGAATCGCCATCCTGGCTGGGTGTTGAAATAACAGGGTCTATCGAGAAGTGGGATAACCCTCCCCAGCGGCTCAAGCGCGGGTCTGGCTCGGCGCGCGCAGCATCTTGTTCACGTCATCCAGATGGGTTTGTTCCTCCGCGATCAGGGTGCGGGCGTACTCTTCCAGACGCACGTCCTTGTCGCGCGCGCAATCCAGCAGGTCGTAATACGCCTTGAGCGCCTCGTTCTCGTGGGCCAGGGACTCGCGCAGAATGTCGCCGATGTCGTGCTGGTGGGTTTCCAGCAGCGGACCGATGCCGAGCGAGGGATGACCGCCCAGGCTGGTGATCAATTCGCCGGCCTGGCGGGCGTGCAGCAGGCTTTCGTCGGCTTGGGCATTGAGCCAACTGACGATGGGGATGCGGTTGTAGCCATACACCATCAGCGCGTAGTGGGTGTAGCGCACCACCCCGGCCAGTTCCAGTTCGAGAATCCGGTTCAACGCGCCGATGGCGACATTGCTGTCAAACGCTTGGGTTGTGCTCATGCTGCCTCCTGATCGCAGGAAAATGGGTCATGGCGTGGCAAGGATCGCCATCCTAAATACCGATCACCAAGGTTGGCCTCGTCACGTGCTCAATGAAGCATAGTAAAAATGATAATAATTCTCAAATAGACCACGTATAACAGTGATCCATGCGGGTGAAGGTCGAGGGTAGTACTATTGGCGGCCTGGATTCGAAGGCGGATAGAGGTTTGACGGGGATGAAGGCGGCCGATTTAGCGCGTGAGGGGATGACGGCCGAAGAACGCCGGGCGTCGTTCTGGCTGGCGGGGGTATTTTCGCTGCGGATGCTGGGCCTGTTCATGATCCTGCCGGTGTTCGCGTTGTACGCCGAACAGCTGCGCGGCAACACGCCGGCGCTGGCGGGACTGGCCATCGGTATCTACGGCTTCAGCCAGGCCATCCTGCAAATTCCATTTGGCTTTCTGTCCGACCGCTACGGCCGGAAGCGAATGATCTATCTCGGTCTGTTGATTTTCGCCTTGGGCAGCGTGGTCGCGGCCTTGGCCGATTCGATCTGGGGCGTCATTCTCGGTCGCGCTCTGCAGGGTGGCGGCGCGGTGTCGGCGGCGGTGATGGCGCTGGCAGCGGATCTGACCCGTGAGGATCATCGGCTCAAGGTCATGGCGGTGATCGGTGTCACCATTGGCATCTCGTTCGCGGTCTCGATGATTCTGGGGCCGGTGCTGAACGGTTGGGTTGGAGTAGCGGGCATCTTCTGGCTGACTGGTCTGCTGGCGCTACTCAGCATCGCCGTGGTGCGGTTCCAGGTACCCGACCCCATGGAGAGCCGGATTCACAGTGACGCTGAACCCGTCGCTTCGCAGTTCGGGCGAGTGTTATTCGACGAGCAGCTGCTGCGGCTGAACGTCGGCATCTTCACCCTGCACCTGCTACTGACCGCCACCTTCGTCGCTGTGCCGCTGGCGCTGCGTGACGCTGGCCTGCCGAGCGAGAAACATTGGGAAGTCTACCTGCCGGCGCTGATGATCTCGATGGTGGCGATGGTTCCGTTCGTGATCGTCGCCGAGAAATATCAGCAATTGAAATCAGTGTTCCTGGGCGCGATTCTGACACTGGCGCTGACCGAATTCGGGTTGCTGGCTCTGCACGACACCGCGCTGGGAATCGGCGCGCTGCTCCTGATCTTCTTCACCGCCTTCAATCTGCTGGAAGCCACCCTGCCCTCGCTGATCGCCAAGATGGCTCCACCCGACGCCAAGGGCACCGCCATGGGCGTTTACTCCAGCAGCCAGTTCTTGGGCGCTTTCGCCGGCGGCGCGCTGGGCGGCTGGCTGCGGGGGTTATACGACATTCCAGGGGTGTTTGCCTTCACGACCCTGGCGGCGCTGGTCTGGCTGTTGGTGGCCTGGACCATGGAGAATCCACGTTATTTGAGCAGCTACTTGTTGAACGTGGGCGAACTCGACGAGGTGGAAGCCCGGTTGCTGGCATTGCGGTTGCGTGCAGTGCCGGGCGTGGTGGAGGCGGTGGTGGTTGCCACCGAGGGGGTGGCTTATCTCAAGGTAGATCGGCATGCACTGGACGAGGCGGCGCTGCGAGCATGCACGGCGGTAGCTTGAGCGATTCGGGTGCTGGTGCGGATCAGCGCCGCCGGGGAGGCCGATGAATTTCCGACAGCTCAGCAACCCGCGGGATTATGAAACCACATTTTTTCACCGTCCAGGGCGACACCGTCCAGGGCGATCTCGAAGGCGTTGGCTATTTCCTGCAAGGTGAAATCCACCCTTTACCTGAACTGGATGAGCCCATGGATACGTTTTCGGTCAGCCATGAGAAACGGGGTTGCCACTTGGACCACCCCGTTTTTTGTTTGGCTGGGGGACTTGGATTCGAACCAAGGTTGACGGAGTCAGAGTCCGTAGTCCTGCCGCTAGACGATCCCCCAAAAAATGATTAGCGCTTGGAGTACTGGGTCGCGCGCCGGGCCTTGCGCAGACCGACCTTTTTGCGCTCCACTTCGCGGGCGTCGCGGGTGACGAAACCGGCCTTGCGCAGCGAGGCGCGCAGGCTTTCGTCGTACTCGATCAGGGCGCGGGTGATGCCGTGGCGGATCGCGCCGGCCTGACCGGTGATGCCACCGCCCTTGACGGTCACGTAAATATCGAATTTTTCCTTCAGATCCACGACTTCCAGCGCCTGATTCACCACCATGCAGGAGGTTTCCCGTCCGAAGTATTTGTTCAGCGGCTGCCGGTTGACGAGGATGCTGCCCGTGCCGGGCCGCAGGAACACCCGCGCCGTGGCAGTCTTGCGCCGGCCCGTGCCGTAGTGCTGGTTTTCGATCATGCTTGCCTGTTCCGTTCCGGTGAGTGCGCCAGCCGGTTAAAAATCCAGCGACAGCGGCTTGGGTTGTTGCGCGGCGTGCTGGTGCTCGGCGCCGGCGTAGACCTTGAGCTTGCGGAACATCGCCCGCCCCAGCGGATTCTTGGGCAACATGCCCTTGACGGCGATTTCAATCACGCGCTCTGGAGCTTGCTGCAACAGCTTACCCATCGAAATGGATTTGATGTTGCCGACGTAGCCGGTGGTCCGATAATAGAATTTGTCGGTCTTCTTGCGGCCGGTCGCCCGCACCTGCTCGGCGTTAACCACGATGATGTAGTCGCCGGTATCCACGTGCGGCGTATATTCGGGTTTGTGTTTGCCCCGCAAGCGGCGAGCGATTTCCGACGACAGCCGACCCAGAACCTGGTCCTTGGCGTCGATGACGTA
>JBDHRD010000153.1:0-7762 GCA_039807425.1 Candidatus Contendibacter sp. | reverse complement strand
AAAAGAAGCAAGAAACTGGTGTCTATTATAACACAATGATTTATAGTGGGAAAATTATTTATGGACAAGTCTATTGATCAATCCGGCCGAGGAGAAATTGCAAAACGAGTTCGCGGGGGTGAAGCGTACCTTCGTACCCCTGCACTCCGTGATGCGGATCGACGAGGTGGAACGGGAGGGGGTCAGCAAGGTCCGTCCGGTCGAGGGCAGCGATAACGTGACGCCGTTTCCGCAACCGGCGTTTCCGGTCGGCGGTGGGCGCGGTAAAGATTGAACGTGGAGAGGCGAGAATGGAAACGGCGGCGTGGTGGGAAATTCTGCTGGGTGGACTAATGGCGGTATTGGTGATCCTATGGTTTCGGCCTGGTGTCAAAGCGGCCATCGAACGGAGTCGCGCTGCCAAAAAGGATTGGCCGGCGGCGCTGATTCCGTTGGGGTTGGTAATACTGTTCGTGTTGCTGCTGATCCAGATGGTGCGCGGGTAGAGGGCTAAAGGCGCAAGGCGCAAGGCTCTGTGCGCCTTGTGCCTTCAGTAGAAGACTTCCGCTGCGGTGATTTCGCTGGCCCGGAGGGAGAGCGTTACGCTACCGCCGGATTTGCGCACCGTGACGCGGAGGAGACCTTCCCCGAAGGCATCCAGTTGGCCGCGGTATTGCGCGCCGGTCGTGGTGCGCAGCTTGACGATTTTGCCGATATGCTGGCTCAGTTCGCTGACTGGAATCGGGTGATAGGTCTTCTGAACCATGACCGGGGTTTGGAGGACCGGCGCCGGACTGGTTGCCGGTTCCGGTTCCGGCCGCACTTCCGGTTCCACGCCCAGGGCTTTGGCTACCTTGGCGGCGTCCCAGTCCACGGTGAGGTCGGTGACCGCCGTCTCATTCGCTTTCAGCGTGAGACCGAGCAGTTTGATGACATCGGCGGGGGTGTATTCATGCAGTTCGGCGGGATTGATCGGCATCGGGGGTGCGGCCGCGATCATCAGGACGCCGTTTTCGCTCAGATAGCGCTGGTAGGCGGCGATTAACCCGGGTCCCGGGAAGATGCCGCTGGCCCGCAAGCGCTCGACCACCAGCCGAACGTGATCGGCGAGATACTCGGGAATGGGCTTGCCGGCCTTGGTGGCGCAGTATTGGTTTCGGCGCTGGTTGAACCCGTCATCGCGCAGCACGAGGCTGAATTTGGCCAGCCTGGGGGTAGCGGTGGCCAGCGCCATCAGCGATTCCGGCGCCTGGGTCAGGGCAAGGCCAACATCGAGATTCAGCGCCGCCCAGTTCCGAGTGGCGCTATCCAGCCGCAGTGTCAACACGTTGGTTTTAGAATCAACGCGATAGCCGATTTCCAGATGGCTGATCGACCGGTCGTAGCCCATTTCCTGCCATGCAGCCGCGCCGAAAGCGTTGATCGGCCCGCAGCCCAGTGCTTCGAGATGATCAAGGGGTCCGCTGTTCGCGGATGGGATGGAATTGGCGCTGAGAACGCCGCCCAGCGGCAGTTCGACATCCTGGAACGACAGCGACAGCGCCTCGGGCAACTGGCCCCGACTCAATTGCCAGCGGGTATGGAGCAGGGCCAAAAGATTGGGAGCGTCGAGCCGGATAGCGCCAATCGTGATGGAATCGTTGGCGAAGCCCGGCGCGATCCGCAACTGGTTGACGCCCAACGAGCCGGTCGGCGACACGGCGATGCCGCCGTAGCTGATTTCGGCGAAGGGCTTGGCTATCGTCACGATCTGATCCATTTGCTGCTTGGCGCCGTACCACAGGTAGCCGGCAATGCCGCCACCGAGCAGAAGTACGACGATGAGGATAATGATCGCGATATTGACCAACTTGCGCATGGACGGGGACCCGGTAGGTTTGGTTAGCCGAATCATAGTACGCCATGGTCAGACGTGCTTGCTGGTGGTAAGCATATCGCCTGTTTTTTGTTAAGCTTGCGCCGTTTTTTCCGGCGTTCCGACTCCCTCGGCGGTTTTTCCCAGTCAACAAGGATTGAAACAACCATGAACTTCGCTGGCATCGGTCTACAGCTTCCGTCGTTGCTCTTGCCTCGGCCGGGGGTGGACCTGACGAAATGGGCGGTGGTCGCCTGCGATCAGTACACCTCGCAGCCGGACTACTGGGCGCGGGTGGACGCGCTGGTGGGCGACGCGCCCTCGACGCTGCGGCTGATTCTGCCGGAGGTGGATCTGGGCGCGGCTGACGAGGTCCGGCGCATTCAAGCCATTCAGGAAACCATGCGCCGCTATCTGAGCGAGGGCGTGCTGGTTCCGCAGCCGCCTGGTCTGGTGCGGGTGGAACGGGAGACGGCGCGGGGCCGGACCCGCAAGGGTCTGATCGTCGCGCTGGATTTGGAGCATTACGATTTTAATGCTGGAGCCAAGACCTTGATTCGGCCGACCGAGGGCACCATCATGGAACGATTGCCGCCGCGGGTCCGGGTGCGGGAACGCGCACCGCTGGAATTGCCGCATGTCATGGTCCTGATCGACGACGTGGGGCGGACGGTGATCGAACCGCTGTTCGCCGAGCCGCTGGAAGCTCTGTACGATTTTCCGCTGATGCTGGACAGCGGTCGGGTGCGTGGTTGGCGGGTCGAGCATCCCGTCCTGATTCAATGGGTGATCGAACAACTGGCCCGGCTGGCCGACCCCGTGGCGTTCAACGCCCGTTATGGGCTGAGCGACGAGCCGGTGCTACTGTACGCCATGGGTGATGGCAACCATTCCTTCGCCACCGCCAAGATCATCTGGGAGAACCTCAAGCGCGCCGCGCCCGATCCGGCGGCGGTCATGAACCATCCGGCCCGCTACGCCCTGGTGGAGTTGGTCAATCTGCACGATGAGGGACTGGAATTCGAGGCCATTCACCGGGTTGCGTTCAACATTGACCCTGCCCGACTGCTGGTGGCCATGGCGGATTTTTTCGCGGCCCAAGGTTCGGCGCTGGCGGTGCTGGATTACCCATCCTGGGAGGCGGCGCGGCGGGCGTGGTGCGAGATGCGACGCTCGCCAGGTCGCCACGTCATCGCCTTCGTCAGCCCGAATCGTTACGGCGTGTTGGCCATCAGCCAGCCGCGCCTGACATTGCCAGTCGCTGGTCTGCAAGCATTTTTGGATCAATATCTGCCTGGCCAGCCCGGTGCGCGGCTCGATTACATTCACGGCGAGGATGCGCTGGAGCGACTCAGCGCCGAGCCCGGTACTATAGGCTTTTATCTGCCGGCGCTGGCCAAGGATGACTTCTTCCGCACCGTGATCCGCGATGGCGCCCTGCCCCGCAAGACCTTTTCGATGGGTGAGGCCGACGAGAAGCGGTTTTATCTGGAATGCCGCAGAATCAGCGACTAGCCGGTTGTTAAACCACCGGTGGCTGCGGAACCTTCGCCGCTCGCCATTCGTTGCCCGCCTTTCAATATTCGACGAGAACCTTCATGGCCAACGCCCCGGACTTGGCGCGAGTGCGCAATATCGGCGTCGCCGCCCACGTGGATGCCGGCAAGACCACCCTGACCGAGCGGATGTTGTACTACGCCGGCGCTTCCCACAAGATCGGTGAAGTCCACGAAGGCGCGGCGCATATGGATTACCAGGTCGAGGAGCAGATGCACGGCATCACCATCACCGCCGCTGTGACCCAACTGCCCTGGCGCAAACATCGGATCCAACTGATCGATACACCCGGCCACGTGGATTTCACGATCGAGGTCGAGCGTTCGATGCGGGTGCTGGACGGCTGTGTGATCGTGCTGGACGGCGTGCGCGGGGTAGAGCCACAGACTGAGACCGTCTGGCGCCAGCGCACCAAGTTCCGGTTGCCAGCGTTGTTTTTCATTAACAAGCTGGACCGGCCCGGTGCTGATTTCGACCGGGCGCTGGCCACGGTGCGCGAGCGGCTGGGCGCGGAACCGGTGGCGGTGACCGTACCGTTGCCCGATTACGACGGTTCAGTCATTCACTTGATCGACAAGACTCGGTTGCGGTTCATTGGCGAGAAGGGCGAGCAGGTAGAGGTTGCGCCCTGCGATCCGGCGAACTGGGAATGGGCGCGGCATTATCGGGAAAGCCTGCTGCTGGCGGCGGCGGAAATGGATGAAGCCCTGGCCGAACAGGTGTTGGCCGAGGAGGAACCGGAACCAGAGGTGGTCTGGGCGGCGCTGCGCCAGGCCACGCTGGTGGGCAAGGTTTGTCCCTGTTTCGCCGGTAGCGCCTTGCGCAATCAGGGGGTGCAACCATTGCTGGACGGGGTAGTGCGGCTGTTGCCGGCCCCGACCGAACGGCCGCCGAGCCTGGCGCACCGGCCCGATGGCGGCGACGAGTGGGTGGCGATGAACGCGGGCGAGCCACTGGCGGCGCTGGCGTTCAAGGTGCAGATGTGGGAGAGCCGCCGCCATGTGTTCGCCCGCTTGTACCGGGGGACGCTAAAGCCTGGCGACGAGGTCGCGATTCCCGGCCCGAATGGAACGGTGCGCCACGAACGGGTGGCGCGGCTGTTCGAGGTGGACGCCAACCATAAAACCCGGCTGGACGGAGCCACCGCCGGCCAGATCGTGCTATTGGCCGGGCTGCGCTGGGCGACCACGGGTGACACACTGTGCGCGCCGGGTCATCCACTGTGGCTGGAGCGCATCGAAGCCCGCGCGCCGGTACTGGGGTTGGCCATCGAGCCGCAGTCCAGCGCCGACGAGGAGAAGTTGCTGGAGGCGCTGGACAAGTTGCAGCAGGAAGACCCCACCCTGCGGGTCGAGGAGGACCTGGAGACTGGCCAGCGCGTGCTGCGCGGCATGGGCGAACTGCATTTGCAGATTGCCGGCGAGCGGTTGCGGCGGGAATTCAACGTCAATCTCCGGGTTGGCAACCCCGACGTGGTGACCCGCGAGACGGTTGCCGGGCCGGCTGAAGCGGGCAGCCTGTTCCACCGGCTGATCGAGCAGCCGGATGGCAAGAAGGTGGAGATGAAAGCCGGGGCGCGGGTGGCGGTGGAGCCATTGCCGCGCGGGACGGGCGTCGCGATCGACGCCACGCCACGGGTGCGGCCCGACGGAGCGGAGTTGAGTCCCGCGCAACGGGATGTGGTGGCGGGTGGAGCGGAGGACGCGCTGGCCAGCGGTCCCGCCACTGGCGCGGCGCTGCAGGACTTGGCGGTGCGAGTGCTGGAAGTGGAACTGTTCGGTGCGCTGTCCAGCCCGTCGGCGGTGCGGGTGGCGGTGGCGGAAGCCACGCGCAAGGCGCTGGCCCAGGCCGGCGGCCTGGTGTTGCGGCCGATCATGAATACCGAGGTGGTGGTCCCGGAGAGCGATGTGGGTACGGTGCTGGGCGATTTGCAGTCCCGCCGGGCCGTGATCCGCGACACGACGACGCTGGGCGAAATGACCATCATTCACTGCGATTGCGCGTTGGACCGGTTATTGGGTTACATCACCGATCTGCGCGGCATGACCCGGGGCCGGGGCCAGTTCACCATGACCTTCGACCGGTTTGATGCTGCATGAACAGCCGGGCTGCCGCCGCTGGGTTGCTGGCAAAATACAGATGCAGGTACGAGGCGGTCAGCCGCCCAATCCGATAGACCGCCTCGCCCGGTTGACCGTCGCGCTGTCGGCGGCCGTGCGCCAGTGGCGCCAGCGGCGTTTCCAACCGCGAATGATGGAAGGTATGTCCGCGCAGTTCCCCCTCCGGCAGTTCCACCGATTGCATCCCCAGTCCCGCTAGTTTTGCTTGCAACGCCGCGTGGCCTGGCAGCAGGCCCAGCATCGGCGCGCGGTGGCCCGCCTTGTCGGTCAGCGATTCCAGGGTATAAAGCAGGCCACCGCACTCGGCGTAAATCGGTTTACCAGCTTGATGGTGTCGATGCAGCGCCGCACGCAGGGGTTCGTTAGCCGCCAGCGCGTCGAGATGCAATTCCGGGTAGCCGCCTGGCAGATAGACGCTGTCCACCGCCGGCAATCCGGTATCAGTCAGTGGGGAGAAGAACGCCAGTTCCGCGCCCAGCGCCCGCAACGTATCCAGGTTGGCCGGATAGAGAAAGGCGAACGCCATGTCGCGGGCGACGCCGATGCGCACGCCTTGGAGCAACAACGGTGGTGATTCCACGCTGATTTCCGGAAATTTCACTGGTGGCGGCAAGGTGGCCAACCCGGTGTTGGCGATCAGTGCGGCGGCGCTCTCCAACCGGGTTTCCAAGTCGGCGATTTCGGCGGCCTGCACCAGGCCGAGATGGCGGTCGGGCAGGGCGATTTCCTCATCGCGCGGCAGCCAGCCGAAATAACGCAGGTCCGGCGGCAGGCTCTCGGCCAGCAGTTCGGCGTGACCCGATCCGGCGACCCGGTTGGCCAGCACCCCAGCGAAGGGCAGGCCAGGCCGGTAATGCACCAGCCCGTAGGCGATAGCACCGAAAGTTTGGGCCATGGCGTGGGCGTTGATCAGCGCGAGCACCGGCACGCCGAGCAGAGCGGCCAGGTCGGCGCTGGACGGCGTCCCGTCGAACAGGCCCATCACGCCTTCGATCAGAATAAGGTCGGCTGTTTGCGCCGCCTGATACAGCAGCGTCTTGCAGCCGCATTCGCCGACCATCCACAAATCCAGTTGATAGACTGGCTGGCCGGAGGCGCGCTCCAGAATCATCGGATCGAGAAAATCCGGCCCGGTTTTGAACACCCGCACCGTGCGGCCCTGATTACGGTGATAACGGGCCAGACCGGCGGTGACGGTGGTTTTGCCCTGACCGGAGGCCGGGGCGCTGAGTAAGAGGGCGGGGCAGGCGGCGGACATGGCTTCTGGCAAGATGAGCGGTTGAAGGGTAAAAGGTAGTTTATCGTCTCTCTGGATTCATGCCATGCGCTCTGAAACTCCTGAACAGAATCAACCCTTGCGCTACGGTTACACCACCGGCGCCTGCGCGACCGCTGCCACGCTGGTGGCGGCACGTCGGTTGCTGACGAATTCTGAACTCGACCGGGTGGAAATCACGCTGCCACGCGGCCAGCGGCCCGTGTTCCGGCTGGAATACTGCCGATTGACGGCGGTGGGGGCCGAGGCGGCGACGATCAAGGACGCCGGCGATGATCCCGACGTAACCCATGGCGCGTTGATTTTCACCCAGGTGGCGTTGAGTGAATCGCCGGGAGTGCGGTTTCACGCTGGGCCAGGGGTGGGGACGGTGACCCGGGCCGGTTTACCCATTCCACCGGGTGAGCCGGCCATCAATCCGACCCCGCGCCGGATGATGACCGAACACCTGCTGCGACTGGCGACCGAACAGGGTTATCGCGGCGGCTTCGAGGTGACTATCGGCGTTGAAAACGGCGCGGCGCTGGCGCTGAAAACACTCAATCCTCGATTGGGCATCGTCGGTGGACTGTCCATTCTCGGCACGACCGGCATCGTCCGGCCATTTTCCTGTTCCGCCTACATCGCTTCCATCCAGCAGGCGATTGAAGTCGCCCGCGCCAACGGGTTGACGCATATCGCGGCCTGCACCGGGGCCGCCAGCGAACAAACCTTGCGCTCCCATTACGCGCTGCCAGACATGGCGCTGATCGAAATGGGCGATTTCGCTGGGGCGGTGCTCAAGCATTTGCGGCGCGCGCCGGTTCCCCGGCTCACACTGGCCGGCGGTTTTGGCAAGATCAGCAAGCTGGCGGCCGGCCATCTGGATTTGCACAGCCGCAGTTCCAGCGTGGATCTCGCGCTGCTGGCGGTCGAAGCGGCGGCGCTGGGCGCAGACGCCGGCTTGCAGGACGCCATACGCACCGCCAACACCAG
>JBDHRD010000152.1:0-7772 GCA_039807425.1 Candidatus Contendibacter sp. | reverse complement strand
TAGGGTTTGCACCCGGCGTAACCGCATTGGCCGCACTGGGTCTGCGGCAAAATGGCTTCAATTTGCTCGACGATGGGATCGCCCTCGACCTTGAACCGGATCGCGGCGAAACCCAGCAACAAACCTGACGCGCCCGCCAGCGCGCTCAACGCAAGAATGGCAACCACCATAACATTCAACCTCTGACCAGACCGGAAAACCCCATGAACGCCAGCGACATCAACCCTGCCGTAATCAGGGTGATGGCGGGTCCGCGAAAATGTACCGGCACATCGGCGACCACGATCCGTTCGCGCATGGCCGCGAACAGCACCATCACCAGCGAAAACCCAACCGCCGCTCCAAAGCCGTACAGCGCGGACGCGATGAAGTCATGCCGCTCCTGCACGTTCAGCAACGCCGCTGCCAGCACCGCGCAGTTGGTGGTAATCAATGGCAGATAAATACCCAGGGCCTGATACAACAAGGGACTGGTTTTATGCACCACCATCTCGGTGAACTGCACTACCACAGCGATGACCAGGATGAAGGCGATGGTGCGCAGGTATTCCAGCCCCAGCGGAATCAGCAGGTAATGGTCGGTCAGGTAGGCGCAGATGGAGGACAGGGTCAGCACGAAGGTGGTCGCCAAACCCATGCCCATGGCAGCCTCCAGCTTGCGGGAAACTCCCATGAAGGGGCACAACCCCAGAAATTTCACCAGAACATAGTTGTTGACCAGAATCGTACTGAGCAGGATCAGGGCATATTCTTTCATGACTCGCAACGCTCTCGGGCAGCAAGGCTCGAGCGTTAAGATGAAGACCACATTGCAGGGTTCCGGTTGCAGGCATCAATCGCAAAAGCCGCAAGCGGGAGCAGACAGGAGTGTGGGTGCACGATGCGGGACGAAACAATGACAATCAGCAATCGCTAATTTATCAGATTCGCCCGCGCCCGCGCCAGACTGCCCTGGTGCGGGCAGGAAGGGATTATAACGGCGCGGCCTCGCCCAACAACAGGAACTCCATCAGCGCCTTCTGGGCGTGCAGGCGATTCTCGGCCTCGTCCCAGACCCGGCTTTGCGGGCCATCGATCACCTCGGCGCTGACCTCTTCGCCCCGGTGCGCCGGCAGGCAGTGGAGGAAGATTGCGTCGGGCCTGGCCTGGGCCATCACCTCGGCAGTGACCTGATAGCCGGCGAAATCCCGTGCCCGCCGCTGCTGTTGGGCTTCGTTGCCCATGCTCGACCACACGTCGGTGGCAACCAGGTCAGCATCCCGGGCGGCGGCCAGCGGATCGCGCAACAGGACCACCCGGCCCGCGGCCCGTTCGAGCAATTCCGCGTTCGGCTCGTAGCCCGGCGCGACGGCGATGCGCAGATGGAAATCGCAGTGGATGGCGGCCTTGAGATAACTGTTGCACATGTTGTTGCCATCCCCGATCCAGGCCACGGTGCGGCCGCGAATATCGCCGCGATGCTCGATGAAGGTCTGAAGATCGGCCAGCAGTTGGCAGGGATGGTTATAATCGGTCAGGCCATTGATGACCGGCACCGTCGAATGCGCGGCGAAGGTTTCCACCCTGGCGTGTTCGAACGTGCGGATCATCACCAGGTCCACCATACCCGACAGCACCCGCGCGGTGTCCTCGATGGGTTCGCCCCGACCTAACTGGGTGCCCTGTGGCGAAAGAAAGATGGCGCTGCCCCCCAGTTGCGCCATGCCGGCCTCGAAGGAAACCCGGGTGCGGGTGGACGCCTTCTCGAAAATCATGGCCAATACTTTCCCCGGAAACGGGGCGTAGCGTTCCCCACGCCGGTGCAGGGCTTTCAACGCGCTGGCGCGCCGCAGCACCCGCTGCAATTCGGCGGGGGTCAGATCGAACAGGCTGAGAAAATGGCGTGGTTTCATTAGAATTGGTCCGCAAGCCGTTCGCTAAATCAAAACGGCAGCATCGAATCGAGCTGCCGCCGTAAAATAAAAAGTATAGGCTAGTTTTTCCCACAGATCCGTACAAGCCGAGATTTCATCCCTCCACGCCGGGCCTGCCCCTACCTCAGGATCTCTCCCGATGCCAGTCCACTTCTGTCCGCAATGCGGCCAGCCGCTCCACCCCGCCGATGTCCATGGCCGACTCCAGCAGCGCTGCATTGCTGTCGGCTGTGGTTACGTTCACTGGGACAATCCCGTACCGGTCGTCGCCGCCATCGTGGAACTCGACGGAATGGTCATCCTGGCCCGTAACAAAAGCTGGCCGGAGAAGATGTACGGGCTGATCACCGGTTTTCTGGAACGGGGGGAGACGCCAGACGCCGCCATCCGGCGCGAGGTGTGGGAAGAATTGGGTCTGGACGCCCTCGCCACCCATTTGATCGGCAACTACGCCTTTTTCGAGATGAACCAGTTGATCCTGGCCTATCATGTCCCGGTACGGGGCGACATCCTCCTCGGTGAGGAGCTGGCCGACATCAAGCGGGTACCGGTCGAGCGGCTGAAGCCCTGGACCCTCGGCACCGGTCCCGCGGTCCGCGACTGGCTGGCGCGGCGCGGCCAGTCTTCGGAACCTGTGCAAAGTCATTCCGCCATCCGCGACTGGCTGGCCAACCAAACTCTCAACCCCTGACAGGCCCCATTCCCATGCTCGCCTTTTTGCCCGCTCCCGTTCGCGGGGCACTGGGTTTTCTGCTCTTCATTCTCAACACCTTGTTCTGGTGCACACCCCTGTACCTCGTGCTCCTGGTCAAACTGCTCGTCCCCCATCCGGCCTGGCGCGAGTTCCACGCCCGTCTGCTGATGTGGATCGCCGCGACCTGGATAGACTGCAACAATCTCATCATCGACCTGATCCAGCGCATCGAATGGGACATGGTGGGCCTGGAGGGTTTACAGCTCGACGAGTGGTATCTGGTCGGCTCCAACCATCAGTCCTGGGTGGATATCGTGGTGCTGCAACGGGCCTTCAACCACCGCATCCCGTTCCTGAAGTTCTTCATCAAGCAGCAACTGATCTGGGCGCCAGTGCTGGGCGGCGCCTGGTGGGCGCTGGATTTTCCGTTCATGAAGCGCCATTCGGCGGCTTATCTGGCCCAGCATCCCGAGGCGCGCGACCAGGACTGGGAAACCACCCGCCGAATGTGCGCGCGATTCCGCAACACGCCGACCACCATCCTCAATTTCCTGGAAGGCACCCGCTTCCGGCCTGACAAGCACGCTCGCCAGCAATCGCCCTATCGCCATCTGCTGCGCCCCAAGGTCGGCGGACTGGCGTTTGTCCTGGAGGCGCTGCCCGACCGGTTGCGCATCCTGCTGGACGTCACCCTGGTCTACCCGGATGGTTCCTGCACCTTCGGTGACCTGCTCATGGGCCGCATCCGCCGGGTGGTCGTGCGGGTCCGACAACTGGCGATTCCCACTGAACTGCTCGGCGGCGACTACCGCAACGATCCTGCGTTTCGGGAAGCTGTTCAGCGCTGGATCGGGCAACTATGGACCGAGAAGGACGCCTTGATCGGAGAATTGCTGGGGAGCCAGGACGCGCGGCTGATCTCGGCGGCGCACTGAACAGGGCTTGCCTTGTGCGTCAGCCGCCCGGGTCACCCGCTATTCTAGCCGGGCCGCGCCTGCTCAACCGCTGGGATTTGTTGCTGCTACCGCTGGTATTCGGCGGCTTGTTCCTGCTGGCTTGGGGCAGTCGCGAGATGGCTGTGTCCTACCAGTTCGGCGCGCCGCTGTCGATCGCGCTCGATCCCGCCCGGCTGCCGGAATACGCCCTGCGCACTACCCTGCGGATGGGCATTGCGCTGCTGTGCTCGCTGCTGTTCACCTTCGTCTACGCCAAGCTCGCGGTTTCCAGCCGCCGGGCGGAACAAATCCTGATCCCGCTGCTGGACATCCTGCAATCGGTGCCGATTCTGGGCTTTCTGGCGATCACCGTGCTCTGGTTCGTCCACCTGTTCCCCGGTAGCCTGCTGGGACCGGAATGCGCGGCCATTTTCGCCATCTTCACTTCGCAAGCCTGGAACCTGGCGTTCAGCTTCTACTATTCGCTGCGAATGCTGCCCAAGGACTTGGGCCAGGTCGCCAATCTGTTCCAACTGTCGGCCTGGCAGCGGTTCTGGAAACTGGAGGTGCCCTACGCGATGCCGGGGTTGGTGTGGAATACCATGATGTCGGTCTCCGGCGGCTGGTTTTTCGTGGTCGCCTCGGAAGCCATCACCGTTTCCGACCGGACGGTGCTGTTGCCGGGCATCGGTTCCTATATCGCCGTCGCCATCGACCAGCGCAATCTGACGGCGATCGGCTACGCCATTCTCGCCATGCTGCTGGTGATTTTGGTGACGGATCAGCTTGTGTTCCGGCCGCTGGTGGCGTGGGCCGATAAATTCAAGTTCGAGTTCGCCGAAAGCCAGGATGCGCCACGGTCGTGGTTTCTGGATTTGCTGCGGCGTACCCAACTGTTGCGCGTGCTGATGATGTTGCCGGTCTGGCTGTGGGCACAAATGGGGTCGTTCGCGCCCCGGCGACCGACCTTTCAGCTGCCGTTGCCCAAGCCGCGGTTTTGGCGACGGGCTGACCCGTGGCTGGACGCGCTGTGGATGGCGCTGCTGGGCGGTGCGGCGATCGCCAGCATCGTGCTGCTCGCGCGGTTCGTGCTGACTGAAGCCAGCGACGCCGAGGTTGCGCACGTGTTCCTGCTGGGCCTGTACACGCTGGTGCGCGTGGTAATTTTGACCGCTCTGGCCAGCCTGATCTGGGCGCCCATCGGCGTCTGGATCGGCCTGCGGCCACGGCTGGCCCAGCGCGCCCAACCCTTGGTGCTATTCCTGTCGGCGTTCCCGGCCAATCTGCTGTTTCCGGTGGTGGTGTCGTTCATCGCCGTCCACCAGTTCAACCCGGAGATCTGGCTCAGTCCACTGATGATTCTGGGCACACAATGGTACATCCTGTTCAACGTCATCGCCGGGGCCGCCTCCCTGCCCAGCGACCTCAAGGAAGCCGCTGCCAATCTGGGCCTGCATGGATTATTGCTGTGGCGGCGGGTGCTGCTGCCGGCGGTGTTTCCATCCTACCTCACCGGCGGCCTGACCGCTTCCGGCGGTGCCTGGAACGCCAGCGTGGTGGCCGAGGTCGCTAACTGGGGGGGGACGACGCTGACGGCCAGTGGCATCGGCGCCTACATCGCCCAGCAGACCGTCCAGGGCGATCATCCACGGGTGGCGCTGGGCATCGCGGTGATGAGCATGTACGTGGTGGTGTTCAACCGCCTGCTCTGGAAACGCCTGTACGCCTTCGCCCAGCGGCGGCTCGCCCTGGATTGAGGAGAGTCCCGTGAACGATGCTGAAACCCTGCTCGAACTGCGCCAGGTCAGCAAGTATTTCACCGCTCCCGACCGTGGCGACCCTATTGTCGTGCTCCGGGATATCGACTTCAGTCTACGTCCCGGCCAAATCGTGGCGCTGCTGGGCCGTTCCGGCTGCGGCAAATCGACGCTGTTGCGGATCATCTGCGGTCTGACACCGGTCAGCGCCGGCCAGGTGTTGTACCGGGGCCAGCCGGTCACGCGCCCGATGGCTGGCATCAGCTTGGTGTTCCAGACCTTCGGGCTGTTTCCGTGGCTGACGGTGCTGGAAAATGTGGAATTGGGGCTGGAAGCGCAAGGGGTGCCGATGGCGGAGCGGCGCAAGCGGGCGCTGGCGGCCATCGACCTGATCGGGCTGGACGGGTTCGAGTCGGCCTATCCCAAGGAACTGTCCGGCGGGATGCGCCAGCGGGTCGGTTTCGCCCGCGCTTTGGTGGTCAATCCCGATGTACTGCTGATGGATGAGGCGTTTTCCGCGCTGGACGCGCCGACCTCGGAAACCCTGCGCGATGACTTGCTGGACCTGTGGCTGGAGCGGCAAATCCCGACCCGCGCCATTCTGATGGTGTCGCACAGCATCGAGGAGGTGCTGATGATCGCTGACCGGGTGGTGATCCTGGACAGCAATCCGGGGCGGGTCAAGACGGAGTTGGCGATTACGCTGAAACACCCGCGCGATCATACCGCGCCGGTGTTCCGGCGACTGGTGGATCGGATCTACGAGATCATGACCGTCGTGGCCGGCGAGCAGCAGGCGAGCGACATCGGTCACCGGCTGCCATCGGCGCAAGTGGCCCAGTTGTTGGGCGTGCTCGATGAGATCAACCATCCGACGCACGCGGGCCACGCTGATCTATCGTCACTGGCTGACGCGCTGAAGCTGAAAGTGGACGATCTGTTCCCGATTCTGGAGGCGTTGCAGTTGCTGGATTTCGCCCAGATCGCCAGTGGCGATATTCGGCTGACCCCGCACGGTCAGGCGTTTCTGGACGCCGACATCCAGCGGCGCAAGATGATTTTTGGCGAGCATTTGTTGCGGCGGGTGCCGCTGGCTGGACACATCTGTCGGGTGATCGACGAACGGCCCAACCAGCGCGCCTCGGAAAGCCGCTTTCTGCGCGAGTTGGAGGATTCCCTGAGTCAGGACGAGGCCGAGCGAGTGTTGCAGGTGATCATCGATTGGGGCCGCTATGCCGAACTGTTCGCCTACGATTACGATGCCGGCGTGTTCAGCGCCGGGAATCCGGGCGAGGAAATGGCGGATGAATAATCAGTTCTGGGCGATATCCTTAAGAATTTCAGTGTACTTGTCGGCGTCGGTAGTCCGCAGCAGGTGCTGGATCGCCCCGGTCAACGCGCCGACATTGCTGTCCTGAATCGCGCGCTTGACCTCCAGCAGGTTGCTGGGATGCATGCTGAACTCGGTCAGGCCCAGCCCCAGCAGCAGGCGGGTGTAGCGCGGATCGCCAGCCATTTCCCCGCACAGACTGACCGGAATGCCAGCCCGGCGCCCGGCGCGCAGGGTGTTGCGGATCAGCATTAGCACCGCCGGATGCAGCGGGTCGTACAGATAGTTGATCTCGTCGTCCACCCGGTCGATAGCCAGGGTGTACTGAATCAGATCGTTGGTGCCGATGGACAGGAAATCCAGATAACGGGCGAACTGGTCCGCGCACACCGCCGCCGCCGGAATCTCGATCATCCCGCCCACCGGCAGCCGTTCGTCGAAAGCTAGGCCGCGGTGGCGCAACTCCTGCTTGGTCTCTTCCACCAGCCGCAAGACCTGGCGCACCTCGTGGATGGAGCAGAGCATCGGGATCATCATCCGCACCGGGCCGTAGGCCGAGGCCCGCAGAATGGCCCGCAACTGCGGGCGAAACATCGCTAGATCCTTCAGACACATCCGGATCGCTCGCAGGCCCAGCGCTGGATTGGTGCAAACCGGTCCGCCGCGGCCCCCGTCCACCTGCTTGTCCGCGCCCAGGTCGGAGGTACGGATGGTGATCGACTTGCCTTCCAGGGTCTTGAGCACATGCAGGTAGGAGGCGAGATGCTCTTCCTCGTCGGGGAAGTTGGCGCGGTTCATGAACAGAAACTCGGTCCGGTACAAGCCGATGCCATCGGCCCCCACTTCCCGCACCGCGACGGCATCCTCGGGCAGTTCGATGTTGGCGTGCAGGCCAATCGACACGCCGTCGCGGGTCACCGCCGGTTTGCTTTTGAGTTTGTGCAGCTCGCGCTGCTCGCGGCGCTCTTCCTGCTGCTTGTGGCGGTAGTAACGCAGGATCCGCTCGTCCAGCCCAACCAGGATCACCCCGTGGCGACCATCCACGATCACCGGTTCGTCGGCGCCCAGATAGGCGCGAGCGTTGCGCGCGCCCACGACCGCTGGAATTCCCAGGCTGCGCGCCAGGATGGCGGTGTGCGACAG
>JBDHRD010000151.1:0-7863 GCA_039807425.1 Candidatus Contendibacter sp. | reverse complement strand
TCCGGATTCGTACTGGCGAAATCGGCTCCAGTGCGTTGTGACCACGCTGCGAGGCGCATCAAAAGGGCGGGGCCAGCCAGGGCTTCGCCCTTTGTCAGATGGATCAGACCCTCACGGTTTGATGCCGTACTTCCGATAGATTTGCCGCAATTCGTCCTTGGCGGCGCGGATTTCCCGGGCTCGGCTGCTGGGGGTACCGAAGGTCGAGGATGACAGCCGTCGGATATCGCTGTTGAGATTATCGATCCGGGCACGATCCTCGTAGCCAATATAGACTGGCTCCCGGGATTCGCCACGCTTTCTGCGGGGGGCAGGACCGTCGAGCTGCTCGACAGAAACACCCCGGCTGGTAGCCCGCAGTTCGCGCACTTGCCGGGTGGCTCGCTGTAAATCCTGGACGTTGTCCACGCCGCCGGCCGGCGTGGGTTGCGACTGGATATCGAGCGTTTGCGCCGCCTGTCCGTCGGCTGGCGGCTGGCTGTCGTAGTGAACCTGACCGCTGGCGTCGGTCCATTTGTAGACCTGAGCCTGCGTCATAGACCCGAACATCAGAGCCAGAGCGAGATAAAGCATGGGGCGCATGATCAGGCTCTCCCGTGGTTTCACCTTCCGAAGGTTATCACCCGCAACCAGACACAAGTAGTCTCGATGGTGGGGGTAGTGTTGCATCAAATGCCGTAGTCTTTTACAGGGTCCCGGCCATCCGCCGCCCTTCGGCCTCGTCCACCCGCGCCAGCAACAGCGCCCCGCCGACGAACAGCACCAGCAGCGACAGAATGGACAGCCGTGGGTTGCCGGTCAGCAAACTGACGACGCCCATCAGCACCGGCCCCAGCACCGCCGCGAACTTGCCCAGCATGTTGAAGAAACCGAAGAACTCCCCGGATTTTTCGGCCGGGATCAACCGGGCGTAGAAGGACCGGCTCAGCGACTGCACCCCGCCCTGCACCAGCCCGATAGCCGCCGCCAGCGCGTAGAATTCCCAAGGATGGCGGATGAAATAGCCCCAGATCGTAATCAGGAAATAAACCACGAGGGCGATGAAAATTCCGGTGCGTGGCCCCCAGCGTTCGCCCAGGCGACCGAAGGCGATGGCCGCCGGAAATCCGACGAACTGGGTGAGCAGCAGAGCGACGATCAGGCTGTCGGCGGGAAAGCCCAGCGCCAGGCCGTAGTCCACCGCCATGTGGATGACGGTATCGACCCCATCGATGTACAGCCAATAGGCCAGCAGAAATGTACCGACTACCCGCAGCCGGCGTACTTCGCGAAAGGTACCACGCAACTGGGTCAGGCCAGCCCGGATCGCCATCAGGCCACCCACCCGGTCCGGCGCGGGCGGTTCGGGCACGAACAGTAGCAGGGGGATGGAGAACAGCGCCCACCATAGCGCCGCCGTCACGAACGAGACCCGCACGCCCTCCGCCGCGTCCGCCAGACCGAACCAGCCGGGGTACAGAGTCATCAGCACGTTCAGGGCGAACAGCAGGCCGCCGCCCAGATAACCCAGACTGTAGCCCAGCGCCGACACGATATCGAGCTTCCGTTCGCCGGCCACCCCGACCAGCAGGGCGTCGTAGAAGATGTTGCCGGCGGAAAAGCCGATCAGCGCCAGAATGTAGAGAGTGGCCGCCCACGCCCATTCGCCCCGCCCCACGCCGTATAAAGCGCCGGTCATGACGATGCCCAGCGCCGCGAACGCCAGCAGGAACCGTTTCCGGGCGCCGCCCCGGTCGGCGATGGCCCCCAGCAGCGGCGCGAGCAGCACGATCAGCAGGCTGGCCAGCGAATTGGCCGCGCCCAGCCAGAAGGTGCTTTCCGTGACCGGCGCCCCCACGCTCCAGTACTGCTTGAAAAAGACCGGAAAGAAGCCGGCGATCACCGTGGTGGCGAAGGCCGAGTTGGCCCAGTCGTAAAAGGCCCAGGAAACTACCTGGCGACGATTCAGGCGGTCCGATTCTGGCGGGGATGGTTCGTGGATCATCAACCGAGCGTCTCACGGCATGGGTGAATCATAAGATTACCAGCTTGACGGAAATACAGGAATACGGCTAACCTGTTTTTATGAAAGCTACTTTTGAGATACCTGACGAACTGTATCGCAAACTTAAAGCCAAGAGCGCCTTGGAAGGTCGGCCTATGCGCGCGGTAGCCGTGGAACTGTTTCGTAACTGGCTTGGCGAATTGCCCACGCCGGACACGGCTCAGCCGCTATCGTTGCCCGAACCGATGCAGCGCTATTGCGGCATCGTTGATTCAGGGGTGACCGACCTGGCGACGAATCCAGATTATTTTAAAGATTTCGGCCATGACTCGCTGGGCGATCATTGATACGGGACCCCTGGTCGCGTTTCTCGACCGGCGCGAAGCCCATCACGACTGGATAGCCGAGCAGGCCAGGACGCTGGCCTTGCCCTGGCTGCTGTGCGAAGCCGTCTTGGCTGAAGCCTGGCATCTACTGCGCCGATTGCCGGTCGCTCAGGATGCTTTGCTGGAAATGGTCCAGAATGGACTGCTGAAAGTGGAGTTCGCGCTGTCCAACGACATCGAAGCCGTGCGTCTCCTGCGCCAGAAGTACCGCGACATTCCCATGTCGCTCGCTGACGCTTGCCTGGTGCGGATGGCGGAGAAATTCGATCATCACGCGATCTGCACCCTCGATTCCGATTTCATCGTGTACCGGAAGCACGGACGACAACCGATTCCTCTGATTACTCCCGCGTCATAGCGACGACTATTCGTGTCGTGGAAATTGCCGGGGCTGGCCCGAATTCGCTTATTTCGCCCGCTCATCTATAATCACGGCGAAGCCACCTTTCCCGCCATGGTATTGGGGGCATGGACCGAAACTCAGGCCACCCGCCGTGCAAGGTGGGTACGGATAGAGTAACCTTCATGTCGGCACGCATCGCAACGGTCAAGCGCGACACTCTGGAAACCCGGATTCAGGCGCGCGTCAATCTGGATGGCGCAGGCAACGCCAGGCTCGCCACTGGCCTGCCCTTCCTCGACCACATGCTCGACCAGATCGCCCGCCACGGGTTGATCGACCTGGACATCGAAGCCGAGGGCGATTTGCACATCGACGCCCACCACACTGTCGAGGACATCGGCATCACATTCGGCCAGGCGGTCAAACAGGCCCTCGGCGACAAGCGCGGCATTCGCCGTTACGGCCACGCCTACGTGCCACTGGACGAAAGTCTGTCGCGGGTGGTGCTCGACTGTTCGGGCCGGCCCGGCCTGGGCTATTTTGTCGAATTCCCCCGCGCCCGAATCGGTGAATTCGACGTGGACCTGTTCCGCGAATTCTTCCAGGGCTTTGTCAACCATGCCCTGATTACCCTGCACGTGGATAACCTGCGCGGCCGCAACGCCCATCACATCGCCGAGACCGTGTTTAAAGCCTTCGGGCGCGCGCTGCGCATAGCGGTCGAGTTCGACCCGCGCACGACTGGTGTTCCCTCCACCAAGGGCAGTTTGTAACTTCCATTTTCCTGCGTTCCCGTCTCCGCGAGTCTTCCCAATGACCAGTATCGCGATCATCGACTACGGCATGGGCAATCTGCGCTCCGTCGCCAAGGCGCTCGAGCATGTCGCCCCGCAAGCGCGCGTGCTGGTTACCCAGAATCGCAGTGATATTCTCCAGGCCGGCCGGGTGGTGTTTCCCGGTCAGGGCTCGATCCGCGACTGCATGCACGAACTGGCCCGCTGGAATTTGGTGGGCGTGGTCCGGGATGCGGCGCTGAGCAAACCCTTTCTGGGACTGTGCCTGGGACCGCAGGCGTTGCTCGACTTTAGCGAGGAGAACGATGGCGTCGCTGGCTTGGGCGTGTTGCCGGGCCGGGTGGTTCGGTTCCCCGACCCACGCGATCCGGTCACCGGCGAACAATTCAAGGTGCCGCACATGGGCTGGAATCAGGTCCGTCAAGCCGGCGACCATCCGTTGTGGCGCGGCATTCCCCAGGACAGCCGCTTCTATTTCGTCCATAGTTACTATTTGCAACCCGCCGACCCAACGCTGGTGGTGGGTTGGACGCATTACGGCTTCGAGTTTGCCTCGGCGATTGCGCGGGACAACATCTTCGCCGTGCAATTCCACCCGGAGAAGAGCGCCCAGGCTGGATTGCGGCTGCTCGCCAATTTCGCGGGCTGGAATCCCCGGGAGTGAGGCGCGAGTGGTGAGTGGTGAGTGGTGAGTGGTGAGTGGTGAGTGGTGAGTGGCGAACGGCGAGTGGTGAGCCAACAACGTTAGAGCCTTGTTTATGTTGCTGATACCCGCGATTGATTTGAAAGACGGTAAGTGCGTACGGTTGCGTCAGGGGCGGATGGAAGACTCAACGGTCTTCTCGGACGACCCGGTGGCTATGGCCGAGCGTTGGGTCAAGGCCGGCGCGCGCCGCCTGCATCTGGTAGACTTGAACGGCGCGTTCGCTGGAAAACCGGTCAACGCCCAGGTCATCCGCCGCGTCGCCCAGACTTTCCCCGATCTGCCGATTCAGGTCGGCGGCGGCATCCGTGACGAGCAAACCGTGGAGGCCTATCTGGACGCCGGCGTCCGGTTTGTCATCATCGGCACCAAGGCGGTGCAGGAGCCCGGCTTTGTCAATGACCTATGCGCGGAATATCCGGGCCATATCATCGTCGGGCTGGACGCGAAGGACGGGCGGGTCGCGGTCAATGGCTGGTCGAAGTTGTCCAAGCACGACGTGATCGACTTGGCGCACATTTTCGAACGCTACGGCGTGGAAGCGATTGTTTATACGGACATCAGCCGCGATGGCATGATGCAGGGCGTCAATGTCGAGGCCACGGTGCGACTGGCGCAAGCCATCAGCATTCCGGTCATCGCCTCCGGCGGGGTCAGCACCCTGAACGACGTGCGGGCGCTGTGCGCGGTGGAGAGCGAGGGCATCATGGGTGCGATCATCGGCCGGGCGCTGTACGATGGCGCCATCGACCTGGCCGAGGCGCAACGGATCGCCAATTCCCAGGGGAGTGTGTGATGGGACTGGCCAAACGCATCATTCCCTGCCTGGACGTGGATCGGGGCCGGGTGGTCAAGGGCGTCAAGTTCGTAGACATCCGCGATGCCGGCGATCCGGTGGAAATCGCCCGCCGCTATGACCAGGAGGGCGCCGACGAAATCACTTTTCTCGACATCACCGCCAGCTCCGACGACCGCGAGACCATGATACATGTGGTCGAACAGGTGGCCAGCGAAGTGTTCATTCCGCTGACGGTAGGCGGCGGCATCCGCACCCTGGACGACGTGCGGCGGATGCTGAACGCCGGGGCCGACAAGGTGTCCATCAATACCGCCGCCATCGCCCGGCCTGAATTCGTGCGCGAGGCCGCTGAACGGTTCGGCAATCAGTGCATCGTGGTGGCCATCGACGCCAAGGCGGTGCATCAGCCGGGTGAGTCGCCGCGCTGGGAAATTTTCACCCACGGCGGCCGCCGGCCCACCGGCATCGACGCAGTCGAATGGGCGCGGCGGATGAACGCCTGCGGAGCTGGCGAAATCCTGCTGACCAGCATGGACCGCGACGGCACCAAGCGCGGCTTCGATCTGGAACTGACCCGCGCCATCAGCGAGGCGGTCAGCATCCCGGTCATCGCTTCCGGCGGGGTGGGGACGCTCGATCATCTGGCGGACGGCATCCTGCTCGGCAAGGCCGACGCCGTGCTGGCGGCCAGCATTTTCCACTTCGCCGAATACACCATCGAACAGGCCAAGCGCCACATGCGGGCGCGGGGTATTGAAGTGAGACTATGAACGACGACTGGTTGGAATGCATCAAATTTACGGCGGACGGGCTGGTTCCCGCCATCGCCCAGGACGCCGGCAGCGGCCGGGTGCTGATGATGGCCTGGATGAACCGTGAATCCCTGCGGCGCACTGTCGAATGCGGCGAGGCGGTGTACTGGTCCCGCTCCCGCAAACAGCTTTGGCACAAGGGCGAAACCTCCGGCAACACCCAGAAGGTGAAGGGCATCCGGCTGGATTGCGACCACGACGTGCTGCTACTGGACATCGAACAAATCGGCGGCATCGCCTGTCATACCGGACGGCAAAGCTGTTTCTTCGAGGAATTCCGCAACGGCGAATGGGTCGTCACCGATCCCGTGTTGAAAGACCCGCGCGAGATGTACAGGGCATGAGCGACGACATTCTGCGCGAACTGGCGGCGACCCTGGAAGCGCGCAAACTGGCCGATCCCGACAGTTCCTATGTCGCCCGGCTGTACGCCAAGGGCCTCGACGCCATTCTCAAGAAGGTCGGCGAGGAAGCCGCCGAAACCCTGCTGGCCGCCAAGAACGGCGATCCCGAACCGCTGGTGCGCGAAACCGCCGATTTGTGGTTTCATACCCTGGTCATGCTGGCCCATCAGGGGCTTGGCCCCGATGCGGTTTTGAACGAATTGCGTCGCCGCTTCGGCGTCTCCGGCCTGACCGAAAAAGCCACCCGGGCCGCTGGCTAGCCGGCGGCGCCCTTCCCCGTCATAGAGGCTATATCGTCATGCATTTCAGTATTTGGGAACTCCTGCTGATTCTGGTTATCGTCCTGGTGCTATTCGGTGGTACCCGGCTGCGCAATCTCGGTTCCGACCTGGGTTCGGCCATTCGCGGTTTCCGCGATGCCATGAAGGAAGGCGGCAAGCCGGAAACCGCCGAGGAGAACCCCAAGAAGCTCGAACAGGACGCGACGCAGGCGCGTACCGGTGACGCCACCACGGCGGCCGGCGACCCGCTGGCCAAGGAGCGCGAGAAAGTCTGATCACGGGATCGCGCCAGCATGTTCGAGATCGGCTTCTGGGAATTGATCGTAGTCGGGGTCGTCGCCATGATCGTGGTCGGACCCGAGCAACTGCCGGGACTGGCTCGCAAGGCGGGCTTCTGGCTGGGCAAGGCCCGGCGCATGATCGCCGAGATGAAGGTGGAAGTAGACCGCGAGTTGCACTTGGAGGAAATCAAGCAGACCTTGCGCCAGCAGGCCGATCTCGGCGAAATGAAGGGTCTGGCCGACGAGGTGAAGTCGTTCCGCCGGCAGGTCGAGGAGGAATTCGACGACCCCGGCCCGCCGCCCGGCTGGCAACCGGGGATGCCAACCGCCGGGCCACCGCCGGGCTGGACTCCGCCGCCCGCCAGCCCGGAACCCTCGGCGCCCGCGCCGGTTCAGTCGCAAAAGCCCACTTCGATCCTGCCCGAGAATCCGCCTGTACCGCCAGCTTCGAAAGCAACGCCGGTTTCCCGGCCCGAAACTGCGGTTCCGCCGTCCCCGCCGCCCACCACGAACTGATTTCCCGTGTCCTCCAACCCTGACCGCGAACAACCTTTCATCAGCCATTTGATCGAACTGCGCACCCGGTTGCTGCGCATAGTCAGTGGCGTTCTGGTGGTGTTCGTGGTGCTGTCGCCGTTCTCCAACCCGATCTACACCGCGCTGGCCGGCCCTCTGACCCGTCACATGCCGGCTCAGAGCAGCATGATCGCGATCGACGTGCTGTCGCCCTTTTTAACCCCGCTCAAGTTCACCCTGATCCTGGCGGTGTTTATCGCCATCCCGTGGATTCTCTATCAGGCTTGGGGGTTCGTCGCGCCGGGCCTGTACCAGCGGGAGAAACGGATGGTCTTGCCCATCCTGATGTCCAGCACGCTGCTGTTTTACTGCGGCATGGCCTTCGCGTACTTCGTGATCATGCCGATCTTTTTCGCCTTCATCACCGCCACCGCTCCCGAAGGCGTGGCGGTCATGACCGACATCAATCGCTATCTCGATTTCGTAATGATGATCTTTTTCGCGTTCGGGGTTGCGTTCGAGGTGCCGGTCGCCACGGTCATCCTGTCGCTGGCCGGCAT
>JBDHRD010000150.1:0-7926 GCA_039807425.1 Candidatus Contendibacter sp. | reverse complement strand
AACAGGCCGACCGTCAGCGCCAGCACCCCGTAGCGCAAGGCATCGTGCGGTTTTTGGGGCTTGAACTTGACCTTGCGCGGCTTGCGCAACTGGTCCGCGATGCGGATGATGATGTCCTGCAAGGTTCCAAGCGGGCAGATCATCGAGCAGTACACCCGGCCAAACAGCAGGGTCAACGCCAAAACCAGCACGAACCCGGTGGCGGCCAAGGCGAAGGTCTGGGTGAAGTTCAGCAGCGACGGTACGAATTGCGGATACCGCACGACTTGCGCGAGCGGCGCGCCGATCCGCTCGAAATCCACGAACAGCAGAGCGGTCAACGCCAGGAAGACCAGCGAGACCACCACCCGGATTTTCTTCAACCACATCTGATTCATGGCCGCCTACTCTCGACAACGGCTCCCGCGTTCCGCGCGGAAACGCTGCAATCAACGTGGTCCTTCGTTGCCCGGCGGCGTCTCCGGCAATCCCGTTCCATCGTAAGGCTCCGCCAACCGAACCGTCAGACCCGCGCAGGGCAGAGTTAATTCCGCTTGCGAATCGCTGAATTCCGCCCACCGCCAGTCGTTGCCCTCCCGCCAATGCGGAGTAGCGCCGATCCGGTCCTGTTCCAGCAGCAGATACGCTTGCAGGCTGTCCAGCCGGGCGTAAGCAAACAGCTTTTCCCGTTGATCCACCCGGGCGGTCCCGCCGGACAGCACTTCGACGATCAAACAGGGCCGGGTGCGGTAATACGGATCACGATCGTTGGGATCGCAGCAGACCATCAGGTCAGGGTAATAGAAAATCTCCACCCCCAGTTCCTTGAGATGCAGCTTGACGTCGGCGACGAATACTTCACAAGGCGAGCCGCGTAAATGCCCCATTAACCGGCTGGCCAAATGGAGGGTGATTCGATTCTGCCGGGTACTGGCCCCGGCCATGGTGTAAATTTCGCCGTTGATATATTCGTGCTTGATTTCGCTGCGTTCCTCGAAAGCGAAATCGTCTGCCACGGACAGCCAGCGGGGTTGAAGTTGCGCGGACATGGCGCTTCCTCCTTGGTTGCTCGCTTTCGGCTTCGCACCGTCTTCCTAGAGCGCAATCCGTCGAATCGCCAGATTTTCCAAATCCTTGCGGCCCACGCCCATCTCGTGGGCGATGCCGATATAGCTCACCGTATCCGGCTCCAGCCCGAACAGCTTCGCGGCGGCAGCGTCCGCCGTCACCAGATCGGTCGAGAGCAACAGCGAGCGCTTATTGGCGACATCCGCCGCCGACACCCCGCGCGGCCCGTGCTGCATCAGGACATTATAGGCGTCCACTACATTCAAATCGGGCTTGCGATGGCTGGCGAAGTCGGCGATGCATTGATGCAGGTTGTTGGCGTGCCACTCGCCGCGATCCCAGACCACCCCCATCAGGTTCTTCATCGCCACCGTCAACGTGGCCCCGCCGTGGCTCTTGAGCACCGGTACGTTGATGAATACATCGGACTGCAACACCAGTTCGTGCTCCTTGGCCTCGCGCAACCGGCGGCCCTTGGGCACCGCGACCGCCTGAAAATAACTCTCGCTGTTGCCTGGCGCCAGCTTGCCGCCGGCATCCTTCACCGCCTGCTCGATGCCGCTGGTGCGATAGCTGTCGCGCCAGCCGTCGCAGGTGTGATCGAACACATAAACTTCCTTCGCCCCGGCTTGCAGGCAATGTTCGATGATGCGGCGAACCAGACGGGGATTGGTGTTGGCGGCCCGTTCCGGCGGCACGTTCCAGCCGATGTTGGGCTTGACCACCACGGTCTGGCCCTTCCTGACGAAGCGCCCGATGCCGCCCAAGGCCTGGATGGCGTTATCGAACAGCGCCTCCGGCTCGCCGTTCTTGACCGCCACCAGATCGGGAACACCAGCGGTGGCTTCACCTGCTTGGAGCAGACGATCAACGCTCCCCAGCGCCAGGCCAACTCCAGTCCACGCCCCCGCGCCGAGGGCTTTAAGCACGGTTCTACGTCGCATGGCGTTTCCTCCACAAGGGGGTGGTTGATGGTCTCCGAATCAAAACAGCTCCGGCGCTTCGCACTACCCCCTGTGGGCGAGCGAGGGGAATAGCGAGGAACGGATTAGAATCGGAAGCGCCGCAGAATAGTGAGCGACGACAGCGCACCGACCAGTTTCCGATCAGCGTCCACCACCGGCAGACGAAGGTATCCTTCCGACAGCAGCTTCAGAGCATCGAGCAATGGCGCTTCCGGATCGACCGTCGGATGGACGCCGGCAAAGTCACCCACCTTGCGGTGCAGGTGCGGAATCAGGCGGTTGTCCACGTCGGCGGCGGTTTCCTTTTCGGCATCGTCGGGCAACTGAGGTTCCGACGGCATCAGCAGCTTGGAGAAGGTGAACGAGGTGATGGTGCCGATGAACTCGCCCTTCTCGTTGACCACCAGCAAATCCTGCATGTGCTTGCTGACCATCAGGGCCAGCGCTTCCGATAACGGCGCCGTGTCGTAAACGAGCGTGGGCGAGGTCATCATGTAATGTTTGCACTTCATTCTGGGTTCTCCTGGTTACGTGCCCGATGAAAGCGCGTGGACGCGCCTTCGGTGGGATGGAAACGGATGGCTCGAACCACCGCCCTCCCCGTGGCTGACCCATATCGGGCCAGACCCGGAACTTGCCGGATTCGCGCGGCTTTAATTGGGGTATTATTAACCAAACACACGCCTGCTGTTCAGGTCTTGGGGCCTCAAAAAATCCATAGGGTGAGTCCCGATCCCCCTTGCTGGTCGCTGGGATGCCAGCAGCTACCGGCAACCGACACCCCCACGAACGGTTTTACCCCCGCTATCCTGGAAGAAAAATCCATGGAAGGGAGATTTTTTGTTAGGCTTTGCCACCGCAACAGCGGCCCCTCCGCCGGCGTGACGCCGACCATGCGCGGCCAGCGCCGACTTCCGACAATCCGTGGAGACTTTTAATGACTGTGGCAATCATATCGCTGGTGGCGGGCCTGCTGGGTCTGGCCGCCGCCGCGATGCTGTATCGCTGGATCGTCCAGCAATCCACCGGCGACTCGCTCATGGGTTCCATCGCCGATGAGATTCATCTGGGCGCGATGACTTATTTGCGGGCGCAATACACCAAGATCGGCATTTTCGCCCTGGTGGTGGCGATGCTGCTGTCCATGCAGCACGGCTTCGGCACCAGCGTGGCGTTTCTGATGGGCGCGCTGACCTCGGCGCTGGCCGGCCTGGTCGGGATGCAGGCGGCCACCAAGGCCAATGTTCGCACCACCGCGGCGGCCCGGGAACAGGGCGCGGGCGCGGCGTTGCTGGTGACCTTCAACGGCGGCGCGGTCATGGGCCTGGCCGTGGCCAGCTTCGGGCTGCTGGGCTTGGGTATCCTGTTCTTCTTCCTGTCCACCAGCTTTGCGGCCGATCCCAATTCGGCGTCCACCATCTGGGGTTTCTCGATGGGCGCGTCGTCCATCGCTCTGTTCGCCCGGGTCGGCGGCGGCATCTTCACCAAGGCAGCCGACGTCGGCTCCGATCTGGTCGGCAAGGTCGAGGCCGGCATTCCCGAGGACGATCCGCGCAACCCCGGCGTCATCGCCGACAACGTGGGCGACAATGTCGGCGACATCGCCGGCATGGGCGCGGACATCTACGAATCCTACGTCGGGGCCATGGTCGCGGCCATCACCCTGGCGGCCACTTCCGCTGCCACCGAACTGACCCATTATTTCGGCAATGACGTCAGCCGTCCGATGCTGCTGGCCCTGCCGCTGGCGCTGGCGAGCATCGGCCTGGTCTCCTCCCTGGTCGGCATTTACGGCATGTCCGCCTTCCGGAAGCAGGGACCGGAACGGGCGCTGGCGATCTCCGAGTTCAGCGCCGCCGGGCTGTTTCTGCTGCTGACCCTGCTGGTGATGATCATCTTTGGCTATGGCTGGTCGCTGTTCGCGGCGATCATCGCCGGCAATCTGGCCGGCATCGCCATCGGTCGGGCCGCCTGGTATTACACCTCGTCCAAACCGGTGACCAAGATCATCACTGCCTCGAAGACCGGGCCGGCGACCAACATCATCACCGGTCTGGCGGTGGGGATGGAGAGTTGCGCGGTGCCGATTCTGGTCATCGTCGCGGCGATCTTCGTCGCCTACCAGACCGCCGGCCAGTACGGCATCGCCATCGCGGCGGTGGGGATGCTGGCGACCGCCGGCGTGACCATGACCATCGACGCCTCCGGACCAATTTCCGACAACGCCGGCGGCATCGCCGAGATGTCGCATCAGCCGCCGGAGGTCCGCAAGATCACCGACCATCTTGACGCCATCGGCAACACTACCGCCGCCACCGGCAAGGGCTTCGCCATCGGTTCGGCGGCACTGACCGCGCTGGCGCTGTTCGTCGCCTACAAGGAAGCAGTCGGACTGGCGGTCGGCAAGGCCGTCATCATGGACATCACCGAACCGCGCGTCGTGATCGGCGTGCTGCTGGGCGGCATGGTGGTCATGCTGGCCGCGGCGATGACCATGAGTTCGGTGGGTCGGGCGGCGATGGAGATGGTGACGGAAATCCGCCGTCAGTTCCGTGAAATTCCCGGCCTGTTGCAAGGCACCGCCAAGCCCGATACCGCCCGCTGCGTGACGATTTCGACCGACGCGGCGCTGCGCGAAATGGTTCCGCCGGGAATGCTCGCCGTGCTGGCGCCGGTGATCGTCGGCTTCTTCCTGGGACCAGTCGCGCTGGGCGGCATGTTGCTGGGCGCGCTGCTGACTGGTGTGGTGATGGCGCTGTTGATGGCCAACGCCGGCGGCGCCTGGGACAACGCCAAGAAGGCCATCGAAGGCGGCGAACTCAAGGGCGAGCGCAAGGGCGGCGACGCCCACGCGGCGGCGGTCATCGGCGACACCGTGGGCGATCCGTTCAAGGACACCAGCGGCCCAGCCATGAATATTCTGGTGAAGCTGCTCTCGGTCGTTTCACTGATCCTGGTGCCGTTCATCACCTGAGGGTTGTTCTCCTCCCCGACCTCTCTTTCACAAGTGGAGAGGGGAGTTTATCCCGCCTCCAGGGCTCAAATTTCAATCTGGCTGGCCGGCGAACCCGGCCACCAGTTCATCCAAACCGCTGACCACTACGTCCGGCTCCACCTCCCAGGGATCGAACACGGCATCCGGCTGGCGTTTGACCCAGGCAGCGCGCAAGCCGGCGGCCTTGGCTCCAATCACGTCCCAAGCGTTGCTGGACACCAGCCAGGTTTCCGCTGGCGCCCGTCCAGTTCGCCGCGCCAGGTATTCGTAGACCACTGGATCGGGCTTGAAGGTGCGCAGGTCGTCCACGCTGACCACATCTTCCAGTAACGACAACACCCCGGCGTTGGCCAGCAGCGCCCGAATGCTGGCTTCCACCCCATTGGTAAACGCCACCAGCCGGTGACCTTGCGCCTTGAGCGCGGTCAGGCTGGCGGCGACCTCCGGGAACAGCGGCAGGTACCAATAGGCTTCCAGCAGCCGGTCCTGGTCGGATTCCGGCAATTCGCACCGTAAAGCTTGTTGGGTGTAGCGCAGCGCCTGCCGGGTGCAGGCGTCGAAATCGGCGTAGCGCCGCATCAGGCCGTGCCGAAACGAATATTCCAGTTGTTTGCTCCGCCACAGTTCGGCGAACCGGCCAGCCTGTTCGCCGACCAGCGCCCGCAGTGGCTCGGCCATCGCCAGCGGATCCACCAGCGTGCCGTAAACGTCGAATCCCAAGGCGTAAAATGTTTCCACGATGTTCTCTCTGTCCGAAGCTGCTTTTTCCGCACGCCGCCTGACTCAATCCGCTCGGACGACCGCGACCGCCAGCAGCAGCCAGGCCGCCAGAAAAGCCACGCCGCCCACGGGAGTGATCGCTCCCAGCCAGCGAATGCCGCTCAGGCTCAGGGCGTACAGGCTGCCCGAGAACAACAGCAGGCCGGCGGCCATGAGGACGCCCGCCCAGCGCAGCGCTCCCGAATCGGGAAGATGCAGCGCCAGCAGGCCGACCGCCAGCAGTCCCAGGGCATGAACAAAATGATAGTTCACGGCGGTTTCGTACACCGCCATGAACTCGGGGGTCAGCGTCTTTTTGAGGGCATGCGCGCCGAACGCGCCCAGCGCCACCGCCAGCAGCATCCCGATACCGCCCAGCGCCAGAAAGGTTTTCGTCGATGGGGTCATGTCAATGGCTCACTTCCCCCGTCTGCAACTCCACCCGGTTCTGCTTCTGGTTGTAGCCCAGCCGGGCGATGACCTCGTAATCCAGCTCCGCCTTGCCGCCAGCGGGAATCCCGGTCTCGAACTGCACGGTCTGGAAATCGTGCAGGGTCGGATTCAGCCGGCCGCGGAACACCACATCGCCGGCGTATTCGCGGCGAATTTGCACATGGATGGGTTTGCGGGTGTAGTTGCGGATTTTCTGCCGATACACCGTGTGCTCGTTCCAGCCTGCGACCTGGCTGTCCAGTTCCAGCTTGAACCCGTCCTCGCCCAGCTTGCGGTAGAGATTGCCGCTACTGATTTGGAACCACAGGTTGTCGCGGTAGACCTTCTGCTTGCGCAACTCGAACACCACCGCCGGGTCGGGACCCAGATTCAATTCAATCTTGTCGCCGATGGGCGCGTATTTCAGATTCTGCGCCGCCAGATAGCTCAAACCATCGCGGCCGTTGGCGCGGAACACCCGCAGCATCCCGTCTGGCAGCGGCGTGGTTCCCAGTTTGGAAGCCACGTCGTTGCGCAGCAGATAGAGCCGGGTCAGCGATTCGCCGTACTCGCGGGGCCGATAGCGGTACTCGACCGTCATCGGCACGCCCGCCGCCTCGAAGCTGCGCAGGCGCTTGGCCCAGCCGTTGGGCACGGTTTCCGTCCCTTCGATGGTGTAGATAAAGTACTCGCTCAAGCCTTCCTTGATGATTTCCTTGGGTGCTTCCAACTCCTGCGCCGCGCCCGCCGCCATCTCCATGGCCGCCAGTGGCGCGGGCGCGGCGGGGGCCATCATCCGGCGGGCGGCTTTCTGGCGTAGTTCCCGATACTCTTCTCCCTTCAGTTCGTCCTTGACCCGTCCGACCGGCACCTTCGCCAGTTCGGCGATCTTCTCCACCAGATTGATCGTGCCCACCACCAGCCGCGCCTGGGCGTTTTCGTAGTCCTCGCCGGACTGGTTGCGCACCCGCACGAAGCTTTCCAGCCGCAGCGTCTTTTCCTCGGGATCGGCGATGGCGATGTAATCCGCCGCCCACGAGATGCCGGAGGTGAAATAGCTGATTTCGATGGTTGCCTCACGGTTGGCGTCGCTATGCACGTTCCAGTACAGCATCTGCGGTTTGTCGTGCGGGAAGGTGGTGTCCAGCAGGTCCAGACCGGCTTTCGGCTCGTGGAATTTCAGCTCCACCGAAGTCGGGTCAATCAGGGTGTTGGCCCAGGAGAATTGCAGGGGATTGACGCCCTGTTTGAAGGTCACCACTCGCGTTTCCCGCACCAGGGTCAGGTCCTCGGAGTTGTAGATGGTCAGTTGCACCGTCCGCCGCTCGGGGACGGTGGCGAGATCCACGTTGCGGGCCAGCAGCGCCAGCGGCGGCAGCAGCCCGAACAGGCACAGCAGAAAACGAACGGTCCAATTCGGGGTCATGGCGTTCACCATTCGTTGTTCAGGGTTAGCCGCAGGGTATGAATCTGTTTTTGCGCTTGGCCATCAGGTGCGCGGGCTGGCAGATCGACATGGAACAGCAGTTGGTCGGCGTCACTCTTTTCGGGATCGGGAGCGCGTAAGGTGCCGTCGCCCAGTTGCCATTCCGGGTCGCGGCCGGTGTCGCCGCGAATCTGGTCGCGGATCTGACGGATGCTTTCGGTGATGTCGAGCGTGACCGGCGTATCCTTGAAGTTCTCGATCTCGTATTTCAGGGTCACGTCGTAGCGATACAGATTGCCGGC
>JBDHRD010000149.1:0-7939 GCA_039807425.1 Candidatus Contendibacter sp. | reverse complement strand
TCAGTTCGGCTTGGGTGGGGCAGGTCAACTCAGGCATGGGGGTAGATTAGCTAATTTCAGTAGGGGTAGGTAGTTACGAAAATTTTATTAAATCGCCAAGGTGGACAACATCTGGTCGGTCATCGGCATTATCCTCAATGTCTGAATCATGGATTGTCACTGATGACACGGATAGCACGGATTTTTTGGCTCTTTGGGAATTTCTGTGGTAAAATATTTATCTAAAAACAAGTACTTGTGTTTTTCTTGCTGCACTGCAATACGCTGCATTTAAATAAGATTCCAGTGCATTCCGTAGCCGTAAAACATAAATATTTTTATAAATCAAAGAGTTAAATTTAGACAGAAGAGAATTCAACAGTCCAATCCAAGCATCCTTCAAGCTTTATATGTCATTATAAATCAATTAGTTGTGGATACCGGGAAATACCAAAGAGCCGATTTTTTCCGTGTCATCCAGTCATCTGTTGAATCTGTGATTCAGACTGTGAATAGAGAATGTATGCCCGCCTTCGAGTTTCAATCACAGGGAAATTTACGCGCTACGCGCTAATCCAACCTACATCCTGGATTATTCGCTATTCCGGCCAATAATTCTCGCTAAGCAATTGCTCGGCGTTAAAAGGGCAGATCGGCGGAAACAACTGCTTGCTCAGGCCCGTTTCCCTGACCGCCAACAATAGGCTCTTGGAATACGCCTTTTCCATCCGTTCCTTGAGTTTGGCAACCAGAGTGGGATTTGCTTCCAGCAATTCCTTCACATCAAATCGCTGTACGTCAATGGTGTTGCGCCAGCTGTTGCCACGCAGTTCTGGCTGGAATTGCCATTTCAAGAGATGTGCCATGAGCACCGCCAGCCGATTGGTCAACTCCCGCCGTTCGCTGGCGCCCATGCTCTCCAATTCCTCAGCAATATGACCGATATCGGCTTCGGATAAGCGGCCCTCCCGCAACAAGCTCGCCTGTTGAAGCGTCCAGGCGTAAAAGTCCCTGTCATGGAGAGTGACCAAATCAAACATCAGCGATTACCCATTTCTGTTTACAGCTCATATTTCACTCTTGCGCAACCTGAATTTAGGGACGGTTCACAGTGAATCAGGCCGATTCAGCGATTAACGCGGCGTACCGTTCCAGAATCAGCTTGCGGGACAACTTGCCGTTTTCGGTGCGTGGCAACTCGGAGACCAGCAGGACGTGCTTGGGCACCATGTAGTTTTCCAGCCGCTCGCTGCACGCGCGCTTGATCTGTTGTACGTTCAGCTTCTCGCCTTCGCGCGGCGTGACAAAGGCGCACACCGCCTCCCCCAGCAGAGGATCAGGGAAACCGGCCACCACCGCTTCCCGCACGGCGGGCAGGCTGTAGATCACATTTTCGACCTCGGCGGGGCTGACTTTCTCCCCCCGGCTCTTGATGATCTCGTCGCCGCGCGACACAAAATAGAAATCGCCGTCCGCATCCTGCCGGAACAAGTCGCCGCTCTTCAACAGGAACTCGCCGGGCACGGGACCCGGCGCCAACACCTCAGCAGTTTTCTCCGGCTGGTTCCAGTAGCCCCGCATCACATGCGGGCCGCGCACGTACAGGGTGCCCACCTCGCCTGGCGCCACCGGTCGCCGGTCTTCACCCAGCAACAGCAGTTCGGTGCCGGGGATGGCGTGTCCTACCGATTCCGGCTTGGCCTCGGCCCGGGCAGGCTCCAGATAGGCGCTCCGGATGCACTCGGTCTGGCCATACATCTTGTAGAGGCCAGCATTCGGGAATATGCGGCGGAGGCCCGGAATGAACTCCACCGGCAGCGCCGCCGCGGCGTTGGTCAGCAGTCGCACGCTGGGGAAGCGCAGTGGTTGCTTGGCATCCTGCGCCAGCATCATGGCGTAGACCGTGGGTACGCTGGCGAAGCTGGTGACGGCTTCGTCGCGCATGCGGTTGAACACCTGCGCCGGATAGGTGAACGAGCGCTCCAGCACCAGCATCGCCCCGGCGCGCACCGCCGAAAACCACTGGAACAGGCCATAGCCGAAATTGAGCGGCAGGGCGGAGAACAGGCGATCTTCCCCGGAAAAGCCGAGATACTCGTTGATGCTGTCCAGCACGAATAACAGCGACTGGTGGGAGTGCATGACCCCCTTGGGTTCGCCGGTGGTGCCAGAGGTATAGAGCAGCGCGGCCAGGTCCAGCGTAATCGCGGCTTGGGGCGGCGGCGTGGCCGGCGCCTCGTCCAGCGCTTCATCCAGATTTTCCACCCCCGCCGGCCACGCTTCGGCGTCGGGCGCGCATAACACTCGCAGGGCCGACAATTGTTCCGTCACCGGGCCGAACACGCGCGCCAGATGCGGCTCGGCGAGCAACGCGCGAGCGCCCGCGTCGCGCAGGATGAACGCCAGCTTGTCGCGCTTGGTCTGGGCGTTGATGGCAACGAACACGCCACCAGCCAGCAGCACGCCGAAAATGGATGCAGCGCACCGCCAGCCGTTCTCCATGAAGATCACCACGCGGTCGCCGCGTTGCACGCCGCGCGCACGCAGGGCCTGGGCGAGACGGCAGGCGTAATCCGCCACTTCGCGGTAGCTCAACCGCGCGTCGCCGGCGACCAACGCCGTGCGCTCCGGATGGCGCGCGATCGCGGCGAGCAGGACCTCTTGCAGGAGGCGGGGAATGGCGTTCACGGTTCTGCTTCAGGCGGCAACGGCTTGCTTGCGCTGGACGAAAGCGACCAGATTAGCGATGGAATCCAGGTTTTCCGGCAGCATTTCCTCGTCTTCCACCTTGATATCGAAGGTTTCCTCGACGAAAAGCATGATTTCCAGAACACCCGTGGAGTCGATGATGCCGCCGGCGAGAAAGGAATCGTCATCCTTTAAAGCCGATTCATCGTCGGTGAAGAGGAAGTTTTCCAGAACGTAACGGCGAATGGTTTGCTTGATGCTCATGGCTGGTCCTGGATAAATCAGAGAGACGTTTCACTCATCTCGTGGATCGTTTGCGAAAATCGTTCAATGAAATGGTCGTGGCACAACTGGGTGGAGAGAATCCCGACCAGCGCCATGTTGTCCTTGTAGGCAATCGTGCTGCCCCGGCGCGCCTTGTTCAGCAGGAAACCGACCTTTTTCGCGTCGAAGTAGCCGTAGCGCCTAAGCTTTTCCTCGCTCAACAGGTCGTCCACGTAAGCCGGCGGGCGCGCGGAGAAAAAGGCGGGGATATCCGGCGCGCGATAGGGCTGCTTGTGCCGTTCGAGAATCTCCCGTGGTAGATGGGCGGCCATGGCCCGCTTGAGCAGGAACTTCTCATTCAGGGCGCGCATCTTCAGGCGCGAATGCAGGCGATTGGCGAACTCGATCACCCGATGATCCAGAAAGGGGAAGCGCCCTTCCACGGAATTCGCCATCAGCATCCGATCACCCTGGGAGCACAGCAGGTAACCGCCCAGCAGGGTCTTGGCTTCCAGGTATTGCGCGCGGTTGAACGGATGCCAGCGACCGAACGCGGGAGGCAATTGATCGATCAGGCCAGTGGCTGCGTCCTCGCGCAGCGCGGCGGTGAGTTCCGGCGAGAAAAAGACCTTGCACTGCGCGGTGGTGAACCAGCGCGTCAGATGACTGAAACCCGGCTGCTCGGGATGGTCCAGACCGATGCCATAGAAATTGCGCAGATAGGTTTTCGCCTGGGCGCCGGCGGTTTCCAGATAGGGATACAGCGCCTTCAGCAGCAGGGGGCGCCATTCGGACCGGGGATTGCGCGCCCAGAACTGGCGAATCTTGGCTTCCTTGAACAGATCGTAACCGCCTAGGGCTTCGTCGGCGCCTTCACCGGTCAGCACCACCTTGTAGCCCGAGGCGCGCGCCAAGCCAGACAGCCGGCGCATGGGCGTGGGAGCGGTGCGCAGAATGGCGGTTTCGGCATGGAACACCGTCGCCGGGAAATCCTCGGCAATGTCGCGGTTATGGCAAAAGACGCGGCGGTGATCCACGCCCAGATGTTCGACCAGTTGTTGCTGGAACGCCGATTCGTCGAGCGACTTGTCCTCGAAGCCGATGGAGAACGTCTTGAGCGGTGCCTCCGAGTGGCGGCGGATCAAAGCCACCAATGCCGAGGAATCCAGTCCGCCGGACAGATAGGCCCCGACCGGGACATCCGCGCGCAGGCGGATGCGCGTGGCGTCGGCCAGTAGTTCGTACAACTGCCCGGTCAGTTCGGCGTCCGAACCCGCGAGATAGTCGCCCTGTTCGGGGAAATGCCAGTCCCAGTACACCGACTCGCGTAAATGGCCATTTTCCAATACCAGCAAGTGGCCGGGCGGTACCTCGAAAATGTCCTCGAACAGGGTATGGGGACTGCGCGGCGCCCAGAAGGTGAAGATCTGATCCAGCGCCGCCGGCGAGATGCGGGGCGCTTCGGACAGCAGGGGCAACAACGCCTTGATTTCCGAGGCGAACAGCAGCCGTTCCCCTTGGCGCGTGTAAAACAATGGCAGAATGCCGACCCGGTCCCGAACCAGCAGCAGGCGCTGGCGGCTGGCGTCCCACAGGGCGATGGCGAACTGGCCGTTCAGGTGCTGTACGAAATCGTCGCCATATTGTTCGTAGGCATGGACGATGACTTCGGTATCGCTGTGGGTGCTGAAGCGGTGCCCCGCTTTTAGCAGGACCTCGCGCAACTCGATGTAATTGAAGATTTCACCGTTGAACGAGATCCAGACGGTTTGGTCCTCGTTGGCCATGGGCTGAGCGCCGCCTTCGAGATCGATGATGCTCAGGCGGGTGTGGCCCAAGCCGATCCGACCGCTGGGATCGTCGAGATAGATGCCGCTGCCATCCGGTCCCCGATGGCGCAGGGCTGGCAACATGCGGCGCACGTCCGACTCGCTGATCCGGGTCCGCGCCGAGAGCGCGACGATGCCGCTAATACCGCACATGATTGGATTATGCTGGGACAAAAGCCGCGTTGGCGGTGACCGCTGGGACCACTAAGCCTTCCAGCACATCCCTCGTCGGCGCAAACCGGAAATCCCGCAACAACTGACCTAACCGCGTTTCACACCGGCTTAAATTCGTATAGTGCCGGAAAGTGGACAACCGACCCGCACGGATGCGGGGCTGCTCCGGGTCGATTTCCCACGGATGCAGGTAAAAGATGAATGGTTGTCCTTCCACTCGGTTGATGCGGGACAGTGCAAAGCGGGTCAGTTGATACGGATAAATCCGGAAGTAGCCGCCACCCGCTACCGGTAGCCGATAACCGCCGACCGCCAAGGTCGAAGGTGGAAACTCGATCAGGGAGCCCCCGCTCGGTGTATCGAGCCGGTAAGGCCAGCGAGGACTACCGGGAATGCCGTAGCGGTCGTGGCGTACCGGGAAGATGCTCGAATCGTAGGCAAACCCCAGCTCGGCCAGGATGTCGAGCGCCCACAGCGAACGCCTGGTAATCGAATAACTGGCTGCCCGGTAGCCCAGCACCGGCCGCTGGGCCTGGTCCTCCAGACATTTCTTGGCCCGAATCGTCTCCGCGCGAAAGACGGTAGGAGTCTGCCCGTAGATGAGTTGGTGCGAGTAGCCGTGGCAGGCCACCTCGTGGCCCTGATCGACAATCGCCCGCACCAGGTTGGGGCAACGCTCGGCCACCCAGCCCAGCACGAAGAAGGTCGCGCGAACACCATGCTCGGCGAACAAATCCAAGAGCCGGTGCGCGTTGCGTTCAACCCGAAGCGGAAAGCGGTCCCAAGTCGCGGGATCGATCTGGCGGGCGAAGGCAGCGACGTGAAAATAATCCTCGACATCGACCGTCAGGGCGTTGCGCATCAGGTTTATGGATTCCGTGGGTTTATCAGGTTTATGGATTCCGTGGGTTTAACAGCCGAATATGGTCAACTCAAGCAGCTTCCAGGCACGCTACCGCCCTGCAAAACACTGCGGTGCCTCGCATCGTCCACTGTTTTCAGCCATCCCGGGCATTCCAGGCCCCGCGAGCCGGCGCCTGGAAAATCCCGATTAGTTTTGGTGCATGCACCGTGCCAAGCTTGGTTTGGTCATGGGACTACACCCTGGTATCGACGCCAGGTACAAAAAAATGGACCACTATTGACCCGGTAAGACCTATTTGCTGAGCTATACAGTCAGGATAGCGATTTTACACGGCACACCATGGTTCAATTTGGGCCGTTCGAGCGGGGCCTACTCCACTCCCAATCCGCCGAACGGTAGGTACTCCACCGCATCGCCAAGCGCGACCCCGGCACAATCCTCCGGCAGTTCCACCAGCCCATCGGCCCAGGCCAGCGATGACAGCGCGCCGGAACTGTTGGTATGGTAGATGCTAACCACCTGGTTTCGTTCAGAATCCAGCCGCAGCCGCGCTCGCAGCCACTCGCGCCGGCCCGGCTTGCGCCGGAACTGGAAATTCGCCGTTGCTCGTAGCCGAGGCGGCTCGGCAGGCGCCGCGCCCATCCGCCTCAGCAGCAAGGGTCGGGCAAACAGCAGGAACGCTACCGCCACCGACACGGGATTGCCGGGCAGGCCCAATACCGTGCAATGATCGATCCAGCCAAAGGTCACCGGCTTGCCAGGCTTGATCGCCAGTCGCCAGAACTCGATTTTTCCCAATTCCGCGATCACATCCTTGACCAAATCCGCTATGCCCACCGACACCCCGCCGGAGGTCAGCAGCACGTCGTGGGTCGCCGCCGCTTCACGCAGCGCCGGCAATACCACTTCCCGCTCGTCGCATAGGATGCCCAGATCGGTCACATTGCAACCCAAACGTCGCAACAGGCCGATCAGAGTATAGCGGTTCGATTCGTAAATCGCACCCGGAGGCAGTTCGGTACCCGGTTCGACCAGTTCATCGCCGGTCGAGACTATCGCTACTCGAAGCTGGCGCACCACTTCCAGCGCGGCAATGCCTTGCCCCGCCGCCAGCGCCACCTCCGGCGGGCGCAACCGTGATCCTGCTGGCAACAGCACCGACCCGGCCTGCGTGTCCTCGCCTCGCCGGCGGATGTTTGCGCCGGGTTGGAGTCGGGCGGCGACCTTTGGTTCGATCTCGATCCAGCTTTCATCTGGCGCGATCCGACACTGTTCCTGCATCACCACAGCGTCCGGCCCCTCCGGCACCATGGCGCCGGTGGTGATCCGTACCGTTGCGCCGCTGGGAACCGTGCCCGGATAGAGATGGCCCGCGAGCACTTGACCGACTACCGGCAGGCGGGTCGGCTGGTCCGACCGCAGGTCGGCCAGGTACAGTGCGAAACCGTCCATCGCGGAATTGTCGGCTGGCGGCACATCCAGCCGGGCCGGCAGGTCGGCGGCCAGCACCCGGCCGTAGGCTTCGAGCAGGGGCACGGTCTCGGTTTCGCGGATGGGCTGGATGGAACGGAGCGCGGCAGTGATGGCCTCGGCCAAGGTCAGCAGTCGGTTGCTGGAATGGGAATCGGAAAGGGTCATGGGACGGTATCTTGATGCAAATCCAAGGTATGGTAGAAGTAGGATGCGGTGAGCTTGCGAACCGCATCGGTCGTGTTGGATGCGGCTCCTTCGTCACCGCATCCTACTCACTCTCCGCTCTCTCGCCCACCCCCAGCCGTTCCAGAATCCCGTCGCATTCCTCCAGGGTGGCGAAACCGATTTCGATCCTTCCATATCCGCGAGCGGTGTCGTAGCACAGCCGCACCGGTGCGGTCAGGCGCTCTCGCAGCCGCTCCTCCAGCCGGACCAGATCGGGATCGCGTGGAGTAGCCATCCGGGACCGGGGTCCGGCCGCCAGCAGGGCCCGCCGGCGTTCCAGTTCCCGCACGCTCCAGCCCGCGTCCACCGCCTGACCGGCCAGCCGAATCTGACTTTCGCGTAGCAGGCCCAGCAATACCTTGCCGTGGCCCGCTTCCAGCCGGCCGTCCTCGATCAGGGCCTGCACCGCTGGGTCCAGGCTGAGCAGGCCCAGGGCCTTGCT
>JBDHRD010000148.1:0-8155 GCA_039807425.1 Candidatus Contendibacter sp. | reverse complement strand
CGGCGCCGAGTCCTTGCACCGGATCAGGGACATTCGTTGGCTTCGTTCCTTCCGAGACAATGTATCCGTCAAATCCTGCCTCGCTAAATTGGCATGGCGCCATGAACCCCGGAGTGTTATTGCAAGTCATCATGGAGCATTTTCCGAAGCCCAAAAACACATCAATAATTAACAACCCACTTATGATGACCAAGGAAAATCATATCACCCGCTTCTTTCGCAACTCGCCGATTTCCTCTTGATTCATGTCCAACAACTCCGTCAGCACCGCGTCGGTGTGTTCCCCGAGCTTTGGTCCCAGATGATGAATTTCTCCCGGTGTTTCGGACAGGCGGGGAATCACCGACGGCACGATGATGGTCTCGCCCAAATCGTCATCGTCGATGGCGACCAGATTACGCCGGGCGTGAAATTGCCGGTCGCCGAAAATATCCGCGATGTTGTTGAGCGGTCCCGCCGGAGCGCCGGTCGCATAACAGCGTTTCAACACTTCATCGCGGCTCAGCGAACCACACCAGTCGCGCACGATTTCGTTGACATCGTGCCGGTTCTCCAACCGGGTTTTCTGCTCGCCGTACAGACTGGACGAGGCCAGTTCCGGCCGGCCCATTGCCTCGGCCAGCCGAGCGAACAGCTTGTCAGTAGCGCAGGCAATAGCGACCCATTTGCCCTCTTCCTTGGTGGGAAAATGGCCATAGGGACAGGCAAAGTCGTTATGCGTCGGTCCGTGCCGTTCCCGCACCACGCCGAACATGGCGTAAGCCGGCGCCAGTTCGTCGGTGCAGCGGAACACCGACTCATAGAGGGCGGCGTCGATGTACTGACCAATGCCGGTTTGCTCGCGATAGCGCAGCGCCATCAGCACCCCGAGACAGCCATACAGGCCGGTCAGGTAATCCCCCAGGGTGGTCGATCCCGGCGTGACCGGCGTGCCCTTGGGCATTCCGGACAGATAGGCGATGCCGCCGACGGCGTGGGCGATGCGCGCGAAACCCGGCCGGTCCTTGTAGGGGCCGGTCTGACCATAGCCGGTGACCCGCAGCATGATCAGGCCAGGGTTGACTTCGTGCAGTACCTCCCAGGACAGGCCCCATTTCTCCAGAGTTCCAGGCCGGAAGTTTTCGCACAGCACGTCCGCCTTTTCGATCAGCCGCTTGAAAATTTCGACTCCCTCGGGGCGGTGCAGGTCGATGGTGACCGATTTCTTGTTGCGCGCCTCGCTGAGCCAGGCCAGGGTATCCCCGCGCTGGGTGGGCGTGCCGTAACGCCGGCAAATGTCGCCGCCTATCGGATGCTCCACTTTAAGCACCTCGGCGCCAAATTCGCCGAGAATGCCGGCGCAATACGGCGCCGCGATCACCGTGGCCACGTCGATAACCCGAATCCCGGCGAGTGGAAGCTCAGTCTTGTTCGTATTCGTCATGGTGCTCTGCTCCGGAAAACCGCGCTCGAACGAAACGACTAAATGATCTTGCGCTGGCGCAGCCGCTTGATTTCGTCGGCCGACAGATCGAGCAGTTCGCGCATGATTTCGTAAGTCGCGTTGCCCAGGGGTGGACCCAGATTGTTGATCCGGCCGGGCGTGGCCGACAGAGTGGGGACGACGCCAGGAACCACCACCTCGCCCAACCCCGGTTCCTCAAATCTGACCAGATTGCCCCGCGCCTGGAAGTGCTCGTCCTCGAAAATATCGGCGATGCTGTTAAGCTTTCCGACCGGGACTTCGCAGACGAGGCAACGGTTCAACACCTCGGTGCGAGGGAGCGAACCCACCCATTCGATGACGATCTGATTAACCTCGTTGCGGGCGGCCAGCCGCTTGTGTTGCTGGCCATACAGGGCGGATGACGCCAGCTCCGGCCGTTCCATCGCTTCGGCCAGGCGCTCGAACATCTTGTCGGTGGTGCAAGCGATGGCGACCCACTTGTCGTCCCGGGTGCGGAAATGACCGTGCGGCACGGCGACGAAACTGCCGGAGCCTTCCCGTTCCCGCACCTTGCCGAACAGTCCGTAGGAGGCGGCGATTTCGTCCAGTTGACGAAACACGGACTCGTAGATGGCGATATCGATGACCTGGCCGCGCCCGGTCATGTCCCGGTAGCGCAGGGCCATCATGATGCCGATGGCGCCATACAGGCTGGAAAAGTAGTCGCCGAGCGGCACCGTGCCAGGCACGACCGGCGTTTCGCCCGGAAAACCGGCCAGATAGGACAGGCCGCCGAAGGCGTGGGCGATGTGGGCGAAACCGGAGCGGCGGCGATACGGGCCGGTTTGCCCGTACCCCGACACGCGCAGGAAGATCAAACGGGGATTGGCCTCGCTCAGCACCGGCCAGCCGAGCCCCCATTCTTCCATCGTGCCCGGCCGGAAATTCTCGATCAGCACGTCCGCCTTCGCGACGAGCTTGAGAAAAAGCCGCACGCCCTCCTGCTGGCGCAGGTCGATGGTGACCGATTTACGGTTGCGAGCCTCGCTGAGCCAGGCCAGGGTGGCGTCGTGGCGCTTGGTCGGCGTGCCGAAACGGCGCATCGGATCGCCAGCAATCGGGTGTTCGACCTTGAGGACTTCGGCGCCAAACTCGCCCAGCACCGACGCCGCGTGGGGTCCGGCCAGGAACGTGCCCAGATCAATCACCCGGACACCGCTCATCGGCAGTTTCAGTTCCGGGTCGTGCTCGTGGGACCGGGAAAGTTCCGGGCCTTCGGGATTCGTTGTTTCGGTTTGCGCCTGCCCGTCGGACATGGTGGTTTCCCCCTGTTGGTGATCGCCAGACTTCACCCGTTTTCCCGCCTTCACCGTCACGTTCGCGCTTCCTCTTCGGACCATCCAGGCAATTGCAGTATAGTAAGCGCTGATGTTTTTAACAGCGAGCGGGACCGCCAGTGTTTCCAAACCATCCAGCCGCGATCAACATCCGTACCCCATACATTGCCTTCAGACCATCCCGATCACCGCAGGACCTGCGGTAGAACCGTGCCTCCCGTGCTGGAGCTTCCCTCATGACGTTGCGCCATTTCCTTCCAGCCCTGCCGCTCCTGCTGGTCGCGCTGTTGCTGAACGCCTGCGAGCCCTCCCCGCCCGATCTCACCATCCGCCTCACGGGCTCCACCATGGGCACCAGCTATGACCTTAAGCTGGTTCCCGCCCAGGGACAGACCGTCCCCGCTGACTTCAGAAATCGCGTCGAGGAACTGCTGGCCCGCATCAACCGGCAGATGTCCACCTACGACCCCAATTCGGAGCTGTCGCGCTTCAACCGCAACCCCAGCACCGACTGGATCGCGGTTTCGCCCGAGCTGCACCAGGTGGTCGCCGAAGGACTTCGCACCAGCGAACTGACCAACGGTGCATTCGATATCACTGTGGGGCCACTGGTCAACCTGTGGGGCTTCGGCCCGGAACCGCGCCGCGACCAGGTTCCGTCCGACGTGGCCATCGCCCGGGTCCGTGAACGGGTCGGCTACTGGCGGCTGCAAGCCCGCGAGCAGCCGCCCGCATTAAAAAAGGAGCGCGCCGATCTTTACGTGGACTTGTCGGCGCTGGCCAAGGGCTACGGCGTGGATCAGTTGGCGGCGTTGGTGGAAACCACGGGCATCACGAGTTACCTGGTGTCTATCGGCGGTGAGATTCGCGCCAGGGGTCACAACGGCCAAGGCCAGCCCTGGACCATCGCCATCGAAAAACCTGTCCCTGGCCAGCGCGCGGTCGAGCGGCTCGTCCGGTTCGGGGATCGCAGCATTTCCACCTCGGGTGATTACCGCAACTTCTTCGAGCAGAACGGCCAGCGCTACTCGCACGTCATTAACCCGCGCACCGGCCGGCCGGTTTTACAAACCCTGGCGTCGGTGACGGTGATCGGCGACCGCTCCATGATCGCCGACGCCACCGCAACCGCGTTGATGGTCGCTGGCCCGGACGCGGGCTTTCAACTGGCCAGTGAACACCATCTGGCGGCTTTTTTCGTGCTCGTCAAACCCGAGGGCTTTCAGGAACGCTATACCCCGGAGTTCGAACCGTTTCTGGTATCGGAATAACCGCAATCTCTCTCGCCCATTCAGAGTCACCGGCATGTTCACCCCCGCTCTGGCCCTCCGCAATCTGCGTAAAACCTATGCCAACGGTCTGGAAGCCCTGCGCGGCATTGATCTGGAAGTGGCGGAGGGTGAATTTTTTGCCCTGCTCGGTCCCAACGGCGCCGGCAAGTCCACCACCATCGGCATCATTTGCTCGCTGGTGCGCAAGACGGCCGGCACGGTCGAAGTATTCGGCCACGACCTCGACCGCGCGTTGAACGCCGCCAAATCCTGTATCGGGCTGGTGCCGCAGGAATTCAATTTCAATCAATTCGAGCCGGTGGCCGAGATCGTGGTCAATCAGGCCGGCTATTACGGCATTCCCCGCGCGCTGGCCTGGCGGCGGGCCGAAAGCGTTCTCAAGCAGCTCGGTCTGTGGGAAAAACGGGGGGGAATGGCCCGCCAGCTGTCCGGCGGCATGAAACGGCGGCTGATGATCGCCCGCGCACTGGTGCACGAGCCGAAACTGCTGATCCTCGACGAGCCGACCGCTGGGGTGGACATCGAAATTCGCCGTTCGATGTGGGATTTCCTGCGCGAAATCAACACCCGAGGCACCACTATCATCCTGACCACCCACTATCTGGAAGAAGCGGAAACCCTTTGCCGGCACATCGCCATCATCGACCGGGGCGCGATTGTCGAGAACACCCGGATGCAGACCCTGTTGGGCCGACTGCATCTGGAAACCTTCGTCCTTAATCTGCGCCAGCCGCTGGTGGGCTTGCCGGAAATCCCCGGCTATCCACTGCGCCGGGTGGACGAACTCACGCTGGAAGTGGATGTGGCCAGGGAGCAGGGTCTCAATGCGCTGTTCCCACAGTTATCGGCGCACGGCATCGAGGTCGCCAGCCTGCGCAACAAGACTAACCGGCTGGAGGAACTGTTCCTGCGGTTGGTGGACAAGAGCGAAGCCGCCACCTGAGCCAGGCCACCGCCAAAAGAGGCAAGGGACCAGGCCATCGACCCACAATCCACGTCAGATTTGAAATCGCCTAACCTGCCATCAATCATAGCTGGCTCCACTGCGCCCGCTTCTGCTCCCGGATGCGGGGCATCATCACTGCCACCAGCAAACACGCACCCAGAATCACTACCCCCATCAGAAATCGGATGTTGTTGTTGTCGTTGCGCAATGCCTGGTTTTCTTGCTGAATCATTTGCAGTTCCCGCTCCAAAGTCACCACCTGTTCCTGCAGGGCCTTGTTGTGCTCGTCGATCGCCACGGTCTCGGCCGCCACCTTGCGGTATTGGGCCAGTTGCTGGCGCAAGCGCAGAGCCTCCTCATAAAGCCGGGGATAGCTCGTAGCCTCCCCATCAGGTTGGCTGGCCATGCTATCCATGTGCTGCTGGACTTCGAAATATCGCGTTTTCAACTGCTCCAGTTCCTGACGAGTCGCGGACAGTTGTTCTTGCCCGCTAAGGGTTTTGGTAACTTGATCGCTCGGCAGCCAACCGCTTACCCCGGCGGGGGTGCGGATTTGGGTATAGCCTTTGGCCGCATCTACCTTCAGCACCTCGACGGTGGAACCGCCGCGCACCGTGCCGATCACCTTATGGCGGCTGGAAGCACCCGCGCGGAGCGGTACCTGAACCGTGTTGCTGACGTAGGCAGTGGCTGGCGACGGTGCGGCGGGATCGGGTTGAGCCTGGACGGGGAAGACGAACAGGAGCAGGAGCAACAATAAAGCAATGACAGGTGTTTTCATCGGACGCGGTGGGAAGCCTGATCAGGCACGGAGGGATAAACCTAAATTTTGACTATTTTAGTGGATTTGCGGCGCCGGTTTGTACCCCACGACACCTTGATCGTCTTGCGACAGGCGCGCTGACCGCGCTTATGGTAAAAACTGGATGGTCATTTTCCCTTTACCAACTAATCCCGGCTACCCACGCGCCACCTATGATCATGCCCGTTTCCTCGCTCAACACACTGCCCACGCCCGATCCAGCCGCAGCGGCGCACAGCGCCCGACTACTCGATTACCTGCGCGCCGAGATCGCTAACGCTGGCGGCGCTATCTCTTTCGCCCGTTTTATGGACCTGGCTCTCTATGCGCCGGGCTTGGGCTATTACCGCGCTGGTGCTCGCAAGTTCGGTCCCGGTGGCGACTTCGTCACCGCGCCGGAACTGTCGCCCCTGTTCTCGCGCTGCCTGGCCCGCCAGTGCCGGGAGATTCTGCAGGCGCTCGGCGGCGGCGAAATCCTCGAACTCGGCGCGGGTTCGGGCGTCATGGCTGCCGACCTGCTGTTAGAACTGCGGGCGCTGGATGCTTTGCCGGAACGCTACGCTATCCTCGAACTCAGCGGCGAGTTGCGCGAGCGCCAACGCCAGATGCTGACCGAGCGCGCGCCCGATCTGCTGGAGCGGGTGGCCTGGCTAGAGAAATTGCCGGAACCCGGTTTTCGTGGCCTCGTGCTCGGCAACGAAGTACTGGACGCGCTGCCGGTCGAATGCTTCCGCATCACCGCGCATGGCCCGCGCCGGCTGATGGTGACCTGGACCGCGACCGGTTTGGCTTGGGCTGAAGGGGAAGAAGATGCGGCGGTCACTGCCACGGTCGCCCGGATCGAGGCCAAATTGGGCTGGCGCCTGCCGGAGGGCTACACCTCCGAATATGTTCCCCATCTGGAAGACTGGCTGCGCGCCATCGCCGAACCGCTGGCAGTGGGTGCGCTATTGTTCGTGGACTACGGCTATTCGCGTCGTGCGTATTACCACCCCGAACGTATCGCCGGCACTCTGCGCTGCCATTACCGCCACCGGGTTCACGCCGATCCGCTGATCTTGCCCGGTTTGCAGGACATCACTGCCAGCGTGGATTTCACCGCCGTCGCCGACGCCGCCGACGCTACCGGGCTGGAAATCGGCGGTTACGCCAGCCAGAACTATTTTCTGTTCGGCTGCGGGCTGATGGAGTTGCTGGCCGAGGTGGACGCCGCCGATACCGTCCGTTATCTGGAACAAGTTCGCCAGGTCAAGCTGCTGACCCTGCCCGGCGAAATGGGCGACCGGTTCCAGGCCATCGCCCTGACCCGAAATTTGAACATTCCGCTGCACGGCTTCGCCGTCCGCGACGAGCGCGGAAGGCTGTAAGCGGATTCGCTCCAATCCGCCCGGTGCGCTTGTGCTTTTCGGCCTTGTTCAGCGTGGAAATCATGTATATCCCCTCCTGATTAGCAAGATTCTTCAACCCGCTGTTTTGTAGCGTAACTCTAGCGCAAACTGGCGCCCCCTTCATGCTGGAGCCAGACCATGCCGATGAATCGGATTCAATTTCAACCGGGGTTATCGTGGCCCGCGTTTCTTAAGCAGTGCGGCGCCGAGACCCCGTGCGCCGCTGCGCTGGAACGCGCCCGCTGGCCGGAAGGCTTTCGCTGCCCCCACGGTGGGGAGGCGAGTCATTCTGTCCTGGGTCAGCGGGGGTGTAAGACCTTTCAGCGCCAGAATGGTCGGGTGCAAACGGCCCTGATCGCGGGGACCCTGTTCCAGAGTACCCCTCTGGCGCTCACCCTGTGGTTTTTGGCCATCTATCTGATCAGCGAGGCGACAACGGGGTTATCGGCGCTGGCCCTGAAGCGCCCGCTCGGCGGCAGGCTGAAGAATCTTGCTAATCAGGTTGGGTTTTGAGGACATGCTACCGGCTGCAACAGAGTCTCTAACAGCGATCCCAACAAAGCCCGACCGCGCCGCACCAAAATCATCCCCCACGCTGTTGGCCAGCGGGCGGTGTTGAAACTGATGTTCGCCGCCCTGGCTCACGCCAGTCAGTCCTGGCGGCGGCTGGTCATCGGCGCGTTCGCACTCAAGCAAATCGAGGAACTGAAAACCCAGTTGCAGGCCGAGTTCCGGCCACGGACCGCGCCGGCCGCATTCCTCACCGCATCCCACCTCCATCCTTCCAGGAACAATAAGACTTGACCGTTGATTCTTACCTGGTAAGAAAAACCACATTATAAACTTGGTTCATCCAGGGTAACGACCCAAGCTCATTACCCACTCACTCCAGCCCTCTTAAGGTCCGTGATAATTTATTGTATAATAACACAATTTTTAAAATATCTTGAGGTATCCCCATGTT
>JBDHRD010000147.1:0-8167 GCA_039807425.1 Candidatus Contendibacter sp. | reverse complement strand
TATTAAACAATATGATATAAGCCATTGCCTTTAGGTGGAACCGCCTTTAGCACGCACTCTTCGTCAAGGGCTGGAGCTTGAGGAGAACAGCGGATGGAAGATCGACCGCAGTATCGACGTGGTGCGCACACGGTCACAGCAGCAATTCTCATTTTGGCGATGATCCCGTTAGAGTAGCCGCCCCCTCGTTGACTGGAGATAAGCGTACTGTTTGGCCCCTGTGCCTTGACCTTAGGTATATCATAAAAGAAATCCATGGGAAAATTATATAATATTCAGGCATTGCGTGGAGTTGCCGTTTTATTAGTTGTTCTTTTTCACCTCAAAGCAATCGAGAAAAAATATGGTGGCAATAATACAATTCTCCCAGATTTTTTTGATTTTGGGATATTTGGTGTAGACTTATTTTTTGTGATTAGCGGCTTCATAATGGTTGTCGTAACAAAGGGGAAATTTCAAAACACAAAGCAAGCATTTCTTTTTTTATATCATCGAGCCTCGAGAATTTATCCAACTTATTGGGTTTATTCCATATTAGTACTTGTAGTTCTTATCATTCGCCCTTCATTAGTTAATAACAGTCAAGGAAACCAAACTGATATCTTGGCATCCTTTCTGTTGTGGCCATCCGAGACTCTTCCTCTTGTTATGGTTGGTTGGACACTGATACATGAAATGTATTTCTATCTAGGGTTTTTTATCATCCTTCTAATGGCTCCCGAAAAGAATGTTCTTAAGGCACTGACATTGTGGTTATTTGGGGTTTTATTGTCGAATCTTATTTTACAAACACATAATCCTGTTATTAAATTAATCATAAATCCCCTAACCATTGAGTTTATATTTGGGTGTTTCTTATCAATTCTCTATTTTCGCATAAACAATAAAATACTAAAAACAGGCTCATTACTGCTGATAGCATTAATGGGGTTTTCCGTTGCAATCTATGGCCTTGTTTTATATCAAGATATTACTGGTCATATTGATCCGCAGGACTGGTGGCGAATATTGATTTTTGGCGTGCCGGCAACACTGATAGTTTTCTGTTTTATTAATTTAGAGCAAAATGGATTTATTGTTCATTCAAGTTTGATTAAGATTGGTGACGCTTCCTATTCAATTTATTTGTCTCACATATTGACATTAAGCTTGATGGGCAGGGTTTGGAGTTCTTTTTCTAGTGACTCGGTATACGATAATTTTATTATCCTACCGATACTCTTTTTTCTATCACTAGCTATGGGCATGATGAGTTTCAATATTATTGAAAAACCATTGCTTGCATTTAGCAGAAGAATTGCTTAATGAAGCGGTATACCGGCCAACAATCCATTGTGATCGATTACTACCGATAAGCTTGGTTGCCCCTGTTGGATGCAACAGGGCACTTCCGTTGGGAATCAGCCTACCGGCAGGTCCTGCGAGCTAGTGGCGATGGAGTGGTTCGAAATCGAAGCGGACAAAATCAAGCGTCGCTGGGGCGCGAGAGATGCCGCATCGCAAGCACGGCAGCTTGGCATTGCACCGCCTTAGCGCACCCGTCGGAAGCAGAGAATGTCGTCTAACCCTTCGTTCCAGCAGACCGCCCTCGGCGGCCGCTAAATTCAAAGGTTTTCCTGATCTCAGAGGAGTGGATGAATTTGACGAACGGGGTGATTTTATGGTGCGGGCGGGAAATCCGAGCGCGCGGCTGAATGGGGACTTGGAAGCACGCTCCAACTTTCCGATTTTGTATGGTTTATTGTCCAATCCTGACCAGAGGCCGCTTGCCGTCTTCTGCGCCAGATTTCACGGGAGAAATCATGATCATGCCACATGCCGCCGATATCCTGGAGAGCGCCGCCGAAGCCTGGCGCGACAATCTGCGCGGCGAGCTCGACGCGGAACTCGCCGGCACCCGCCCCGCCTGGTGGTGGACGGGTTTGCCACCACGGGACTGCCCCGGCTTGCAACCGGACGGTACGCTGACCTCGCTGCCGCTGCCGAATCTGGCGACCTGTACCCGCCAGCAGGTGTTGGATTACTTCGATAATACCTGGACGTTGACCGAGACGCTGTTCTCCAGCCTCCAGGGCGAGGAAGCCTTCTTTCGCCCACCCTACCATCAACTGCGCCACCCGATGATCTTCTACTTCGGCCATCCACCGGCGCTGTACGTCAACAAGCTGCGGGTCGCCGGCTTGATCGAAAAACCACTGAATCCGTACTTCGAGCGGTTGTTCGAGACCGGTGTGGACGAAATGCGCTGGGACGACATGTCCAAGAATGAGATGCGCTGGCCCAGCATCCAGGAAGTCCATGCCTACCGCCAGCAGGTGTATCGGCTCGTCCGCGGCCTGATCGAATCTCATTCCGACCTGGCTCCCGGCCATGCGCCCATCCATCAGAATCATCGGCTGTGGGCCTTGTTCATGGGCTTCGAGCACGAGCGGATTCATTTGGAAACCTCCTCGGTGCTGATCCGCGAACTGCCCTTGAACCTGGTGCGGCGGCCCGCCGCATGGCCGCTCCCGCATCCGTCGGCCATGCGGGCGCAACCCCCGACGTTCCCGCCACGCACTGACGTGGATTATCCATCGAATGTATTCATCGACGTGCCAGGCCAGCCAGTGGCGCTCGGCAAACCGACCGATTGGCCTTCCTACGGCTGGGATAACGAATACGGCCGGCGCGAAACCGCCGTGCAGCCGTTTCAGGCCAGCCGCTCTCTGGTCAGTAACGGTGAATTCCACGAATTTGTCGGGGCCGGCGGCTACCGCGAACCACGCTACTGGTCGGCAACCGGCTGGGACTGGCGGACGTTCCGCAATCTCAAGTGGCCGACTTTTTGGGTTCCCGACGGTCCCGCTGGCCTGCACTGCTACCGGCTGCGCACCCTGTTCGAGGTGATCGATATGCCTTGGGACTGGCCGGTTGACGTGAACTATCACGAAGCCAAGGCCTACTGCGCCTGGCGCGCCGAACGGGACGGGACACCCTGCCGCCTGCCCAGCGAAGCCGAGCATCAGGCGTTGCGCGACACCCGGCAACGGGAGGCGTCGGCTCTCGGCATCGCGGCCGATCCGGTGATGTGTTTCGACGGCGCGACCCTGGCGCGGGAGTGTGGCTGGAATCTCAATTTGACTTGGAGTTCTTCCTGGCCAGTCAACGCGAGTCGGGCGACCGAGGCCGGTTTTCACGATGTGTTCGGCAACGTCTGGCAGTGGCTGGAAGACCATTTCAACCCGCTGCCCGGCGCCAGGGCTCATCCCTATTACGACGACTTCAGCACGCCCTGCTACGACGGCCAGCACCAGATGATCCTGGGTGGCTCCTGGGCATCCACCGGCGACGAAGCGAGCCTCTGGTCGCGCTTCCACTTCCGGCCCCACTTTTTCCAGCACGCCGGATTCCGGCTGGTGCACGGCGCGGGTGACGGCGGCGCGGTGCGATTGGATCGAGCCGGCTCGTCGAGCCAGGTGTACGAAGACCCGCAAATCCTCAACGAATATCTGCTCCTGCACTACGGCGCCCCCCAAGAGCAGATGCCTTATGCGTTCGGGCCACGGGACGCGGTGGAATTCCCGGTGCGCTGCGCCCGCTGGCTGCTCGACGCCACCAGCGAATACGGTGCGCCGACCGCCAGGGCGCTCGATGTGGGCTGCGCGGTGGGCCGGGCCAGTTTCGAGTTGGCGCGCGGCTACGACCGGGTATTGGGCGTGGATCTCAGCCGGGCGTTCATCGACGCCGCAGAGACCCTGCGCCGCGATGGCGAACTGCGCTATTTCCGCAAGGACGAAGGCGTGCTGGGCGCGACCGCGAACGCGATGGTGGACCCGGAGATCGACCGCAACCGGGTAAGTTTCCGCCAGGCCGACGCCTGTTCGCTGCCTGCCGAGCTGGTGGACTTCGACGCCGTGCTGCTGGCCAATCTGCTGTGCCGGCTGCCCAGCCCCAAAGCGCTACTGGGACGGTTGGGCGGCCCGCTGGGATTGGTCAAGCCCGGTGGTCTGCTGGCGATCTTCTCGCCGTACAGTTGGCTGGAACCATTCACGCCGCCGGAAGCGTGGCTGGGCGGTTACGAGCGGGAGGGAAAACCGGTTCGCAGCGCGGCGACGCTGGGCGAGTTCCTGCGGGCCGAAGGCTTCGAACAGTTGCGCGAGGCCGAGGAACCGCTGGTCATCCGGGAACATGCCCGCAAGTACCAGTACATCGTGACGCACGCCATGCTGTGGCGGCGGGTGAAATGATGGCCTGGAAATCCAGATTCGGGTGGCTGGCCAGCGGTCTGCTGTTGGCGGGAACGGTAGTCGCCGCCGACTTGCCGGCCTGCCTGACCCGTGCGGCGGGCGAAACGACGCGCGCCGCCTTGATGAAAATCCAGCCTCCCGACCAAGAACTGCTGGCCCGGCTGGCCTACGCCGAAGGCCACTCCACCGGCTTTGCCGATGATCCCCGGGTTTACCGGGGCATCGCCTGGGGGGTGATGAACCGGGTGCGGCTGAGCGAGATTTCGCCTGCTGCACGCCATCAGTACGGGAGCGGAGTTGCAGGGGTGGTTTTTCAACCCCATCAGTTCAATCCGGCGGTCTCGCTCCGTTCGCCGTTCTCGAACGACTTCCTTTGCCCGCAAGATACCGCCCGCTGGCGGCTGGCCGTGGATGCCGCTGGAACAGCGTTGCGCGGTCAGGACAATCCGTTCATCCAGACGCCGTGGGAACAGCGGAACGGCCGGTCGCTGGTCGTCAACTTCTACTATCCCCAATCCTCCCAGGCGCGTGGTCCTCACGCACCCTGGGAAGGCAGCCGCGCCCTGCGCTTCATTGGCGACCCATCCGCCAGCAGCGGTCTCCCGTCGGCGGGGCGGATTCGCTTCTACCGGCTCACTCAGCCGCCGGGAGCACCATCGGACCGATAGGCGTCAAATCCTATCCCCCCTTTCTCCCCGCCCCGGCCATAACCGGTCGACGCGGGTAATTCGGATGGTGAAGGCGGGAGTGCTCAGGACCTGGCCCGGGTTTGGCGCCGCCACCGATACCCGCCATAGGCGAGCAACGACGCTATCCCGATCAGGGTGATTGCTACTACCCACGAGTTGAGTTGCCGGATGAACCCGAGGATCGCGCGCAGGTGCTCGTCCAGATAGTAGATACCCAGACCCCAGCAGCCGACCCACAGCACCGCGCCCAGGATGTTATACGTCGTGAAGGTCCACCAAGGCATTTCCAGGATGCCAGCGGCAATGCCGTTCAATTGACGGAGTCCATCAAAGAACCGACCGACGACGATCAGTCCCCCGCCATAACGATTGAAACCCTGTTCGACCCGCTGCAAGTGGCGCTCGTCCACCCGAAAACGGTGCAGCAACGCCCGTCCGCCCCGACGGCCGATCAAATAGCCCAGGCTGCTGCCCAGTACACCCGCCAGGAATGCAGTCAGCAAAAGCGGGCCGATGTGGAAATCGGTTTGAGTGGCGGCGGTCACCGCGCCGGCGATCAACAAGGTTTCGCCGGGCGCCGGGATACCGAAGCCTTCCACGCCCACCGCCGCAAACACCGCGCCGTAACCATAGCGGTCCAACCACGGTTCGACGGCAGCGATTTCGTGTTCCATCTCGCCCAGCAGGTGATGAGGAAACGATTCGGTCGGTATCGCGCCGGGAGTTGGAGATGCGGAGGGGACCGGTTGCGCGAATGCCCAGCCAGCCATCAGCATCCACCCCAGCATAAAACTTACCAGCCATCGGCCAAGGTTGTGCATAATTCAAAACCTCAAGAATCAATCTCTGTTCGTCCGCTCGCCAGGATACCACTTCGATGCTGGAGCAAGATCTCGTCATGCTGATATCGGCCGTGGTGGTGCTGATTCACGCCTTTGGGGTGTTGTCAGCGATCCATGCCGTGGCCAACGTCAGAACCCCGCAGGGCGCTATCGCCTGGGCGATTTCGCTGTTGACGTTTCCCTATCTCGCCCTGCCTCTGTACTGGATTTTAGGCCGTAACCGTTTCCACGGCTACGTCGAGGCTTTGCAGCGCGGCGCGCTGGAACAGGCCGATCACGGCGGAGTTGCCATTATCCTGGAGCGACTGCGCGAACATCAGGTCGACCCACCGCCCGACCGGACCGGCGATCTCCAGGTTCTCGCCCAATTGAGCCGCGTCCCCTATACCCAGGGCAATGCCTTGGAACTGCTGATCGATGGCGAAGCCACCTTCAGCGCCATTCTCGCCGCGCTCGAGGCGGCCGAGCGTTATATTCTGATCCAGTTTTTCATCATCAAGGACGATGACCTGGGACACGAGCTACACGCCCGGCTGCTGCGCAAAGCGGCCGCCGGCATAGCGATCCGGGTGCTGTACGACGAGATCGGCAGCCACGCGCTGCCGAAAACCTACATCGAGACCCTGCGCGTCGCCGGCATCGCCGTGTCGGCGTTCCACACCACGCGCGGCCGGCGCAACCGTTTTCAACTCAATTTCCGCAACCATCGCAAGATCGTGGTGGTGGATGGCCGGGTGGCTTTCGTCGGCGGTCTGAACGTGGGGGACGAATACCTGGGGCATGGCCCTCTCGGCCACTGGCGCGACACGCATCTTCGGGTCAAGGGGCCGGTGGTGCAAGCGCTGCAACTGGTCTTCCTCGCGGACTGGTACTGGGCCAGTCGGCAGACGCCCGATCTGGAATGGCGGCCAGCGGCGGCCAGCGACCAGGTCGCGCTGATTTTTCCCACCGGCCCGGCCGATGCGCTGGAAACCTGTTCGATGTTTTTCCATCAGGCCATCGTCGGGGCGCGACGGCGGTTGTGGATCGCCAGCCCCTATTTCGTACCCGACCTGCCGGTGTTTGAGGCGTTGCAACTGGCGGCCCTGCGCGGGGTCGATGTTCGCATCCTGCTCCCGGCCAAGCCGGATCATAAGCTGGTCTATCTCGCCTCTTTTTCGTTTCTGGAGGCGGCGGATCGAACCGGCATCCAGATTTATCGCTACCAGAACGGTTTCTTGCACCAGAAGGTGGTGCTGGTGGACGACGAGGTCGCCGCGGTCGGCACCGCCAATCTGGACAACCGCTCGCTGCGACTCAATTTCGAAGTCATGGCGGTGGCAATCGACCGGACGTTCGCTGGCCAGGTCGCGGCGATGCTGGAGCGGGATTTCCAGCAGTCCCGGCGAACCTCCGCCGCCGATTTGCGAGACCGGAGTTGGCCCTTCCGGTGGGCGGTACGGGCGGCGCGGCTGTTCGATCCGATTTTATGACTTGACCGATTTCTTTCGTCAACAACTACCAGGAGGAGCAGGAGGAGCAGGATGAAACAACGATGGGCTTGGCTATTCATAACACCGGCACTGGCGGTCGGTGCGTGCGCGCTGAATTACGCAACCGACCGGCCATTTCAGGAATGGTTATCCGCCACCGAGGCGCGCTGCGGGTCGAATTACGGGGCGCTCCCCCTGAATACGCCCGAGCAGCGTGCGCAGTTCGAGAGCCTGAGTTATCAAACCTACTATGGCGAACTACGCCGAGAGGTTTATGCCGACCGCTTAAGAATTCTTTATCCTGAAAACGGTCTGACGGCAGATTGCCTGGCGACTTCCGTTCCGAGACTGTGAAGTGGCCAGACCGATTGGAGGAATCGCGGGACGAAATGTCCCGCCGCTTGATTACCTTGGAGCCAACAGCGGGAGAATTTTACGATGAGCAACACGTTTGTCGCGGTCGCCTACGACGACATGTACAAGGCCCAGGAAGTGCGGTTGCGGCTGCTGCGGATGCAGAAGGAGTACCTGATCGACCTGGAGGACGCGGTGGCCGCCGTGCGCGACGAGAAGGGCAAGGTCAAGCTGGACCAGATTCACAACCTGACGGCCACCGGCGCGGTCTCCGGCAGTTTCTGGGGGTTGCTGATCGGGTTGATCTTCATGAATCCGCTGCTGGGACTGGCAGCGGGCGCGGCGGGCGGCGCGTTGAGCGGCGCCCTGGCCGACGTCGGCATTAACAACGATTTCATGAAGAAGCTGGCCTCCGAGTTGAAGCCGGGTTCCTCCGTGCTGTTCGTGCTGGTCAAGCACTTCACCCCGGATAAGGTGCTGGCCGAGTTGGAGGGTACCGGCGGGCGGCTGCTGAAGACCTCGCTGTCGCACGAGGACGAGGCCAAATTGCAGGCGGTGCTGGATGCGGTCAAACCGCAGGC
>JBDHRD010000146.1:0-8208 GCA_039807425.1 Candidatus Contendibacter sp. | reverse complement strand
GCGGGCCGTTCCCGGATGTGACCTTCTGCCCGACCGGCGGGGTCTCGGCGGAAAACGCCCCCGATTTTCTGGCGTTGCCCAACGTCGCCTGCGTCGGCGGTTCCTGGCTCGCGCCCAAGGCGGCGGTGAACGCCGGCGACTGGGACAGGATCACGGCCCTGGCCAAAGAGGCGAGCGCCCTGAAGGCGCGCTGAGCATTCTTCACCCAATCTCCGTCCCCACCATCCTATCCAAACCCGTGGAGAGAGCGTGACAGCGAATATGGCTACCGAATCAACCCTATTATGAGCAGGAATAGCCATAAGGGTTCCGCCGCTCTCGCCGGCCGGCTCGCTCTCGCGCTCACCAAAAAACTGTACGCACCATTGGAGAGCACCATGATAAGAAAATTCAAGATGTTTTCCGGGAAGGACTTCGGTAATGACTCACTCGGTTCTGATAAAGACACCGTCGAACAATTGAAGATGGCGCCATCATCGAGCCTTTGCGTGATGGTGCTTTGTGGTTTGCTGGGTACCGCACTGTGGGCTTTCACCTTTGTTGCCGATGCCAGTAGCGGCGCCGAAAAGGATGGTCATAAGGATCCGGCGACCTACACGCCCTATGCCGACGTGCCCATTCAGCCCGTCACGAACGCACCATTCCGAGTGCCGGCGTTCGTGAGGCCGAGACTTTCGAATCGGACGTTCAATGTGGTCGCCTTTGGCGCGGACCAAAAAGGAAAGAAGAAGAGTACCGAAGCCTTCGCCAAGGCGGTCGCCGTAGCTAAAAAGGCTGGAGGTGGCAGGATCTTCGTTCCCCCAGGCAAATACCTCACGGGTCCCATCCAGATCACCAGCGACAATGGCTCCTGCGATGGTATTGAGCTGCACGTCCATAAGGGCGCCGAGATCACTTTCTCCGCCGACTTCAAGGACTACCTGCCGCCCGTCCTCACACGATGGGAAGGCATGGACGTCATGAATTACTCGCCGCAAGTCTATTTCCGAGGCTGCAAGAACGTGGCGCTCACCGGCGAGGGAACGCTGATCGGCCAAGGCTGGTATTGGTGGCAATGGAAAGGGAACGTTTCCACCTACAACAGTTCAGGCGCAGCAGTCGACAGGAATATTGACTTTACGAGCGAGTACGCCACCGCCGTCTACAAGACATACGTGAAGGGAGATGTCACCTATGTGCCACCGGAACAGAGGATCGTGGCCGCGATGGACAAAACCGCGCTTCCCCCCGGACTCACATCGGAAGCAGCCACGCCCAAGATCAACAGGTACAGAAAATTGCTCAATTTGCCGGAACCTATGTGGGGGTTCCTGCGCCCCTCGATGATCCAGTTCCACACCTGCAAGAACGTGCTCATCGAGGGTGTGACAGTTAAGTACGGCCCGTTCTGGATGATTCACCCGGTCTATTCCAAGAACGTCATTGCCCGCAACATCACTGTGGTCAGCTTTGCGGAAGGGGACGTTTATCCCTACACGGATAGCAACGGCGTATCCTACCCGACCGGCCAAATACCGGTAACCGGCATAGACGGCGTGAGCTTCGTACAGTACGGATCGAAGCCGGCGAACGGCGACGGCCTTAACCCGGACTCCTCGCGGAACGTCCTCATCGAGGACTCCTACTTCAACACTAGCGACGATGTCATCGCCATCAAGGCGGGGCTGAATGAAGACGCCTGGTTCTGGCCAGCAGATCCTAAAAAGTACCCCAAGGGACCCAGCGAAAACATCGTCGTCCGGCGGATCAAGTCCGGAAACGGACACGGCGGCGTGACCGTGGGCAGCGAGATGTCGGGCGGTGTACGCAACGTGTTCGCGTACGACTCCGATCTCACCGGCGACCGGGCGCTGCGAATCAAGACGCTCCCCGGCCGCGGTGGATATATCAAGAATATCCACTACGAAAACATCCGGGTGAGGAGCATCGTGCAGGGCCTCGAGGTTACGAGCAACTACCAGAGCGGGACCGTTTCCCCGAGTAATTTCCTTGCGGACACGAAAGCCCGCATTCCGGTCTTTGACGGGCTCCACTACAAGGACATTCAGGGCACGGCGTGCGTGAGCGGCGCCACCGCCGACGGCACGGCTTGCAGTGCCGCCGCGACCGGCAAGACGCCTGCGGCCGGGATCTACCTGGAAGGAATCCCTGAAAACGTCAACAACGATCCGGCGCGTCCAACGGCTGCGTCTCCGATCAGGAACGCCACGTTCGACAACTTTGTCATCAGGGCTGTGGACTACACGTGGAACTGGGGAGATACGGCTTTCCTGAAGAGGTTCCCCGGCGGCACGAGCGACAAAACCCTGCCTGACGGTTCTCCCAAGACCTGCCTCGACGCTTGCGTAACGATGAAGGACGTCAAGGTCAGTGCTTCGAGCGGCCCGTCCCTGGAAGTGGATGCCCACGGAATCAACGTCAGCCCTGGCTATCCCAGCACGGGCTCGGCATTCGCCTGCGTCCTCAGCACGGGCACCACATGCCCGTAGTATTAGTGACCTTGCGTACCCGTTCCGGCGCTGGGCGCGATCCGACTCATCGCCCGCGAGGTGCCGGACGCCATCATGGGAGTGGGTACCATTACCCGCCCCCAGGATTTTACTCATGCCATCGACGCCGGTGCCCGTTTCTGGGTCAGCCCTGGCCTGACTCCGGCGCTGATTCAAGCCGCCCACGAAACGGGACTGCCCCTGCTGCCCGGCGTGATGACGCCCTCGGACGTGATCGCCGCCCGGTTGGCCGGATTCAGCCAATTGAAACTGTTCCCCGCCCAGCAGGCGGGCGGCATCGGTATGTTGAAGGCGCTGGGTGGACCATTCCCCGACGTGATGTTCTGCCCGACTGGCGGCGTCTCGGCGGAAAATGCCCCCGATTTTCTGGCGTTGCCCAACGTCGCCTGCGTCGGTGGTTCCTGGCTCGCGCCCAAGGCGGCGGTGAACGCCGGCGACTGGGGCAAGATCACCGCCCTGGCCAAGGAAGCCATTGCCTTGAAGGCGCGTTGATTGATTAATTCCCCCACCCCCACCCCCACCCCCACCCTCCTCCGCCAGGAGGAGGGTGTTTGAGGATAAGAAAATGGCTGAATTAGTGATTAAATCCGCAGCGGAAACCCAGTGGGACTGTGCATCCTTCGGCGAAGTCATGCTGCGTTTCGATCCGGGCTTTGGCCGGGTGCGCAACGCCCGCTCCTTCCAGGTGTGGGAAGGCGGCGGCGAGTACAACGTCGCCCGCGCCATGCGCAAGTGCTGGGGTAAGCGCGCCGCCGTGGTCACCGCCCTGCCCAAGAATGACCTGGGCTGGCTGGTGGAGGATTTCATCATGCAGGGCGGCGTGGACATGTCCCACGTCATCTGGCGCGATTTCGACGGCCTGGGCCGCAACACCCGCGTCGGCTTGAACTTCACTGAGAAGGGCTTCGGCATCCGCCCGGCGCTGGGCTGCTCCGACCGGGGTCACTCCGCCGCGTCGCAAATCTGTCCCGGCGAAGTGAACTGGGAAAAGCTGTTCGGCGAGGAAGGCGTGCGCTGGTTCCAGACTGGCGGCATTTTCGCCGCGCTGGCGTCCAACACCGCCGAAGCGGTGCTCGAAGCCGTGCAGGTCGCCAAGAAGTACGGCACGGTCGTCGCCTATGACCTGAACTTCCGCGCGTCCCTGTGGAAAAGCCAGGGTGGCAAGGAAGGCGCGCAACGGATCAACCGGGAAATCGCCAAGTACGTTGACGTGATGATCGGCAACGAGGAAGACTTCACCGCCTGTCTGGGCTTCCACGTGGAAGGCGCGGACGAGCACCTGACCAACATCCAGACCGAATCCTTCGCCAACATGATCAAGAGCGCGGTGAAGGAGTTCCCCAACTTCAAGGTGGCCGCCACCACTCTGCGCAACGCCAAGACCGCGACCATCAACGACTGGTCCGCCATCGTCTGGTACGACGGCAAGATCTACGAGTCGATGAAGCGCGACAACCTGGAAATCTACGACCGCGTCGGCGGCGGCGACGGCTTCGCCTCCGGCCTGGCCTACGGCTTCCTGGAAGGCAAGGGTCCACAGGCCGCCGTCGAATACGGCGCGGCCCATGGCGCGCTGGCCATGTCCACTCCGGGCGACACCTCGATGGTGCGCGTGGAGGAAGTCGAAGCGGCGATGAAGGGCAAGGGTGCCCGCGTTATCCGCTGAGGACCGGTGTCGCCCTCACCCCCAACCCTTCTCCCGCAAGGAGAGGGGAGTTTGGGTACAGCCTTGGCGAATGGACTACTCAGGAATTTCCTTGTGAACGCTACAACTCCGAATGCTGTTTCCGCCATCGCCCCGGGCGCTGGTGATCTACCCAAGCTGATGCTCCAAGCACCCGACGGCGCACAGGCCGAGATCTACCTCCACGGCGCGCACGTCACTTCGTGGATTCCGGCGGGTAGCGCGGAACGGCTGTTCATGAGCCGGGCGTCTCAGTTCAAGTCCGGTTCGCCCATTCGGGGCGGCGTCCCGGTCGTGTTCCCCCAATTCGGCATGACCGGACCGCTGGCCCAGCATGGCTTCGCGCGCCTGCTGCCGTGGGAGTTGGTCGGCGCGGAGGTTGTCGGGGCTGGCGCGTCCGCGACGTTCCGCCTCCGCGATACGGAAGAGAGCCGCCGTCTCTGGGCCAACGCTTTTCTGGCCCAGTTGACCGTCGCCATCGGCGGAAACCAGTTGGCGGTCACGCTCGCCATCACCAACACCGGTTCCGAAGCGTTCGCCTTCACCAGCGCGCTCCATACCTATTTCGCCGTCATCGACCTCGCCGCGACCGTGGTCGAAGGACTGGCGGGCGTGCGGTATCGGGATGCGGCGGCGGGCAATGCCGAAAAGCAGCAGACCGCGCCGCGGGTCGCTTTCACCGATGAAGTCAATCGAGTCTACTTCGACGCCCCCACCGAGCTGCGGTTGATCGAACCGAGCCGGACTACGCTCGTTCGATCGGCCGGTTTCCCGGATACGGTGGTCTGGAATCCGGCGGTGGCCAAATGCGCCACCATGGCCGACCTGGAGCCGGACGACTATCTGCGGTTTGTTTGTGTCGAAGCCGGAGCCATCGGCACGCCGGTCGATCTGGCGCCCGGCGCGTGCTGGCAAGGCACGCAGACGTTGGTGGCTTGAACCGTTGGGCCATTCCATTCTCGGGAGATTTCCGTGATCGTCGATCACATCAGCAACGTCGAGCGCTACGCCGCGCTGGGTCCTTTGTTCAAGCAGGCTTTCGATTTCCTGCGCACCACCGATCTGAACGCCCTGGAACAGGGTCGTTATCCCCTGGCGGGCGATGCGCTTTTCGCCCTGGTGCAGGGTTACCACACCAAGGCTCCGAGCGAAGGTTTCTGGGAAGCCCATCGCCGCTACATTGACTTGCAGTTTGTATTGCAGGGAACGGAGCGCATCGGCTATGCCCCCCTGCATCGCATGAAGCTGGAATCGCACGACGAGCAGCGCGACCTGTCGGTGCTGCAAGGCGAGGGCGACTTTCTGACCCTGACCGACGGCTGCTTCATGCTGCTGTGGCCCGAGGATGCGCACATGCCGGGCCTGCAAGCCGACCGGTCCGGGCCGGTGCGCAAGATCGTGTTCAAGATCGCCGTTTGATTGCTCTACCGGTTGAATCATCATGCAGATTTTCTACCTGATTCCCACCCGTCAGAACGTCGGTCTGACGTCCGTCGCCCTCGGCCTCATCCGCGCCCTGCAACGGCGGGGCTTTCGAGTCGGTTTCGTCAAGCCCGTGGCCGAGGAAGATACGGCCAACGACCATTCGATCCAGTTCACCCGCGAGATTGGTCAGATCGAGGCGCCCAAGCCGGTGTCGATCGTCCGGGCGGACGAACAGTTGGCGGCCGGCCAGGAGTCGGAGTTGCTGGAAGACGTCGTCAGCCTGTGCTTGCGCGCCGCCGAGGGCGCTGACGTGCTGGTGGCCGAAGGCATGCACACCGACGCCATCCATCCGTTCACGCCGCGTCTGAACGCCGAGATCGCCCGCAGCCTGAAGGCCGAGATCGTTCTTGTGGCCAGCGGTAGAAGCGGTTACGCGGTGGATGACATCAGACACATGACCCAGCGCATGAGCAAGGTCGGTTGCCACATCGCCGGCGCGATCATCAACAAGGCCCCGGCCAAGTTCGACGCTGAAGCCGCCCGCCAGGCGCTGGACGACATCGAACTGTGGGGCGTGATTCCTCACGACCCGGCCTTGCTGGCGCCGCGCACGCTGGACGTGGCCCGCCACCTGAACGCCCGCGTGCTGATCGAGGGCGAGTTGGCTACCCGTCGCGTGCTCGAAACCGTGATCACCGCCCGCTCGGCCGCCGAGATGGTCCATCGTCTTACCCCCGGCGCCTTGATCATGGGCGCGGGCGACCGCGACGACATCATGCTGGCCACGGCGCTGGCGGCCAGCAAGGGCGTGCAACTGGCCGGCCTGATCCTGACGCACGGCTCGGAAATCGACCCGCGCATCCGCAAGCTGGCCTCGCACGCCTTCGAGAGCGGCCTGCCGGTCCTGAGCGTAGCCAACGACAGCTTCATCACCGCCACCCAGATCGACCACATGCCGAGCGCCGTCCCCGCCGACGACACCACGCGCATGAACGCGGTGATGGACGCGGTGGCCGAACATCTCTCGACCGACGTGCTCAACGCCAGTGTCCGGATGCCGGCCTCCACCCAGATGTCACCACCCGCCTTCCGCTACCGGCTGATCCAGAAGGCGCGCGCCGCCAACCAGCGCATCGTGCTGCCGGAGGGCGACGAGCCGCGCACCATCCGCGCCGCCGTCATTTGTGCGGAAAAGAGCATTGCCCGCTGCGTGCTGCTCGGCCAGCGCGCCGCCATCGAGACGGTGGCCGCCGCGCATGGCATTGTCCTGCCGTCCACGCTGGAAATCATCGACCCGGACGACGTGCGCGAGCGGTACGTCGAACGCATGGTCGAATTGCGCAAGGGCAAGGGTCTGACCCCTGGCCAGGCGCGCGAGCAACTGCAAGACACCGTCGTGCTCGGTACCCTGATGCTGGCGGCGGACGACGTCGACGGCCTCGTCTCCGGCGCGGTGCATACCACCGCCAACACGGTGCGGCCGGCCCTGCAACTCATCAAAACGGAACCGGGCTCGTCCATCGTGTCCTCGGTGTTCTTCATGCTAATGCCCGATCAGGTGCTGGTCTACGGCGACTGCGCCATTAATCCCGATCCCAATGCCGCCGAACTGGCGGAGATTGCGTTGCAGAGCGCCGCCAGCGCCCAAGCGTTCGGCGTCGAGCCCAAGGTCGCCATGATCAGCTATTCCACCGGCAGTTCCGGCACCGGAGCTGATGTGGAAAAAGTACGCGCCGCCACCGATCTGGCCCGGAAAAAAGCGCCCGAGCTGCTCATCGACGGCCCGCTGCAATACGATGCGGCGTCGGTGCTGGAAGTCGGCCAGCAGAAGGCGCCAGGTTCCCGGGTGGCCGGGCAGGCCACGGTGTTCGTGTTCCCCGACCTCAACACCGGCAACACCACCTACAAGGCTGTGCAACGCAGTGCCCACGTCGTCTCCATCGGCCCCATGCTGCAAGGCCTGCGCAAGCCGGTGAACGATCTGTCGCGCGGCGCGCTGGTGGACGACATCGTGTTCACCATCGCCCTGACCGCCATTCAGGCCTGCGCCCGCAAGGTTTGAGTAGAGAACCCCTTCCCGGCCAGGCTGCCTTGCATGTTGAAGGCGCTGGCCGGGTGTCGTCCCTCGCTTCCCGCCCGCCCCCCTGAGTATTGGGATGCTGGCTGGGTGTGCTCACCTCCTTACCCCTTCATCCCCCCCAGCATGATCCCGGCGATATAGTATTTTTGCAGCGCCACGAACAGCAGCATCACCGGCAGCACGGTCAGCACCGATCCGGCCATCATCAATTCGGTGTCTTGGACGTGTTCGCCCAGCAGATTGGCCAGCGCCACCGGCAGGGTGTACATTGAACTGTCGGTCAGCACGATCAGCGGCCACATGAAATCGTTCCAGGCCCCGAGGAAGGTGAAGATCGCCAGTGTCACCAGAATCGGCCGGCACAGCGGCAGGATCAGCGACCAGTAGATGCGGAATTCGCCAGCCCCGTCCATCCGCGCCGCGTCCAGCAGACTGTCGGGAATCGCCAGCAGATATTGCCGGATCAGGAAGATGCCGAAGATGCTGGCCATGCCGGGGATGATCACGCC
>JBDHRD010000145.1:0-8259 GCA_039807425.1 Candidatus Contendibacter sp. | reverse complement strand
CGACAGAGGGCGGTCGGCGATATTCCGAGCGAACGGGAGCGCGTCGATCCTGAGGAGTATCTGGATATTCCGGCGTTCCTGCGTCGGCAGGCTCTGGGGCGACCAGCGGATTGAACGATTGGAGCCGTCAACGCCTACCTTGATGGAAGGTCTCCGCAGTGTGGGTCAACGGCTATATTCGGTTGACCGGGACTGGAACGATCGCTTTCGTAACTTAACAACAATTTGAGTTGCTAAAGAGAAACAAGTTGCAATATCGCTACGGATTGCGGTATCTTCGTCGCAACGCAAGATGGCGGGGTGGTTGCCTGCTGGTCGCATGGGCTGGTAGGCAAGCTCGCGGGTGCGCAATCCAGACCCGCGCGGCTTACCACGACGCTACGCTCCAGTTCAATCGACGTGTTGGGGGACCTAACATGATTAGGCAGAGAACCTTGAAAAACGCCATCCGGGCGACTGGCGTCGGTTTGCATACCGGCGACAAGGTCTATTTAACGTTGCGCCCGGCGGCGCCCGATGCGGGCATCGTATTCCGGAGGGTCGATTTGCCGGAACCGGTCGAAATTAAGGCTTGCCCACGTCATGTTGGGGATACCCAGCTGTCCACCTCCCTGGTCAGGGGCAAGGCCCGCATTTCCACGGTCGAGCATCTGTTGTCGGCGTTCGCGGGGCTGGGTATCGACAATGCCTACGTGGATGTGAGCGCCCCCGAGGTGCCGATCATGGACGGCAGCGCCGGTCCCTTCGTGTTCCTAATCCAGTCGGCGGGCATCCAGGAGCAGAACGCGCCCAAGCGCTTCATTCGCATCAAGCGGCCGATCATGGTCGAGGATGGCGACAAATGGGCGCGGTTCGATCCCTTCGACGGCTTCAAGGTTGAGTTCACCATTTCCTTCGATCATCCGCTGTTTCGGGGCCGCAACCAGCACGCGGTGGTGGACTTCTCGACCACCTCCTTCGTCAAGGAAGTCAGCCGGGCGCGCACCTTTGGCTTCATGCGCGACCTCGAATATCTGCGCGAACGGCGGCTGGCCCTGGGTGGCACGCTGGACAACGCCATCGTGGTGGACGACTACCGCATTCTCAACGAGGACGGCCTGCGTTACGAGGATGAGTTCGTCAAGCACAAGATTCTGGACGCCATCGGCGACCTATACCTGCTGGGGCGCAGCCTGATCGGTGCGTTCACCGGTTACAAGTCCGGTCATGCCCTGAACAACCGGCTGCTGCGCGAACTGCTGGCCAACAGCGCGGCCTGGGAAGAAGCCACCTTCAGCGACGAACGGCAGGCGCCGATTTCCTACCTGCAACCGGCCCAGGCCACCCGCTGAAGCGGTCGCGCCCTCCGTTTTCCCCCGCTTGTCCCCTCCGATGCGGCTTCCCGGTGATCCCGGGGGCCGCATTGTCTATTGGGCGTGGAGTTCGGCGAAGATGTCCCGTTAAGGCAGGCGTCTCCGGGCCGCCGCCCAAAATTCCTGCCCCTTGGGGTATCATGACGCCTATTTGCATTGAGTGACGAAGCAAAGGCTCCCGATTGATGAATATTCTGAAAACCATTTTTGGCAGCCGCAATGACCGCGTGCTCCGCCGGATGCGCAAGGTCGCGGACCGGATCAACGCCCTGGAACCGGGGATCGCGGCCTTGAGCGACGCGGACCTGCGCGCCAAAACCGACGAATTCAGGAACCGCCTGGCCCAGGGGGAAACCCTGGATGCGTTATTGCCGGAGGCGTTCGCCGTGGTGCGCGAAGCCAGCAAGCGCACCCTGGACATGCGCCATTTCGACGTGCAGTTGATCGGCGGCATGGTGCTGCACGAAGGTAAAATCGCCGAAATGCGCACCGGCGAGGGCAAGACCCTGGTGGCGACGCTGACGGTCTATCTCAACGCGCTGACCGGCAAGGGCGTCCACGTGGTCACGGTCAACGACTATCTGGCGCGGCGCGACGCCGACTGGATGGGCCAGATTTACCGCTTCCTGGGGATGAGCGTTGGGGTCGTCATCGCCGGGATGAGTCCCGAGGAAAAGCGCGCCGCCTATGCCGCCGACATCACCTACGGCACCAACAATGAATACGGCTTCGATTACCTGCGCGACAACATGGCGTTCGACCTGGACCAGAAAGTACAGCGGCCCTTGCATTACGCGCTGGTGGACGAGGTGGACTCGATCCTGATTGACGAGGCCCGGACGCCGCTGATCATCTCCGGCCCGGCCGAGGAAAGCTCGGAACTCTATCGCAAGGTCAACGAGATCGTCCCACGACTGACCCGCCAGAAGGAGGAGGAAGGGCCGGGCGACTACTGGGTCGATGAAAAGACCAAGCAGGTTTATCTGACCGAAGCGGGTCACGAGCAGGTCGAGGATCTGTTGCTGGAAGCGGGACTGCTGCGCGAGGGCGACAGCCTGTACGACGCCGCCAACCTCGGCGTGTTTCACCATCTCAACGCCTGTTTGCGGGCGCACGCGCTGTTTCACAAGGATGTGGAATACATCGTGCGCGGCGGCGAAATCATCATCGTGGACGAATTCACTGGCCGCACCATGCCGGGCCGGCGCTGGTCGGATGGTCTGCACCAGGCCATCGAAGCCAAGGAAGGCGTATCGATCCAGGCCGAGAATCAGACCCTGGCCTCGATCACCTTCCAGAACTACTTCCGCCTGTACCAGAAACTGGCGGGGATGACCGGCACCGCCGACACCGAAGCCTTCGAGTTCCAGCAGATTTACGGACTGGAAGTCATCGTGGCGCCCACCCATCTGAAAATGATCCGTGACGACAAGGGTGATCTGGTGTTTCTCACCCAGCAGGAGAAATACGAGGCGGTGCTGGAGGATATCCGCGACTGTCGCCAGCGCGGCCAGCCGACCCTGGTGGGAACCACCTCCATCGAGGTTTCGGAGTTGATCTCCAAATTGCTGGACCAGGAAAAGATTCCCCATCAGGTGCTCAACGCCAAGCAGCACGAGCGGGAAGCCGAAATCATCGCCCAGGCCGGCCAGCCGGGCACGGTGACGATTGCGACCAACATGGCCGGACGCGGCACCGACATCGTCTTGGGTGGCAATCTGCAAGCCGAACTGAAGGCCATGGGTCCCGAGGTCGAGGAAGCGACCCGCGAGGCGGCGCGGCAAGGCTGGCAGCAGCGGCACGAGCAGGTGGTGGCTGCCGGTGGCCTGCACATGATCGGCACCGAGCGCCATGAATCGCGGCGCATCGACAACCAGTTGCGCGGTCGTTCCGGCCGCCAGGGCGATCCCGGCTCCAGCCGTTTTTATCTATCGCTGCAAGACAACCTGCTGCGCATCTTCGCCTCCGACAAGGTGGCCGGATTGATGCAAAAGCTGGGCATGGAAAAGGGCGAGGCCATCGAACACCCGTGGGTGACCAAGGCGATCGAGAACGCCCAGCGCAAGGTCGAGGCCCATAACTTCGACATCCGCAAGAACCTGCTGGAATTCGACGATGTCGCCAACGACCAGCGCAAGGTGATGTACGCCTGGCGCAACGAGTTGATCGAAGCCGAGGACATATCCGCAACGTTGAAGGACATGCGCGCCGACGTACTCAAGCAGGTGATCGATCCATTCATCCCGCCGCAGAGCCTGGAGGAACAGTGGAACATGGCCGGGTTGGAGGAGGCGCTGGACAAGGAATTCGGCTTGCAACTGCCGCTCCGCGTCTGGCTGGACACCGACCACAACCTGCATGAGGAACCGCTGCGCGAGCGGATTCACACTGAACTGGAACAGATTTACGCCGCCAAGGAAGCCCAGGTGGGCGCGCCGTGGATGCGGCAGTTCGAGAAGGCGGTGCTGCTGCAAGTGCTGGACACCCACTGGCGCGAGCATCTGGCGGCGATGGACTACCTGCGCCAAGGCATTCACCTGCGCGGTTACGCCCAGAAGAATCCCAAGCAGGAGTACAAGCGCGAGGCGTTCGAGATGTTCCGGGCGCTGGTCCAGCGCATTCATCAGGAGGCGGTCGGTTTCCTGATCCGAGCGCAATTCCAGACCGAGCCAGCCCCGATCCCGGAGCCGCGCCGTCCCGCGCCTGCCGCGTTGCACTTTGTTCACGCCGATGCCCCGGCGCTGGCGGAAGGGGAGGACGAGGGCGAAGGTTCGGAGGAGCCGCGCCCGCAACTGGAAGAAACGGCCCATATCCCCTTCGTGCGCGAAGGCCGCAAGGTCGGCCGCAACGAACCCTGCCCCTGTGGTTCTGGCAAGAAGTACAAACATTGCCATGGTCAATTGGGTTGAGGAGGAAGCGGGCATGGAACCATTGACCATCGCCGGCATTCGTCTGGGAACGACATGCGCTGGCATCAAGTACCCCGACCGCCGGGATCTGGTGGTGATCGAAGCGGCAGCGGGAACCCGGGCCGCCGCCGTATTTACCCGCAATGCCTTTTGCGCCGCGCCGGTGATCGTGGCGCGGACGCACCTGGCCGCCGCCAGTCCCCGTTACCTGGTGGTCAACACCGGCAACGCGAACGCGGGTACCGGTCGGCAAGGGCTGGTGGATGCCGAGGCGAGTTGTCGGGCGCTGGCGGAACGGGTGGGTTGCCGGGTCGAGGAAGTCTTGCCGTTTTCCACCGGCGTCATCGGCGAACCGCTGCCCCTGTTTCGCCTCGTGGCCGGGCTGCCGGCGGCGCTGGCGGCGTTGCGACCCGATGGCTGGAGCGAGGCCGCGCACGGCATCATGACCACCGACACCCGGCCCAAATGGGCGTCGCGGCGACTGCATCTCGCCGGGCGGGATGTGGCGGTGACCGGCATCGCCAAGGGCGCGGGCATGATTTGCCCGGACATGGCGACCCTGCTGGCTTTTGTCGCCACCGACGCCGCCGTGGATGAAACCGTGTTGCGATCCGTGTTGACCGATGCCGTCGCCGAATCCTTCAACGCCATCACCGTGGACGGCGACACCTCCACCAACGACTCCTGCCTGCTGCTGGCGACCGGCCAGTCCGGGACGTGCGTGCCGGCGGAAGGTGCGGATTACGCGCATTTTGCCCGCGCGGTGCGCGAGGTGTGCAGCGACCTGGCGCAGGCCATCGTCCGCGATGGCGAAGGTGCGACCAAATTTATCATGGTACAAGTCGAGGGTGGCCGCGATGGGGCCGAGTGCCAGCGGGTCGCCTATGCCATCGCCCATTCGCCACTGGTCAAAACCGCGTTTTTCGCATCCGATCCCAACTGGGGCCGGATTCTGGCGGCGGTGGGCCGGGCCGGGCTGGCGGATTTGGTGATTGACCGGGTGGCGATTCATCTGGACGAAGTCTGCATCGTCCGTGACGGTGGCCGGGCGCCGGGCTACACGGAGGAACAGGGTCAGCAGGTCATGGCGCGCCCCGACATCACGATCCGGGTCGAACTGGGCCGAGGCGAAGCGGCGGCGCGGATCTGGACCACCGATCTGTCGTTCGATTACGTTCGCATCAACGCCGAGTATCGGACGTGAGCGAGACAGTCCATGTCGCCGTGGGCATCATCGCTGATCCGTTTGGAGCCATCCTGATCACCCGCCGGCCCGACCACACACACCAGGGCGGACGGTGGGAATTTCCCGGTGGCAAGGTGGAAGCGGATGAGGCGGTAGAAATGGCGCTCCAGCGCGAGTTGCACGAAGAACTGGGGATCACGGTCCAGGCCGCCGAACCGTGGTTGCAGATCCGTCATGCCTATCCCGACAAAACCGTGCTGCTGGATGTCTGGCGGGTAACCGCCTGGCGCGGCGAACCGCACGGACGGGAAGGTCAGCCGCTAACGTGGGTGTTGCCCGCGCGGCTGACCGACTTCACCTTTCCCGCCGCCGACGAACCCATCATCGCGCGATTGCGTCGGATGCACGCTCAAATCGCGCAGCAGGCCAGTTGAAACGGAATATCGGCCGTGCTTTGAATCGCCCGCTGGTTGGGATCTGACTGTTCCAGGAAACGAATGGTAAAGCGATGCCGGCTGCCGCTGATTTCCGGGAAGATAGCCCCACTGGGGGGGAGCAAGACCCGGATAAGCTGATGAGGTGCGTTGTTACCCAGCACCTGCTGAAAAAAACCTTGAATGGCGACCTCGGGGCGGGGAGTAGTGCTGTCGCGGATGAGCCGCAGGGCCAACTCGACCGCTTCCTGTAGCGGGGCGAAGGGAACTAACCATTCCTGCAAGTGGTGGTTGCGGACAATACTGTCTTGCTGTAACCAGTGATGAAATCCTGGCAGGTCGAACCGGCAAGTGCCGCCCGGCACATGGCTGCGATTGCGGATGGCGCCAAGAAAATCCCTCTGTCGTATCGCATCCAGTTTCTGGGTATCGACATTGTGGATGCGTCTGATTACCGCACTGATTTCTACCAAAATACCGTCCAGCGTTTCCGTATCGACGCCCGATATCCGCCGCAGTCGGCTCAAGTTGGCGGCCTGACGCTCCATTTCCTTGAGCAGCTCATTTTTTAATTCGCTGCGTCCAGTCAAAAATAAAATATCGAACAATCCTTGCAGGGCCATGCGGCTATCCCAAACCGAATGGCCGGTTGCCGCGTGATTGGCTTGCCGGAAAAGAAACTCCAGCCGCAGCAGCAACCGCACACGTTCGTTAAGTGGTTGCTCGTAGTCGATGCTTTTATTAGGCATGGAATGCCTCGTGGGGTACCGCGGTCATCAGCCTGCCAAACGAAGGAGGAGGGGGAATGCCTGCCGTGGAGAGAATGCCGGGAGCGCGGCTACCGGCGAGTATGTTCGGGGCGCCGAGCAGCAGCCAACGTCGAATAATACCGATGCAGAGCGGCCACTTGATGATCCAGTTCATCGAGGTCGCCGGTATTCTCCAGAACGTCATCCGCTAGCGCCAGCCGTTGACTCCGGTTGGCCTGGGCGGCCAGGATGCGGCGGGCCTGAATCTCGTCAATCCCGTCGCGCGCCATCACGCGGCGAATCTGCTCGGCTTCCGGTGCGTCCACCACCAGTACCCGGTCGACCAGATCGGTCATCCCGGTTTCCGCCAGCAGCGGAATGACCAGCAGGCCGTAGGGAGCGGTCAACCGGGCGATCCGTTCTCGCGCCAGGGCGCGGATGCGAGGATGCAGGATCGCTTCCAGCCGCCGCCGTCCGGTTGGGTCAGCGAACACCCGTTCGCGCAAGTGCGAACGTTGCAACCGACCATCGCTGTCGAGGCAGTCCGGCCCAAATTCAGCCATGATCTCGGCTAGCGCCGGCTGACCCGGTTCCACCAGTTCGCGGGCAAACAGATCGGTGTCGATAATCGGCGCGCCAAGACGGGCAAAACGGTCGCTGACCACCGTCTTGCCGCTGCCGATGCCGCCCGTCAAGCCGATGACCAGCACGGTTTACAATCCCAGCCAGTTCAGGTAGGCGCGGTTGATCGCCTCGCCCCACAGCAGCACGATCCAGCCAGCGGCAGCGAGAAAGGGGCCAAACGGCATCGGGATCCGCCGGTCCCGGCCACGGAACAGAATCAGCGCCAAGCCAAAAACTGCACCCACGAGCGATGACAGCAGCACGATGGTGACCAGGTATTGCCAACCCGTCCACGCGCCGAGCGCCGCCAGCAGCTTGAAGTCGCCGTGGCCCATGCCTTCCTTGCCGGTCAACAGGCGGAAAATCTGATACACCGACCAGAACGACAGGTAGCCGGCCATGGCTCCGATGACCGCGCTGGGCAGGTCGGCGAACAGGCCGAACAACGCCGCCAACAGCCCCAGCCAAAGCAACGGCAGAACCAGATCATCTGGCAGCAGTTGATGGCGGAAGTCGATGACGCTGGCCGCCAGCAGGATCCAGGTAAATGTCAACGCCGCCGCCGCCGGCCAGCCGAAACCGAGTTTCCAGGCCACGACGCCAGCCAGCACGCCGCTCAGGGCTTCCACCAGCGGATACTGGAGGCCGATCGCCGCGCCGCAGTGGACGCAACGGCCGCGCTGACGCACGAAGCTGAGCAGCGGGATATTTTCCACGGCCGTAATCAAATGACCGCAGTGCGGGCACTGCGAGCGCGGCCCCCACAGGGTCAGTACCGGCTGCTCACTCTCTGGGCTTGGCTGGTCCAGCAGTTCCGCGCATTGCGCCCGCCATTCCCGCTCCATCATCAGCGGCAGGCGGTAGATGACGACGTTGAGAAAGCTGCCGACGATCAAGCCCAGCAACACCGCCAGAATCACAAACAGCGCCGGCGAATCGGCCAGCAGTTCGAGCGGAGTCATCGCGCGGCCGCCATCAGACCGCGGCGGCCAGCTTGAAGATCGG
>JBDHRD010000144.1:0-8273 GCA_039807425.1 Candidatus Contendibacter sp. | reverse complement strand
TCGAGCACGTTAAACAGATAGGCGCGAGGATCGCTGATCTGGTACTGAACCGCCAGCCGCACGTCCACGATGTTTTCATCCTGGGTCAGCATCAGCGCTTCCTTCGGCACCGTGCGCACCGCCGGCTGGCGCGCGCCGCCCGCGCCGGAGCGGTAGCCGACTTCCCGGAACCGGCGCTGTTCGAGATTCACGATCTCCACCCGGTCAATGGGGAACAGGCGCAGATGCGGGCCGGGCATCGTGGTTTCGAGGTAGCGCCCGAACCGCAGCACCACACCGCGCTCGCCTTCGTTGACGATGTAGACGCTGGCGATCAGCCAGCCGATCAGCGCGATGACGCCGATGATCAGGCCAATGCCGGCGAACCCGGAACCCGAACCGCCTGGGCCGGCCGCGCCACCGCCGCCACTTCCACCGCGCCGGCCACCCAGCAAGGCGCCGAACTTGTCCGACAGCTTGCGGACGACTTCATCCAGATCGGGGGGTCCCTGGTCGCGCCCCCCGCCGCTCCAAGGATCCCGATTGCCACCACCGGGTTCATTCCAGGCCATGTCGTACCTCAACATCGTCAGATCACCGTTGATACCGCCGGGATTTCGAAACCCGAACGCACCCATTCCGCCCGCAACCCTTCCCGGCGGCACAACCACTCCATATTTCCACGCGACGTGCGCACCTCGATCAACCATTCGCCGTCCGGCCCGGCGCGCTCGGTCACCACCGCGCCCAGATCGAACAGCCGGGCCCGCAACCGGGCCGCCAGCGGCGGCAAACACAGCCAGCCATGCACGGCGTCGCCCCGCCGCCGTTCGGTCAGCGCCGCCAGCAGCAAATTAATGCCCGCGCCCGTCGTTGCCGACACCCAGACGGCGCGCGCCTGACCGTCAGCATCGCGTTCCAGCCGGGGCGGGTCACCACTCAAGTCAATCTTGTTATACACCCACAGTTGCGATACTTCATCCGCGCCGATTTCCGCCAGCACCGTCTCGACCTGCGCGGTCATCATCTCCCGGTCAGGATGACTGGCGTCGATCACGTGCAATAATAGACTGGCCTCGCCGATTTCCCGCAGAGTCGCGCGAAATGCCGCCACCAGTTCGTGCGGCAGGTAGCTGATGAAACCCACCGTATCGGCCAGCACCACCGGTTCCGCACCCGGCAAATCCAGCCGACGCAGGGTCGGGTCCAGCGTGGCGAACAGCCGATCGTCGGCGTACACGCCCGCTCGGGTCAACGCATTGAACAGGGTGGATTTCCCGGCGTTGGTGTAGCCAACCAGGGAGACGGTCGGCAAATCGGCCTTGCGCCGCGCCCGTCGCCCCTGTTCGCGCTGGCGCTCGACCCGGTCCAACCGCAGGCGAATCTGTCGGATGCGGTCGGCCAGCAGCCGCCGGTCAGTCTCCAACTGGGTCTCGCCAGGACCGCGCAGGCCGATACCGCCGCGCTGCCGCTCCAAGTGCGTCCAGCCGCGCACCAGCCGGGTAGACAGATGGCGCAACTGCGCCAGCTCCACCTGAAGCTTGCCTTCGAAGCTGCGCGCCCGCTGGGCGAAGATATCCAGAATCAGCCCGGTGCGATCCACCACGCGGCATTTTAAAAAGGTTTCCAGATTGCGCTCCTGGCTCGGCGACAGGGCATGGTCGAACAGGGCCAGTTCCGCTCCATGATCCTCGACCGCCGCACGGATTTCCTCGGCCTTGCCGCTGCCGACGAACAGACGCGGATCCGGAGTTGGCCGGCGACCGGTGATCAGGGCCATGCACTCGGCGCCCGCCGATGCCGCCAATTCCCGAAATTCGGTGGAATCCCACGCCTCTCCGGCCCCATCCAGCAGCAGATGCACCAAAACGGCGCGCTCACCCCCGTGCGGACGCTCGAACAAACCCGCCCCCCGCGCCTGTGTCTGCACCCGTCTGGGTTACTCGCTGCCAGCGCTGCTTTCGTCCATCGCCAGATTCAGTCGCACGTTGCGCACCGGCACCACCGTGGAAATGGCGTGCTTGTAGATCATCTGGCTGACGCTGTTCTTCAGCAGCACCACGAATTGGTCGAAGGATTCGATCTGGCCCTGCAACTTGATGCCGTTGACCAGATAGATCGAAACCGGAATCCGCTCCTTGCGCAAAGCGTTCAGGAACGGTTCCTGGAGGGAATGACCTTTTGCCATCATGACTCTCCCCTGTTGTTATGAGACCTGGGAAAACGTGTCGAAACGAGCGCGAAAAATACTCGCAAAAAATTCAAAAAACGGATGGCGCCTTGCAACATGCGCGCCTGTTCCCCGGGGCGTTCCACCGGGTGACTGGCCCATCACTTCCCATGATGTGCGGCCCGTGAGACCATCGAAAACCGCGGGTGGATCGCCAGCGTCTGAGCGGCGGAGGGGATCCACCAAAAGCGTTTGCATTTTATCACAAGCACTTTGACATATTCCGAAAAAGCCCCTGCTCACGCAGACAGGCGATGGCCTGATCCAGCAGGCAGGCCTTGTTGCTGTCCAGCCAGACGGCTCCGGATTCCGTGCGTAGCCAGGTCAGTTGCCGCTTGGCGTACTGGCGGGTGGCCACGATGCCGCGTTCCACCATCGCCGCATCATCCAGCTTTCCGTCCAGGTAAGTCCAAACCTGCCGGTAGCCGACCGCTCGCATCGAGGGTCGGTCCGGATCGAGATCGCCACGGGCGCGCAGGCGCTCCACCTCGGCGACAAATCCCTGCTCCAGCATCATTCTGAAACGGCGTTCGATCCGTTCGTGCAATACGCGCCGATCCACCGGCGCCACGATCAACTTAACGATTCGAAACGGCAATGATTCGTTGCACGACTGGGCGCAAAGTTCCGTCAGCGGTCGGCCGGTGAGTTCGTACACTTCGAGCGCCCGCTGGATGCGTTGCGGATCGTGGGGATGGATGCGCGCCGCCGCCGCCGGATCGAGTCGCGCCAGCCGGGCGTGCAGAACCGCGCCACCCTGCTCGGCCAACTCCACCGCCAACCGGGCGCGGAGGGCCGGATCGGCGGACGGTAATTTCGCCAGCCCCCGCTCCAGCGCCCGAAAATAGAGCATCGTCCCACCCACCAGCAGCGGCACATGACCCACGGCCTGAATGGCGGCGATCTCGCGCAAAGCGTCGGTGCGAAACTGACCAGCGGAATAGGCTTCGGCGGGGTCGCGGATGTCCACCAGGCGGTGGGGCGCGATACGGCGGGTTTCCGGGTCGGGCTTGGCCGTGCCGATGTCCATTTCGCGGTAAACCAGGGCGGAATCCACGCTAACGATCTCGAACGGCAACCGTTGCACCAATTCCACCGCCAGCGCGGTCTTGCCCGATGCGGTCGGTCCCATCAGGAACAGCACGGGCGGACGGGGATCGGCAGCGGTCATCGTCCGCGCCGGAACAGCCGGTCCAGTTCGGCCAACGTCAGTTGCGCCCAGGTCGGCCGACCGTGATTGCATTGGCCGCCGTGGTCGGTGCGTTCCATGTCGCGCAGCAGGGCGTTCATTTCCAGCAGGTTGAGCGGCCGATGGGCGCGCACCGCGCCGTGACAGGCCAAACCGGCCAGCACGTCCAGAATAGCTCGCTCCGCCCGGTCGGTGGTTTCGTGCGCCGCCAGATCGGCCAGCAGGTCGCGCATCAGCCCGGCGATGTCCAGGCCGGCCAGCAACGCCGGGATTTGGCGCACCGCCACGGTTTCCGGTCCCAGCGCCGCCACGTCCAAACCAGCCTGAGTGAACAGCGCACCGTGATCCTCGACCCACCGCCGCTCGCGCGGGCCGACCGCGACCGTGACCGGAACCAGCAGGGTCTGGGTTTTGACGCCCCCCCGCGCCAGCGCCGTTTTCAGCCGCTCGTACAGGATGCGCTCGTGGGCGGCGTGCATGTCTACCACCACCAGCCCGGCGGGGTTTTCGGCCAATACATAGCAACCGTGCAATTGCGCCAAGGCATGGCCCAGCGGCGGTGATTCGGCGACTTCATCCAGCGGGACGGTAGCAGGCGCGGATTCCACCGCCGGTGGGGAGGCATAAAGCTGGCCATAGGCCGCCAACCGCTCGTTCACCGCCAGCGGCAAGCCCGGCTGCCGGGCTTCCGCACCGCCGCCCCATCCACCGGTCAATCCACCTGCCGGCCATGATCGCGCGCCGGCTTGCAGTGTCGGTGCTGGACTCGCACCGGGCCGCGCTTCCGCCAGCATCGTTTGCACGCTCTGGCGCACGAAACCGTGAATCAGGGCCGCCTCGCGGAACCGGACTTCATGCTTGGCCGGATGGACGTTGACATCCAGCGCCGCCGGTTCCAGTTCCAGATGCAGAACGAGCGCCGGATGGCGGCCCTGCGGCAGCACGTCCTGAAAGGCCAGTCGCACGGCGTGGGCCAGGGTCCGGTCCCGCACCGGTCGGCCGTTGATGAAGAAATACTGCTGGTCCGGCTGGGCGCGGGCGACGGCTGGCAAACCCAGCCAGCCCCACAGCCGCAAACCGGCGTCGGCGCGATCCAGGAACACGCTGGCGGCGGCAAATTCGCGCCCGAGCAGTTCCGCCACCCGCCGGGTTCGGGCCTCCTCACTGGCGGCCGGTTCCAGGTCCAGCACCGCCCGCTGGTTATGCCACAGGCCAAAACCGACCGTGAACCGGCTTAGCGCCAGCCGGACGAGATTGTCCTCGATATGGCCGAATTCAGTGCGCTCGCCGCGCAGAAACTTGCGGCGGGCCGGGACGTTGAAGAACAGATCACGGGCTTCCATCGTGGTCCCGACTGGATGCGACGCCGGCAGCGGTTCCCCGACCGTGTCGCCGCCATCGCCGGTGACGCGCCAGCCGGTCTCCTGCCCAGCGACGCGGGAGGTCAGGGTCAGCCGGGAAACCGAGGCAATGCTGGGCAGGGCCTCGCCGCGAAAGCCGAGGCTGGCGACGTGCTGGAGATCGTCGAAGCTGATAATTTTGCTGGTGGCGTGGCGACTCAGCGCCAGCGCCAGATCATCGGGATGAATGCCGGCACCGTTGTCGCGCACCCGAATCAGCCGAACGCCGCCCTGCTCCACCTCGACCGTGACGCGGGTCGCGCCAGCGTCCAGGCTGTTTTCCAGCAACTCCTTGACCACCGAGGCCGGACGTTCGACGACCTCGCCGGCGGCGATCTGGCTGACCAGTTGCGGCGGCAACCGCTGGATACGTGCGCTCACCGTGAGGGGAATTTCGCGATGGAGGGACAATACGAACTGGGAGCGCCGACAGACGCCGGCACTCCCGGTCCGTCTTACTTGATCACTTTTTGCAAGGCCTCCAGCACTTGCTTGGCGCCCGGCGAACTGTCGGGCTGGTCACCGGCGTCGCGCACGACGACGATGGTTTGTTGAGCCTGACCCGACAATCGCACCCGATAACGAGTCCCCACCGGCGGCGCTTCCGGTTTGCTGCGCCAGAACGCCAGTTTGGACAGCCACCCCTCGTCGCCCGGTTTTTGATTTTCCTTTTCGGGATCGCGGTACTCGACCACGTACAGGCCCTGGCTGCGATTCTGTTCCTCGACCGCGTAATTGCTGCCATCCAGCGCCAGTCCCACCAAGCGCCAGGCGCGGGAATAATCCTCGCCGATCACCAGTTGGCTTTCGCCGTCCTGCTCGACCAGACGCGCGCGCGGTCCCGCCGGCGCGGTCCCGGCCTTGGCCTGTTGGACCTCGGCGCGCTTGTCCGACGCGCCCAGATAAACCGTCAGCCGATTAAGCATCTCGGCTTCCAGTTCCGGATCCTCGGGTCGCCGCTGCCAGATAAAGGTATTGGTGGAACTGGCGGTCGAACTGCCCACCGCGACCTCCTCCACCCCAGAGTGGGTCAGGTAGACTTCGGTGCTCATGCCGTCGGCGCTCCGTTCCAGCCGAGTACGAAACCGGTCGCGGGTAGGCGCCGAATAGAGGACATCCAGATATTTTTTCAGGATGGCGCGAATCCCATCCTGGGGAATGTCCGCACGGTTTTCCACCCAGTCGGTTTCCATGATGCCGATGGTGGGATCGTCGCGCTTCAGGGCGAAGCCGTTGCTGGTCCAGAACTCCCGGACCTTGGGCCAGACTTGATCGGCGGGGGCCGCGACGCGCAGCCAGCGCTGGTTGCCGTCCTGCTCCAGGGTGATGCCCGTCTGCGGCGGCAACACCGTTTCCGTTTTTTTGGCCTGCGGCTGCTGCGAACCACCGCGCTCGCCCGCGTAAGCCGACAAGCTGGCCGAACCGGCCGGATTGATTTCTGGCACCACCAGGGTGTCATCAATGGTGGACGAGGTGAGATCCGGCGGCACGTCGAGCTTCTGGGTGACCTTGCCCTGACGATAATCCGGCCGCCGGTCGGGCAGCAAGGTGTCGAAGCTGGTGGAACAGGCCGTCAGCGCCGTCAGCGCCGCAGCCAGCGTCGCGGCGCGCCACGAGAGGGAGGGAAAGCGTATGGTCATGGTTGGTCAGATCACTCCGGCCTGTTGCATCGCCTCGCGCACCGCCGGCTGGCAGGACTCGGACAGTGGCGTCAGCGGCAGACGAATGCCCGGCGGAATCAGGCCCAACTGGTGGACCGCCCATTTCACCGGGATGGGATTGGATTCGAGAAACAGCGCCTTGTGCAAGCCGGCCAGCCGGGCGTTGATCGCCTCGGCCCCGGCGCGGTCGCCGGCCAGCGCGGCGGCAGCCATCTCATGCATCAGACGCGGCGCGACGTTGGCCGTCACCGAGATCACGCCCTTGGCCCCGCCGAGCATGGCTTCGGCGGCAATGCCATCGTCGCCACTGTAGACATCCATGCGGTCGCCCAGACGGCGCACCAGGTCCTGGATGCGCTCGAGCGTGCTGGCTTCCTTGATGCCGACGATGTTGGGAATGTCGGCCAGCCGTTCGACCGTTTCCGGCTTCAGGTCGCAGGCGGTGCGGCCCGGCACGTTGTAGAGAATCTGCGGGATCGCCACGCTGTTGGCGATCAGCCGGTAATGCTGGTACAGCCCTTCCTGGGTCGGCTTGTTGTAATAGGGCGTGACCAGCAGACAGGCGTCAGCGCCGACTTCCATGGCCCGCTGGGTCAGATGCAGGGCCTCGGTGGTCGAATTGGCCCCGGTGCCGGCGATGACCGGAATCCGACTCTTGACCAGTTCCACCACCCGGCGCACCACATGGATATGCTCCTCGAAATCGACCGTTGCCGATTCGCCGGTGGTGCCGACGGAAATAATGGCGTCGGTACCGTTTTCGATATGAAATTCCACCAGTCGCGCCAAGGCCTGGAAATCCAGCGCACCGTCCGCCGTCATCGGCGTTACCACCGCCACCATACTGCCACGAAACATAGTCTTAGCTCCCCGTCTAACCCGTGATCGCCGCATGGTACGGTGACCAGGCGGGCTTGACAAGCGCCCGCCGGGGCGGTTTTCACCCCGACTGGATGCCTGTACACTGGCAGAGTACGATTCCCGTCTATTAGTCTTGTTTAGGAAGTATCCTCCGTGAAAAACCATCTGGTCATTTCCGCCTTGGGTGAAGATCGTCCCGGTCTGGTCAACGAGTTGTCCCGCGCCATTCTGGACTGCGATTGCGGCATCGTGGACAGCCGCATGACCGTGCTGGGTGGCGAGTTCGCCATTCTGCTACTGGTGCAGGGCAACTGGAACACCCTGACCAAGCTGGAAATGCAGTTCAAGCGGCTGGAACAGGCGCTGAACCTGACCATCATCGCCAAGCGCACCGAGAGCCGCGCGCCAGCGGGCGACGCACTGCCCTACGCAGTGGAGGTGGTGGCGGTCAACCAGCCGGGCATCATCCATCATCTGGCCAATTTCTTCGCCAGCCGTTCGATCAACATCGAGGACATGGTCACCAAGAGCTACGACGCCCCGCACACCGGCACGTCGATGTTCTCGGTCAACCTGGCTATCGGGATCCCGGCCAATACCCACATCGCCCTGCTGCGCGAAGAGTTCCTGGACTTCTGCGACGACCTGAATCTGGACGCGGTGATGGAGCCGATCAAGGGATGAGCGGATCGGTCGCAAGTTAAAAGACCGAAAAATTTCCATCTCTAATCAGATGAGCAGCGCGGAAGCCGCGGAAATTTAAGGTGGGATTGTCCAGTGACTCCTCGGGAAACGGCTTGGCGATCTCGCGCGGCGCGGCGGTGTTATGACCGGCCCGTATCGGGCGCGCTGCCCGGTGGCGGATTCGGCTGCGCATACATCCGGTTCATCCAATAGGCGTTGTTGGCCATTTCCTCGCGCAGCCCCGCCGGCTCCAGCACCTCCACCCTGGA
>JBDHRD010000143.1:0-8274 GCA_039807425.1 Candidatus Contendibacter sp. | reverse complement strand
CTTCTACGGCACCGCCAACAGCAATCAGATGTTGATGGAGGTGATGGGCCTGCACCTGCCCGGCGCGGCCTTCGTCCATCCCAACACGCCGCTGCGCGATGCGTTGACCCAGGCGGCGGCGAAGCGTGCGGCCCGGATCACCGCGCTCGGCGACGAGTATGCGCCGGTGGGGCGGGTGATCGACGAACGGGCCATCGTCAACGGCATTGTTGGCCTGCTGGCGACGGGCGGCTCGACCAACCACACCCTGCATCTGGTCGCCATCGCCCACGCCGCCGGGATCGTCATCAACTGGGACGATTTCAGCGACTTGTCGGCGGTCGTGCCATTGCTTGCCAAGGTCTATCCCAACGGCAAGGCTGATGTGAACCACTTCCATGCCGCCGGCGGCATGGGGTTTCTCGTCGGCGAATTGCTCGACGCCGGGTTGCTGCACGGTGACACACTCACCGTGGCCGGCGAAGGTCTGGCGCATTATCGCGAGGAGCCGGTTCTGGACAATGGAGTACTGGCCTGGCGCCCGGCCCCCGCTCAGAGTGGTGACGACAGCGTGTTGCGTCCGGTCGCAAAGCCGTTCAGCCCCGACGGTGGTTTGAAATTATTGAGCGGCAATCTCGGCCGGGCCGTGATCAAGATATCGGCGGTCAAACCGGAACATCGCGTGGTGGAGGCGCCGGCTCTCGTCTTCAACACTCAGGAAGAATTGATGGCTGCGTTCGACCGGGGCGAACTGAAGCGCGACTTCGTGGCGGTGGTGCGCTATCAGGGACCGCGCGCCAACGGGATGCCGGAGTTGCACAAGCTGACGCCGCTGCTGGGTGTGTTGCAGGACGAGGGCTTCAAGGTGGCGCTGGTCACCGACGGGCGGATGTCGGGCGCCTCCGGCAAGGTCCCGGCGGCGATTCACGTCACGCCGGAGTGCCTGTCAGGTGGGCCGCTGGCCAAGGTGCGCGACGGGGATAGGATTCTGCTCGACGGCGAGCACGGCATTCTCGAAGCGAAGGTTCCGGCGGCCGAATGGTCGGAACGCCAGTCGGAGTCGGTGGACCTGAGCGCCAATCAGCATGGCCTGGGGCGCGAACTGTTCAGCGTGTTTCGCGCCAACGCGGCGGGGGCGGAGCGGGGCGCGATGACTTTTTCCACGCTGGAGGTTGTGGAAACGACTCCTTGAGCGCCGCGCGCCGGCGCGGTTCGCCGCGCCGGCCCAGCCATCCCGAGCATTACGGTTCGTCGAGTGGATAGGACGGACAACCCAGTTCCAGCGAAACCGTGCGACCGGCGGCGATGATCATCGCGGCGTATTCGTCCTGCCTGGACGCATCGAAGCGAAATTCCGGGAACGAGACGCTCAATGCGGCTACGACGCTATTCCAGTGATCGAAAATGGGCGCCGCCATGCAGATCATGTGCTCTTCGAATTCCTCATCATCCAGGCCGTATTTCCGCTGGCGGGTGCATGCGAGTTCCTCCAGGAATTGTTCCGGGCTGGCGATGCTGTTCTCGCGGAACCGGGTAAAGCACATCCCGGCCATGATGGCGTCGCGTTGCTCGGGCTTCTCCCAGGCCAGCAGCGCCTTGCCCAGCGCGGTGGCATGGATCGGGGCGCGCTTGCCGACCTTGGAATACATGCCGAAGTTGTACTTCGCCTCGACCTTGTCGATGTAGATCACCTCGTTGTCCACCAAGACGCCAAGATGAATGGTCTCCGAGGTCTGGTCGGACAGAATCCGCATCTGGCGCTTGGCCACTTCGATCAGGTCCAGGTGTTGCAGCGCCTGGGCGCCCATCTCGAACAGCTTCATGGTCAGGCCATAGCGTTCGCTCTCGGGCTCCTGGAAGACGAACCCCAGCAGCTTCATGGTTTGCAGGAAGCGGTAGATGGTCGCCTTGGGCATGGCCAGGCGCACCGAAAGCTCGGAGATGCCGGTTTCCTTCCGCTCGCCCAGAGCTGTCAGCAGACCAAAAACCCTGAGCACAGCGGCTACAGGTTCGGGCTGACTGCTATGTTCGCTGTCTTCGTCCATTTGAGTTTCATTCCATCAATTTGAAAAGTTGATGATGATCGAATTCGCGCCGTTGACCATCCGGCGTCACTCAGCGCGCCAGCCAGCCGCCGTCCACTGCAAGCGTGTAGCCATTCACATAGTCCGAAGCGGGCGAGGCGAGGAAGACCACCGGCCCGGCCAGGTCTTCCGGCGCACCCCAACGGTTCGCGGGAATCCGCCCCAGAATTTCCGCGTTGCGCTGATCATCGGCGCGCAGGGCCGTCGTGAGGTCGGTGGCCATGTAGCCAGGCGCAATCGCGTTGACGTTGATGCGTTTCGACGCCCATTCGCAGGCGAGCAGGCGGGTCAGTCCCACGACTCCGCTCTTCGCGGCGGTGTAGGACGGCACGCGGATGCCGCCCTGGAACGAGAGCAGGGAAGCGATATTGATGATCTTGCCGGGTGAATCCTGGGCAATGAACCGGCGCGCGGCGGCCTGGGACAGAAAAAACACCGTTTTCAGATTGAGGTCGATCACGTCGTCCCAATCCTTTTCCGAGAAATTCAACGCCTCCTCGCGGCGGATAATCCCGGCGTTATTCACCAGGATGTCGAGGCGTCCAAACAGCTGACAGGCCTCGTCAACGATGGGCCGCACGCACGCGATGTCCGCCAGGTTGGCGCCAATGGCGTGGAACCGGCGTCCCAGCGCCGTCACCGCCGCCGCCGTCGCGGTCGGGATCGAGGTGTTGACGCCGACGATGTCCGCGCCGGCCTGAGCCAGCGCGACCGCCATCCCCTGGCCCAGCCCGCCGCTGCATCCGGTGACTATCGCCACCTTTCCAGACAAATCAAACCGGTTCAGCATCCTGGTTACCTCCGCGTCAATTCAATAGAGATCAGTCATCGCAACCGGGTCCATGTCGTCGAACGTCTGGTTCTCGCCGACCATGCCCCAGATGAAGGTGTAACTCCGGGAACCGACCCCCGAGTGAATCGACCAACTGGGGCTAATCACCGCCTGTTCGTTCCGCACCACCAGATGGCGGGTCTCGCTGGGCCTCCCGAGGAGATGGAACACCACCGCATCCAGCGCCATGTCGAAGTAGAAATACACTTCCATCCGCCGCTCGTGGGTATGGCAGGGCATCGTGTTCCAAACGCTGCCCTCCTCCAGCACGGTCATGCCCATGGTCAGTTGGCAGGATTGTACCACCTCGGGGACGATAAACTTGTAAATCGTGCGCCGGTTGCTCGTGCTGGCGTGTCCCAGGGTCGCGGGGGAAGCCTGTTCGAGCGTGATCTTGCGGTGCGGACAGGCACAGTGCGCTGGCGCGCTGTTGAGATAGAGCTTGGCGGGACGGGCCGGATCGACGCTGCGGAAGTTGAGTTCCCTGGCGCCAGCCCCGACGTACAGGGCCTCGCGCGGTTCCAGCGTAAAGTCCTGGCCATCCACCTGGACCCGGGCCGGTCCGCCGATGTTGATCAGGCCAAGTTCGCGCCGGGCCAGAAAATACTCCGCCCCGATCTGCCTGGCGAGGCTCGCATCGAGCGTGACCGGTTGACTCACCGGCATCGCGCCGCCGACGATGATGCGGTCCACATGGCTGTAGGTGAGCGCGATCTGGTCGGGGACGAACAACCCCTCGACCAGAAATTCGCGGCGCAACCCGGCGGTGTCAAGAGTTCGGAAATGATCGCTGTGGACGGACTGTCTGACTTCCATTGTGATGCTCCCGCGCGCCGCGCGCGCCTATGAACGGTTAGGGCAGAAAGTAGAACGCGATCCCGATAATGAAATAGACCGCCAGCAACTGGGCGCCTTCCATCCAGTTCGATTCACCATCCGAAGCGATCAGCGTCAAAACCCAGACTGAGGCGAAAATGGCGACGATCTCGAAGGTGGTGAACAACAGATCCATCGGTTGGCCGATGAGATAGCCGGTGAACACCAGCACGGGGGCGACAAACAGCGCGATCTGGATGCTGGAGCCGATGGCGATATTGATCGCCAGGTCCATGTGATTCTTCATCGCCATCAGCACGGCAGTGCTATGTTCGGCGGCGTTGCCCACGATCGCCACCAGAATGACGCCGATGAACACGTCGGTCATGCCAAAGACGTGGGCCGTGTGTTCCACCGCGCCCACCAGGAACTCGCTCATGATCGCCACCACGACCGTCGCGCCGATCAGGACGATGAGCGATTTCTTCTGGCTCCAGGTTTCGACCCCGTCCGATCCTTCGCTCTCCTCGCTGCCTTCGCCGGCGTAGAGGTGCTTGTGCGTGCGCAGGCTGAAGACCAGGCTCAGGATGTAGCAGACGAACAACACGATGGCGATTTCGAGGCTGAGTTCTCTTTCGTGCGCCGCCGGTTGGCCCGAGACCAACATGTGGAAGATCGCCGGAATGATGAGGCCGATTACGCTGAGCGCCAGCAGGGTGACCCCCAACGAGGCCGCGGTGCGGTTGAAATACTGGGTTTTGTATTTCAGGCCACCGGCCAAGACGCTGGCCCCGAGCACCAGCAGGATGTTGCCGATGATCGAGCCGGTCAGCGACGCCTTGACCACATCGATCAGGCCGGCGCGCAAGGCGACGAAACCGATGATCAGCTCCGCCGCGTTGCCGAAGGTGGCGTTGAGCAGGCCGCCGATGCCCGCACCCAGATGCTCGGCCAAGTGCTCGGTGGCTTTGCCCATCAGGCCGGCCAGGGGAATGATCGCCAGCCCCGAGGTGATGAAGATCCAGACGGGATTCGCATGGACCAGTTCCAACAGGATACACAAGGGCGCGAAAGCCAACATGGCCGACAGGGGAGTGAGTTCGAGCTCGAACGACCCGACTTTGATTCGTTTTTTCATTCGCGGCACTCGTTAAGTGGGCGGTTGGCTTCGACCGGATCGGCCCGCAAGACTGGAAATCGCCACCGCCGGGTGTCTAACTTCCAGCGATGCTCCCGAACGGAGGTTCGAGACAACAAATTTTTTTGAAACAGCGTTTACATTTTTTAGTACGCTATTTTATAGTATAAAAAAATAGTTTCAACCCAGTATACTCACCGCCCCGGTATACCAGCATTTTCCGGAACACCCACTGCAAAAGGTGAAGTATGGAAGATCGGTTTTACGAGGACGCACGGCATCCGTGGATCGACGTCGAACCCGGAATCCGCCGAAAAATTGTCGGCCACACGCCGAACCTGCTCGCCGCCATGGTGCGGTTCGACAAAGGCGCGGTCGGTGTCGCGCACGGCCACGCTGGGCATGAACAGATCGCCTACGTGCTGGCCGGCGCGTTCGAAGTGGAGGTGGCGGGCGAAAAGCGCATCTTGCGGGCTGGTGATGCGTTCGTGGCGGACAAGAACGTCAGGCATGGGGTGATCGCGCTCGAACCCGACAGCCGGCTGCTCGACATTTTCTCCCCCCGGCGGGACGACTTTATCGGATGACTGAGAGAGGTCGCTTATGTTCGCACTAGACCGTTCCACGCTGCCCGATCCGCCGACGCCAGCCGGCGCTCCACCCAAGACGGGCGTGCTGCAAATCGGCGACGGCAACTTCCTGCGCGGTTTCGCCGACTGGATGATCGACATCGCCAACGAAGCCGGCGTGTTGAACGCTGCCGTGACCATTGCGCCGCCACTATCCACGAACATCGTCGACCGGCTCAATGTCCAGGACGGCCTGTTCACTGTGCTAACACGCGGCGTGCTGGCGGGCGCGCCCACCACGGCGGTACGGATCGTGCGCTGCGTGGCGCGCGGCGTCGATCCGTACCGAGATCCCGCGACCCTGTTTGCCTGCGCGCGGGATCCGAAAACGCGCTTTGTGATTTCCAACACCACCGAGGCAGGCATCGTTTATCGCGAGCAGCCCCATTCGTCCGGGGAATGGCCGCGCAGTTTCCCGGCCCAGGTCGCGGCGCTGCTGTTCGAGCGGTTCCAGGCGCTGGGCGGCGGACCGGAAACCGGACTCGTGTTCCTGCCCTGTGAATTGATCGAAGCGAACGGCGCCACCCTGCGCGACATCGTGCTGCGTCATGCGCGCGATTGGGCGCTGCCGCAGGCGTTTGGCGATTGGGTCGCCCAGCACAACCATTTTCTCAACACCCTGGTCGACCGCATCGTGCCGGGTTATCCGGCGACCGAGGCCGACAAGCTGTTCGCCGAATTCGGTTATACCGATACCCTGCTGGTCGCCGCCGAACCCTTTCATCTGTGGGTGGTCGAGGGGCCGGACCGCCTCGCCGACGAGTTTCCGCTGCACCAGGCCGGCCTCAACGTGGTGTGGACCGATGACCTGAAACCCTACCGCGCCAGCAAGGTGCGCATCCTCAACGGCGCGCACACCGCTAGCGTCCTGGCGGCGTTTTGTGGCGGGCTCGATACGGTCGGCGCGATGATGAATGACCCGGTGGTATCGCGCTTCCTGCGGCGCGTGGTGTTCGACGAGATCGTGCCCTTCGTGCCCCTGCCCGAAACCAAGCGCCGCAATTACGCCGAAAGCGTGCTGGAACGCTTCGCCAATCCCTACATCCGCCACGAACTGCTCTCGATCGCGCTCAACTCGGTATCGAAGTGGACGGTGCGGGTGTTGCCTTCGGTGCTCGACTACGCGCGGGCGCATGGCCGGGCGCCGGCCGGGCTGGCGTTTTCGCTGGCCGCGCTGCTGTGGTTCTATCGTGGCCAGTTCGACGCGGCGGGTGAATTGGTCGGCCAACGCGAAGCCGGCGGCTATCCGATCCGCGACGACCGCGCGGTGCTGGACATTTTCGCCGCCGCCTGGGGCGACCCGGCCAACGCGGCGCCGGCGCTGCTGGCCGATGCGCGGCTGTGGGGCATGGACCTGGATACCGTGCCGGCGCTGGCGCTCCAAGTCACCAGCGCGCTCGACCGGATCGCGGCAGTCGGGATGTTGCCGGCGTTGGCCGAAATACTGGACCGCTAACTGACTAAAACCAAGAAATAACCACCGGAGGCTGGCATGGCATCACTCCGCCGCGTCGTGCTGTTTGGCGAATGCATGATCGAACTGCGCGGCCAGGTTTTCGGTGCGATGCGGCAGGGCTTTGGCGGCGACACCCTGAACACCGCCATCTATCTGGCCCGGCTGTGCCGCGACCAGGATATCCAGGTGTCCTACGCCACCGCGCTGGGCATCGATGTGTTCAGCGACTACATGATCGCCGCCTGGCAGGCGGAGGGTATCGACACTTCACTGGTCAGCCTGCTCGGCAACCATATGCCTGGTCTGTACGCGATTCAGGTCGATCCCTCCGGCGAGCGCCACTTCTTTTACTGGCGCGACACCAGCACCGCCCGTAGTTATTTCGAAGCGCCGAGTACGCCCCTGGAGGACATGACCAGCGACCTGTCGGTGTTCTACTTCAGCGGCATCAGCCTGGCGATCCTGCCGCCCGAAGGCCGCGAGCGGCTGCTGGCGATGGCGGGACGGGTACGCGCCGAGGGGGGCATGGTGGGTTTCGACAACAATTTCCGCCCCCGCCTCTGGCCGAACCTCGCCGAGGCCCAGGCGCTCTACGACCGCGCGTATGCCCTGAGCGACCTCGTGCTGATCACGCTGGACGATGAGATGGCGCTGCGCGGCGAAACCGACGCCGACCGGATGCTTGCCGCTGTTTTCGCGCTGGAAACCCCGGAAGTGGTGGTCAAGCGCGGCATCCAGCCTACCCTCATCCGAGTGGCCGGGACACCGGTCATCACCGTCCCGGTCGAACCGGTCCTCCGCGTCGTCGATACGACAGCGGCGGGGGATTCCTTCGCCGGGGCTTATCTGGCCATGCGGCTGACCGGGGTATCTCCCGCCGCCGCCGCCCGCGCCGCCAATCGGATGGCGGGAGTGGTCATCCAGCATCCCGGCGCCATCATTCCGGCGGAAGCCATGCCAACCCGAACCGCGCTTCTGACCACCGAAGCAATCCCTCCCGTTTAAGTCTGTCCACCCGAGGAGAAGCCCCAATGAAAATGTCCTTTCGCTGGTACGGTGATTCCGACCCAGTATCGCTGGAGTACATCCGCCAGATTCCCGGAGTAGAGAACATCGTCTCGGCGGTCTACGACGTGCCCGTCGGCGAAGTCTGGCCCGTCGAAAACATCCAGAAACTCAAGGCCAGGATCGAGTCCAGCGGCCTGAAGTTCGAAGTCGTCGAGAGTGTGCCGGTGCACGAGGACATCAAGCTGGGCAAGCCCAGCCGCGACCGGCTGATCGACAATTACTGCCAGACGCTGCGCAATCTGGCCCCCTGCGGCATCAAGGTGGTCTGCTAC
>JBDHRD010000142.1:0-8501 GCA_039807425.1 Candidatus Contendibacter sp. | reverse complement strand
CGATCGCAGGTGGGATGATCGAGCATGATGGAGCCTCTCAGTGGTAATAGGCGGGCCCGCGCACGTTGGCGTGGTGCGGGGGCAACGGGGCCTGGGTGGGCGTGGGGATCTGGCGATCCCGTCTCCCGCACCGTGCCGGGCTGACCGATCCGGCCCCATTCCCGCACCATCGCCCATGAGCCCAACAGGGTTGGGGGGTGGCGAGGATGGCCTGGAACCACTGGAGGTTCCGGGCAGGCTCGCGCCGTTCAGGCGGATAGAAGCCAACGTCTCGTCTGGGGTGTTTGGCGGTAACCGATTGCCCCAAAGAATCGAATCAACGGCTTTCTCAGTCTTTCTTAACGACCAGCAGGGTCGTCTGGTATTCGATCACCGGCTGATCACGCTGGTTGTAGGCTTGGTTTTGGTAGACGAACAGGAACCGCTCCGGGTTTTTGGTGGGGCGCAACTCGACCACTTCGGCCTCCGCGCGGAGGGTATCCCCAAACAACACCGGCGTAGTGATCTTCAGCCGGTCCACGCCGATGTAGGCATAAATTTCATAGCCGTCCTGGGCCAGAAACTCGGCGATGGTGTCGGCGTGGTGGACCAGACCGTCGGCGACGGCAAAGATGACCGGCCCGGCCAGGGAGCGCTCCTTGAACCAGGTGCCTTTGGCATACTCGGCGTTGCTGTGAATCGCCATATTGAACCAGGTGAGTTGATGCAGGAGGGAGAAGTCCCCCCGATCCAGCGTCCGGCAGACCCGACCCGGAATTTTGACGCCCGCGATAACCGTACCCATAACACGATGGCTCCTCATGGTGATTCGAGATCATTCCACTCCGCTCGCTGCTCCGCGCGGGGCGCGACGCCGCACCCGCCCCCCTTGGCCATGATTCGCCGAATCGCCTCGGCCTGTTCGGGCGTGACCCAGCCCTGCACGTGCACCAGGCCCCGCTCCTGGAGGCGCCGGCGGTAGCGGCGCTGCTTCTCGGCGTTGCGTGAGGTCATGGGTTACCTTATAGTGACAACGGTACTATGTTACCAGACTCTCCCTTGAAATCACCATAAAATAGCCCCACCGGGAACTCACCATGTTTGGCTCCCGTCGTCTCTTTTTGCAGTGGCTGCCTTCCCTGCCGCTGCTGGGCTTGCTCGCCCGGCCCGCCCTCGCCTTGCCCGCGCCCCGCAAGCTGCTGATGAACCAATTCCGAGTGGCGGGCTTGGCCTATTACGACGTGGAAGCGGCGATCAAGCGGATGCAAGCCGGCGATCCGCTGCACTTGGTGGCGGAGCCGACCCATCCTTACGATGAGTTCGCCGTGGAGATCTGGCACGGCGAGCACAAGCTCGGCTACGTGCCCCGCAGCGACAACCGCCACCTTAGTCGGCTGTTGCGGCAGGGCGCGACGCTGGCCGGCGAGGTGTGGGTGGTCGACCCGGATGCCACGGTGTGGGAAAGGGTGCGGGCCAGGGTGTACCTGATCGGCTGAGCGCGCTGCGATGACGGAAGAACGCGCCAACTACCACGCCAGCTCCACCGACAGCGCCGGACCGCTCCTCGCCACCGAGGCGCTGATTGCCCAGGCTCACGCTCACCACCAGGGCATTCCCTACGAGACCGGCGAGCAGTGGCTGGAACGCCTGCCAGAACACTTGCGCGCCTTGGCCGACCTCATCCTGGGCGGCCAGATGAACGTCGGCGACGTGGCCTACGCCGTAGCCGCGCTGATCGACAGCATCGAGAACGCGCCGGGCGACGCCCAGAGCGTGCATTGAATCCCGGCAGCCTGGCCTCCAGGCCGAATTGAGCGACGCGGAATTACAGCAGGCCCGGCAACGGGCGCAACAATACCGCCAGGAACCGTTGTAGCGGCTTTAAAAATCTCCCAGGAGAACCTGTAATGACCCTCACGACCACCCTCGCCCACCCCACCGACGTCCTGGCATTCTGGTTCGCGCCGGACGTCCGGCCGCTGTGGTTCGCGGCCACCCCCACCTTCGACGACGCCTTGCGGGCGCGCTTCCTGACCACCTGCCAAGCGGCGGCGGCCGGCCGGTTAGCGGACTGGGACACTACCGCCGAGGGGGCGCTGGCCCTGGTGCTCGTCCTCGATCAATTCCCGCTGAACCTCTTCCGGGGCCAGCCCGAGAGCTTCGCCACCGAGGCCGCCGCGCGGCAGGTGGCCGATCGCGCCATCGCGCGCGGCTTTGATCAGGCCGTGCCGCCGATCCAGCGGCAATTCCTGTACCTGCCCTTCATGCACAGCGAGGCGCTGGCCGATCAGGAACGCTCGGTGCGGCTATACCAGCAACCCGGCCTGGAGGACAGCCTGCGCTTCGCCCGCCATCACCGCGATCTGATCCAGCGGTTTGGCCGCTTCCCGCACCGCAACGCCATTCTGGGCCGGATCAGCACCGCCGAGGAACGCGCCTATCTGGCCTCGCCCGAGGCGTTTCACGGCTGAGGCCGACCGGCTGGACCGCCACGATCTCGGCCAGCGGGATGCGCTGGCGGATCAGGCCGACGCCGACCGCCGCCATGGCTCGACGCCCCCGCTCCCGTACCGCCCGCGCCTTCCCGAAAACCCTGACCGGCCTCCTGGCCTCCCTTGCCCTGGCTGTCCTCGCCGCCCAGTTCGGCCATTTCCGGCCCTGCTGGCGCACCCCCGGCGACTTTCCCGCATGCGTCAAGAGCGACGGGAAAACCCTCTCCGGCCGGGCCTGCTGCCAGGCGGTGGACCCGCTGTTCGAGGCCGCCCATAACGATCTGTTCAACCTCGTCCCCGCAGTCGGCGAGGTCAACGGCAAGCGCAGCGATTTCAACTGGGGCATGATTCCCGGTGAGCAACGGGAATTCGGGCTCTGCAACTTCGAGGTCGATTCGTCCATCCGTTCCCGCCCCAGCAGCCACCAATCCCTCAGGCTGGACCTGCGGGCAGATCACGAGCCGCGCGGAAGCGGCGTTCTACCTGACCCAGCGCGGCGTGACCCGGTTGGATCGCGATGGCGACGGCATCCCGTGCGCCAGTCTGTGCAACCCTTGAACGACGGGAGGGTAGGATGGCCTGGGTTTATCTGATCGTGGCGGGCCTGTGCGAAATCGCCTGGCCGGTCGGCCTGAAGCGGTCGCAGACGCCGGGCCGGCTCAGCGTGGGCGTGCTCGTCGCCGTGGCCGGCATGGCCGCCAGCGGGGCGTTTCTATGGCTGGCCCAACGGAGCATTCCCATCGGCGCCGCCTACGCGGTCTGGACCGGGATCGGCGCGGCGGGAACCTTCATCATGGGCATCCTGTTTTATGGCGATTCCGCCAGCGCCGGGCGGCTGGTCTCGGTCGGGTTGATCGTCGCCGGCATCATCGGCCTGAAGCTGGCCCATGGCCCCGGCTGAAGGATGCTGGTTGCCGTATCGCACAGCGTCCGCCGCCGGGGCAGCCCCCAACGGCTGAACCATGATGACCTGGCCGGCGCCCGCTGGTGTCGTTAAGCGACCGTTGATCGCGTTTGCGGCCATTCCCACGTATTGCCCCGATAGGACGCGCCCATGACTACCCGATGAGGGGCGCGGGGTGGGCGGGGGCCGCGGTCTCGGCCGGCAGGCCCGCCAGCGCCCACAAGTAGAACGACGCCACGGTGCCATACGGTCGATAGCGTTCCCGATACTGCGCGAAGTGCGCCTGGTTCAGCGTCTCCAAGCCATAGAGCCGCTTCATGCCGCGCCGAATCGCCTGATCACCCCAACTGACCACATCCGGCCGGCCCAGGGCGAAGATCAACAGCATTTCGGCCGTCCACACGCCCACGCCGGGCAAAGCCGATAAGGTGGCCACGACCGCCGCATCCGGTCGTGCACGAAGGGCGGCTAAATCCAGAGCGCCGCAGACCACCTGCTCGCTCAGATGCTGAATCCATTCCGCTTTGCGCCGGGGTATCCCGCAGGCTTCGAGATCGGCCAGCGTTGCTTGCCTGAGGCGGGACGGAGTGATTTCTCCTAATCGCTCACCGAGCCGCCGCCAGACGGTCGCCGCGGCGGCATTGGAAATTTGCTGAGAAACCAGGCTGTGGATGAGCGCCGGGAACACCTCCGGCCTGACCTCGCGTTTGATCCAGCCGATCCGGTCGATCACCGCGCTCAGGCCGGGATCGCGGTCCTTCAAGTGGGCGATTTCGACCGCGCCGTATTGAAAATAAGGCATATAGAGGATTCACGACCGTATCGAACAGAAGCTTCGGGCTACCGCGCCCTCAGCGGTAACTGATCATGCTTGGGCAGCGTATTCGGCTCCGCGTACCAAATAGCGCGCGAACCCCAGAAGATATTCTGCAAGGGTTGGATGCCCGGATCGTCATCCAGGGTGCCGGCCGGAACGACCACCGCCTGGCCGCTTTTCCCGAGCCAAGGTAAAGAAGATCCACAATGGGTGCAAAAAGACGTCGCAAAGTGCTTGGCGTCCTCCAGTTCATGGCGTCCCACGAACTCTTCGCCGCTCAACCACTGAAAATCATCAGGAGACACCAATAAGTTGGCCGCGAACGCACTACCCGTAAACTTCCGGCACCGCGAGCAATGACAATACTGAAAGATGCCTAAATGACCCTTGATGGCGTAACTCACTTTTTTGCAGAGACAGCGACCGCTGACGGGGTATTGAGACATGGGGATTCCTCAAAAGCTTGAATTTCACCATCGACCAATCAAGTCTGGTTCGTTGACCGGGGCGTCTCCCTGGGCAACGCCGGGTGGGTGCTGTCCCCGGCGGCAACTCGCTGGGGAAACGATACTTCCAACACCACGCAACCCTCATCGGTCTTAAAAGGGCCATGCGGTTCGCCAGGAGGACGGCTGGCGTAATGACCCGCTTCCAGCCACCGATCAAACGCCTGGTCATAAAGGCGCCCGCTGACGATGAAGACCTCTTCCGGGTACGGATGCCTTTTCCCACCGAAGGGCGTTGTATCGGCGCCGGGGAAAAACCGGGTTAATCGGGTATATTCACCCGTCAGGGGGTCCATGCTCAGGGTGAGTTCTTCCGCCATGCCCTCCAGTCCAGCGATGGGCGTCCACCGCCCCTGGCTTTCTGGATGGAGCGCATTCCAGTACGTTGCCGTCGATTTTGCCATGCGTTCTATCTCCAGCAGCCTGAATGCCTAACAGTGTAGTCATCACTCGCGTCCACGGCATAACCCCAGCGTTGGGGGAATGCAGCGTAATGTTCCCCTTCCCTCAAGCTTGACCTTCCAGCCTCTCCCAATCCTTTCATGATCCATAAGCCCGACCCCGCTCCACCCCGCCCGACCCTCGTCGGTCTCGACCCCGAAAGCGCCACTACCGACCGGCTGGTCGCCCTGGCGCGCAGTCATCGCGCGGGCGAGGACTTACCCCACCGCCGAGGTTCTGCACGAGCAGCCGGTGGTCGTCGATCTGGGGAACGATCCGCCCGCCGATCCGATTCCGGCGAAGTTGAGGAGGTGTTGGTGAATAACGACATGCATCACGGGGCCACAGCCACCGATGTATCCATTTTCAAGGACCGAGTTCACGGCATGCCAGTGAGTGCGTTGGTTAGGGGCATCATAGCCATATTACGATTACGAAGAATTTGATGATGATTGCCACAGTAACGATACTTCGGAACCACTAACGCTCTGAATCGGTAGATCTTTGGGAAGCCTCCATCGCAAAACGGGGGCTCGAGTGGACCACATCATAACGATTTGCTAGTGATTTAAAGTTGACATCGCGCGACTTTGTGCTATCCCTTCATGAGTGAGAGCCTGCTTGGGCTGCCCGACCCTCGACAGGACGGCGCTCGTGGCCAAGATCGCCCCGGCAACGCCGGAGAGCGAACCTGGCCCGGGCAAAGAGCCGATGGCGCGCGATCCATTGCCGTGGAAGCCGGTGCGGCGACCCGAGCGCCGGTCGGTTGCGCCGCCATCCCGGAGTTTCCGATCGAAAACGTCGCGTCGGGTACGGCAGGAAATGACCTCGCGCCATTTCCCGAAAGATGCATCAACTTTGCTAATTTTTTGGCCGCCATTCGTCGGCCCTTCGCGGCCGAGAGGAGATGTCATGTCGGGACCGGTGCTCAACGCGATTTCGAACAATAGCAAATTCGTCGTCGTGGTTTTGGAAGTTTCCTCGAACGGCCAAGTGACGGGTGGATGTTTCGTCGATGCGGGCGCATCCAAGTCAGATCTCGGCTTGGCCATTCCCACGCGACCGCCCGATTCCACCGCCGCTCCGACCACGACCGGCGGCGGGCTGTTCTTGGGGACGTGCAGGGGGCTGTTCGGCCTTCGCCAGAAAGGACCCTTCATCGTTGGCGCCGCCAGCAAGTACGCGCTCGAAGCGGATGCCGGCATCGACGGAAAAGAGCCGCGCCAGATCGATCTCGCTTTTGGCGACACGCCGGGCTGGTCCATTGAAATCGCCGCGGATGGCGCGCTTGGAGCGAAACCAGCCGCACCGTAACCAAAACGGACGGTCGAGCGGGTGCTTTGCTCCACGCGGGGATTTGGCGCCGTCCAAACCAACCGATTTTTCCCGTCGAGACTCGCCGCTTCTACGAGCAAACGAATGAAACATTCTTTTGGTTGTAGACAGAAATCGCGGTCCGCTCCGATTTCCGCACCGAAGCAACGCGCTGAAGGCCGGCCAGGCTTTCGTTTCGGTGGGACTCAAAAAATCCGACCGTTGGACTCTTGCCAGAATCGAGAAAAACCGACAAACCCTTCGAGGAGATAACATCGTGATACGCCAAATCCTGTTCGGCGATCGTGCCAAGGCCGCCGGCATTGCGGTAGTGTTGACGACCGCTTTGTCGGTTGCCTCGGCGGGAGGCGCGGTCGAAACGGCGACCGCGCCAAAATCGGTCCCCCAATACAGCTTGAACGAGCTATTGACCCGTTTGCCGACGGGGGAACGGTGGCTCGCCCATCTACGGGACGACCTGTTGCCGTTCTGGCTGATGGACTCGGCCATCGGCAATCCACGCGGCAATTTCCCGACGTATCGCTGCAACGATGGCTCGCCGATCGATCCAGCCCGACTCTGTCCCGAACAGCGCTATGCCGCATCGGGCATCGTGTTCGTCTATCCGGAGCAGCGCCAATATCTGCGCGCGTTATCGCGGCAGATTTACGCCTATGCGGTGGCCTTCCACCTGACCGGCGACGAAAGTTTGTTGAAACTGGCCTACGACGGCATCGACTTCGAGCGAGCCCATTTCTTCGACACCCAGAACGGAGGCGCCTCCAGCTACCGGACTTTTCGAGAGGGCCAGTGGGTTCCGGGTCCGGCGTCGTTGCAGCGAACCAGCCAAGACCTCGCCTATGCCGCCACCGGCATCGGCATGGTCTATTACCTGACCCGCGACCCGAAACTGCTGGACGATTTGCTGGCGCTGAAGAACCACATTTTCCGCACCTATTTCGACCCGGAACAGCAGTTCGTGACCTGGGTGCGCGAGCTGTCGCCGGATGGCGATACCCCCGATCAGCGCGAACTGGTCGCGCAGCTCGATCAAGTCTACGCGTTCATGCTCGCGGCGACGCCCGCCCTGCCCGAACCCCACCGCACCGAGTGGACAAACGATCTGGCGCAGCTGGCGCGTACCCTGATCGAGCAATTCTACAGCCCGCGCCAGAACCTGTTCTGGGGCGCCGCCACCGCCACCGCCACCCGTCGATTGGAGACGCCGCACACCGACTTCGGCCATTCGGTCAAGACCCTGTGGATGATCCACTTCATCGGTCGGCTGACCGGCAACCTCAACCTGGTTGAATTCGGTTGGCGCAACGCCACCGCGCTGCTGGCGCAGGCCTATATCCCCGAAACGGGATCGTGGAGTCGGCGACCGCTGCTCGACGGGACCATCGACCCCGACAAAGAGTGGTGGGGTTTGGCCGAACTGGATCAAGTCTCCGCCACCTTCAGCCTGATCGACCCCAATTATGCCGGCTATTTGATCAACACCTACGCTTACTGGTTCAAGTACATGGTCGATCACCAGAACCACGAAATCTGGCACATGGTCGATGGCCGCACCAACCGGCCTTACCCGTGCGGACCGGGAGCGGCGAACTGCTTCCCGAAACAGCATTCCTGGAAAAATTCCCTGCATTCCTTCGAGCACTGCCTGGTCGGCTACATCACCGCCCAGCAATTCCACAGCCAACCGGTGACGCTCTACTACGCCTTCGCACAACCCCCGGAGCAAGCTACGGTGCGACCGTATTTCTACGCCGGTCACCTGGCGAAACTCGACCCGACGACGGTGGCCGCTCCTGGCAGCCGCAAGATCTACCGCGCCACGTTCACTAACGTGCGCTGATCGCCGCCACACCTCGTCCGCAGGAGGATTACCACCATGTCATCTCATCCGTATCCCAAGCGTATTGCGATCATGATCGAGTCGCATTTCGACGACACGGAACCGGGCGCTTTCACCATGTTCTTTCCGGCCAACGGTTACGACACCGAGTTCATTTCCAACCTGCGCGGTGCTCGGGAACGCGTTT
>JBDHRD010000141.1:0-8521 GCA_039807425.1 Candidatus Contendibacter sp. | reverse complement strand
GCCGAACCCATGGCCGGTTCGCACAGAGTCAACCCCAGAATCGCATCGGCCCGGTCCGGGGTGAAGTCTTTGAGCCGTTCGGCCAGCACCTCGCGCACCAGCGCCTCGGTCAGCACTTCCGGCGTGTAGTAGGAAGCGGTCTCGGCCCGGTCGATGCCGTTGAGATGCAGGATGAACTCACCCTTGCGGTAGATGCGCGGCTTGCCGGTGCGGCGTTCAAGGATCAGTTCGCCGGGTCTGAACTGTTCTTTCTGTGCTTCCGGCACGAACCAGGTCGGCAGGTCGGCGGGAATCGCATCAGCGAAGACGCCCGCCGGGGCGCCGCGCCGGGGTGGCGGGGCTTCGTCCTCGGCGTCCTCGGCGCCTTCGCCTTCCTCCTCGTCGCTGGCGCTCGCGTTCTGCTTTTTGGTCGAGCACACCTGGATCAGGTTCTCGGTGGCGAAAAATCCCTTCCAGGACAGCAGGCCTTCATAAACCGCGCCCAGTTGCACGACGCCGAGATTGCCGTAATCAATGCGGCCAATCGTGCCGGTCTTCTCATCGACGCCCATCGAGAGACAGCGGATGACCTGCTGCAACACGCGGTTCGGCAGCCGGGTCCGGTCCAGCAACGGCGTGGATTGCGGATCGAACAGCGTGGCGGTGAGCGGCTGGATGGTGAAATGCCGGGCCCGCCCCACCTCCAGCGCGTCCCCCCGGCTGGCGAGCGCCAATGCCTGCTGGCCACCGCCGAACAGATCGTCCTGATGGGTGAACAGCGGCGAATCGGTGGAAGCCGCATCCGCCGCCGGCCGGTCCTGGCCGAAACCCTGATGAATGAGCGCAAACAGCTTTCGCAGATGCTCGTGAAAATAGGCCCCGTTCTCGCTGGTCACGCCCGGCTCGCCCAGATCGGCCAAATCGCGCAGCGCCTCCAGGCTGTAGCCGAGCCGGTAGACCTCCTCGTTGATCGGCAACGCGCCGAGATCGCTGGCGTGGGCCTCGGCGTACAGGCAGAACAGCAGCCGATAGACAAAGACCAGGGCTTCGCGCCGCAGAATCTCGGCATCAATCTCGCGGCGATCATCGGGCAGCGCCGGTTCGTCATCGCCCAGCCGCAGGTAGGACAGCTTGCGATTGCGGCGATCCTCCACCCAGGCGTTGGCGATGGCGGTGATCGCCTCCCGCACCTGACCTTGCAGGGCCTTGGACACGCCATGAGTGAACCGGTGGCTCTGGCCCTGCAACCGTTCGTGCAAGGGTTCTTCCGCTTCGGCCTCGGGGGCCAGCGTCGCCGCGCCCAGCAAGAGCGCAATCGCCTCGAAGGCCCCCGCTTCGCGCCGCCCGAAGGCGTCGTCGAGATCGAAGCGCAGGTAGCGCCCCTGCGCCCAGGCGTGCCGGTCGAAGAGCTGAATCTGGCTGCCGGACAGCAGCATCAGCCAGCGCGGCGCGTCTTCCTGGCGGAAGATCAGCGGCAGCGCCTCCGACCAGAGCCCGGCGAAGGATTTGAACGCCTCGTCATCGTCAGGCGGCAGCCGCTCGACGGCCTGATCCAGCGGGTCTTCCGGCATGGCGTCCGCCGGCAGGCTGGCGTCGGGCAGGCAGAACGGCGCCTCGGCCACGACCAGCCAAGGCTGGCGGTGCCGGTAAAGCCGCACCAGGATCGGCAGCCGCAGCTTTTCCGACGCCAGCGCCAGGGGTTGGCGGTCCAGCGTATAGCCCAGCGCCTGCAACAGTTGCCCGTGCCAGCCGGCCAGTTCCGGTTCGGTCGCCCCAACCCGCGGCAGCGGCTGGTCGTAATCCAGCGCCTGGGATTTGGCGCGAAAATAGGGTTCCGACAACGCCGCCAGCCGACGGGCGGGACTGGCGCTGCCCAGCGGACGCCAAACCTTGAGGATCGGCTCGACATCCTTCTGAAACTGGCTGTCGAGATAGTGAGCGGCGTAATAGTCGCCGACGTTGTGGATGCTGGTGTCCAGGGCCATGTTCAAACGCTCTCAATGGCCAGCACCAGGCGCGTGGTGGCTTGGGGGGCGGCCTCAAAGTGGGCCTCGCGCCAGTTCTCGCGCCGGTCCTTGAGGTAACGTTCGATCTCGTCCTTTTCCTGCCGGAGCTGAGCGGCCTGCCGGCTGTCCGGAGCCAAACCGACCAAGGTTTCGTCCAGCTTGGCGATGCGGCGATCACGCCAGCGCGCCAGGCGCGCTTCTTCTTTTTCGAGCATGGGCTTGACGGCCTGCTGGCGTTCGGTCTTGAGCATGTTCAGGGACTTCAGGCTTTCCTCGACCGCCGCGACGACGAAGCCCTGGAGGATATCCGGCGACAGCGCGCCGCGCTGGCCGGTATCGGCGAGCTGGTCAAAGCGCGCGCGGGCGAGCGCCTCCCGCAGCGGTTGCTGGCGGTAGCCGCCGCCTTTCTGGAAGGAGATGGCGTGGGTATCGACGATCAGCGGCGTTCCGGCGCGGGAGCTGACCTGGCCGATGAAGCAGAAGCAGAGTTCGCCGGGTTGCAGGTGGGGCGAGGCGATCAGCGGCGCTTCGCCGCGCGGCATCAGCATCATCAACCGCTCCGCCAGCCAGCGCAGGACCGGATGCTGCTCGGTCAGCAGCAATTCGTTGCTCCATTGGCCCTTCATCGCCAGCGCGGCGCGGATAGCCAGGTTGACTCGCTCCGGGTCGGCGGTGAAATGGAATTCTCCCTGCTCGGGCCAGGCCTCTTCCGGCAGCGCGGTGGCGCCGAAGATCACCCCATCCTCGGCATCCGGCGCGCCCAGCCGGCGCTTGAGTTCGGGCGGCGGGGTCAATAGCCACAGATTCCCGGTTTTTTCGAGATCGCGCCAGCGGTGGTCGCCCATTTCGTCCTTCAGGTAGCGGTAGCCAGCCTCCAGGAACCGGGCGTCGTCGTAGAGCCGGACGCGCGAGTTGTCGGCGGGTAAGCGTTTGCTTCCCTCGCCCGCTGGCGGGAGAGGAGTTGGGAGTGAGGGCTGTGAAGTTGGGGGGAGAGGGAACGCCGGTGCGTTGCCCAGCAGAAAAGCCAGAAAATCCTCATGGCCGGCCAGATTCGCGGCCATCAGGTCCGCTTCCAGGCCGGCGCTCTCGGCGGTTTGCGGATTTGCCCGGTCGAGGAGATCGGCGTCGCCTGCGAGCAAACCGTTCTCGGCGATATAGGCCTCTTCCGCCTCGGGGTCGTACAGCTTGAGGACGCTTTCCCCGGTGCGCGTGCTGCGGTTGATTTCCTCCACCTTGGCGACCAGGCGGGAAAAGAGTTCCTCGTCGCCCTTCAGTTCGCCTGCACGGGTGCGCACCATCAGATAACGGATGATCGGATGGTGGCGCTGGCCGAAACGGTCGATGCGGCCGTTGCGCTGAATCAGGGTGATGATCGACCAGGGCAGGTCGTAGTGAATGATGTTATGGCACTCGTGGTGCAGGTTCACGCCTTCCGAGGCCACGTCGGTTGCCACCAGCAGGCGCATTGGGCTGCTGCCGGTGCCGAAGGCTTCGACGGTTTTGGCGAGCGTCACGTCGGGCTGGCCGCCGTGGATGATGGCCAGGACCTGGCCCGGCTGATCTTCGTGCCGGTCGCTGAACGGGAGGCCAAATTCCCGGGCCAGCTCGCGCGCCAGCGCCGCCTGGGTAACGGTGCTTTCGGTGAACAGCAGGATGCGCGGGCTGTCGGGCCGGCCGGTCCAACCCATGGCGCGCAGTTCGCGCACCAGCAACTGGAAGCGGCGGCTGCCGGCGATGGACAGGGCGGAGAGGCGTTCTTGCAGCGCGGCCAGGGCAGCGGCCTCGTCCTCCCGGTCCGGGCTGGCGCCGAGATGGGCGAGGCGCTTGGCGACCGTAGACCGGCAGGCCTCGGGGCTGCTCAGGAAGCGCTTGTACAGGCCCCACCGGATGATGGCCTCGGTCCTGAACTGGCCGGTTCTGGCCAGGCGACGGAGCCGGCCCAGTTCCGCATAGAGGGCTTCTTCCTCCGCGCCGGCCTCCACTGTCGTGGCGGCCAGCGGCGTCACCTGGCGCTCGGCGAACTGATCGCCAGCCTCGCCGCGCACGTCTTCCTTGAAGCGCATCAGGAAAAACGGCGCGATGTCCTCGGGGTCGTATTCGCGGAACTTGGGGTCGGGAATGGCCGACCAGTCGAGCAGCGTAATGAGCCGGCCAAAGGTTTCGCGGCGACCGTTGTGGGGCGTGGCGGTGGTCAGGATCAGGCTGTCGGTCCGGCGGGACAGCAGCCGCGCCAGGCGGTAGTTGAGCTGCTTCTCGGGGTTGGCCGCGGCGGCGACATTGTGGGCCTCGTCGATGACGACCACGTCCCAGCGGGTGTCCTCCAGAAAATGGCGATACCGGCCAATGTCCTTGAGGGTGTCCATCGAAATGATGACGCGATGGTAGACCTCGAACGGATTTTTCGACGCGGGAATCCGCAGGCGCAATTTGGCGACGCCGGCCGAGTCGAGGCGCACCAGCGGAATGGCGAAACGGTTCCAGAGCTCGGCCTGGAACTGGGTCAGCATCGACTTCTTGGTCAGCACCAGGATGCGGCTCGCACGACCACGACGCAGTAACTCGCTCAGGATCATGCCCACTTCAATGGTTTTGCCGAGACCGACCTGATCGGCCAGCAGGAGTCGGGGCCGCATTTGCAGCAAGGCGCGCTGCACCGCTTCCCGCTGGTAGGGCATCGGCTTGAAGGCGCCCAGGCCCTCAACCCGCGGTTGGGGATCGGTCAACGGCATCTGCCGCAACTGGGCTTCCAGGAATAGCCGGGCGCGGTCGAGAGACCGGGGACCGCCGTCGCGGACCAGCCGGGTCGCGCGCGGATCGATCGGGAGGATGTCATCCAGCAGCGTCAAAAACGCCGCTTCATGGCCGCGCACCAAGTCATCCGCGCCGACGCAGCGGATGGTCTGGAAGTGCTTTTCGGCGCTCACGCCGGTCACCAGCCATTCGGCATCCCGGCAGAGAACCCTCATGCCGGGGGCGATCACGGGTTGGGTCATCGGAAGCCTTTTTTTGTTCTGTGAAATGCCTGACTACGTTCGAGCAAGGCAAGCACTATTCTGCACCAGATTCGCTAAAATCCTGTTCAGAATCTTTTAGTAAAGTAGTGGTTTATCCAACATGCCGATTATCTTAAAATTTTCAGCGTGAGCCGCTTGGAAGCCAGCCAGCGACTCGCGGAACTGGCAGGGCAGGGTGTGTTGATCTGCCGAGGCGAACGATGCGGCGCCCGCTCCAAGCTGGACCTGCTTGGGTGACTGGGTGGTCCGCCACACAAAACCCTTCATAACTGACCCACCGATTGGAACAATATGCTCAATAACCAGAAAAATGAACATTCATAACAATCAGTTAATCTTCGCAATATCAGCATAACTATGAAGTGTTGCCATGGTGGACGGTAACTCCATTGTGAATGATCGCGCGCCGGTGCTGGTTTCCTGGGTTGCCGTCAACAATGATCCCTACGAACGGGAACGTGTGACGGGCCAGTATCGGCTCGTGCAGGATCGTCCGGTGCCAGGTCCCACCCTGACGTTACTGTTCGATGAAGAATCGCCTTACGCTGGGCGTATCAGCGATGTGGTCCTGTTTTCCGGCAATACGTCGGTGGAATCGAAGGAGCATCGTGCCCTCATGGAAACCATGGACGCCTTGCGCAACCACGATCCCGTTATCAGCATCGCTGTAGAGCAGTGGGATGGCCAAGATCCCACCGATCATCGCGGCCTCTTCAAGTTTCTCCGCCAACGGGTGCTGGTGGTGCGCCAACGGTTTGAAGGTCGTGAATCGGCGGTCGCGCCCAGCGCACGTCGGTTCCGAGGAACAGGTAGTGTTCCAAATTTTGATATTAAACCTTAAATTCGATCACCTCAACTTACGACAATTCAAAATGGAAAAGAGGAAATTCACTCATGTCAATCAACTATGATGCTATTAGAACCGATAATGAGCGAAAATACGGCACCGACATTGGTCGGATTGGACCAATGCTGTTAGCAAATCGCTATGATGATCGAACCCACTTCATTTTTGAACTTTTGCAAAATGCCGAAGATGCTTATAATCGGCGTCAAAATGGGAATATACAACGAGAAGTTCAGTTCGAACTAAGGGCGGACGTGCTTCTAATCACTCATTGGGGAAAGCCATTTGATGAACCGGATGTGCGTGGTATATGTGGAATCGCCGAGAGTACCAAGGATATCAATTCCATCGGACGTTTCGGAATCGGCTTCAAGTCAGTTTATGCATTCACAGATTGTCCAGAAATCCACTCCGGTGAAGAACACTTCGCTATTGATTCCTTTGTCTGGCCGAGGGTAATATCACCCATCCTTTTGAAGCCTAACCAAACAATATTGAAGCTTCCATTCCGGCCAGATGACACTTCAGCAACTGAAGAAATTATCAATGGATTAAAAAGACTCGGTTTTCGATCCTTACTTTTTCTGAGAAAAATTGAAACAATTTCTTGGTCTGCTGGTAACTTATCAGGTATCTATATAAGAAGTAAGCCAAATAAAATCAGTGCACTAGCCCGCGATGTAACTATTATAGGGGAGTATAAAAATCAGGAAACTGAAGAGGAAAAATGGCGCATTTTCTCAAGTGAGGTATTCACAAGTGAAGGCCAAAAAGCAGGATGCATTGAGATCGCTTTTCAGTTGAGAAAAAAGTCTAAAGATAGCAGTAATTGGGTAATTAATTCGATTAATGACTCAACATTAGTCGTATATTTTCCTACTATTTTGTCTACAAATCTCGGCTTTCTTATCCAAGGTCCATATCGAACTACGCCGAGCCGAGACAATATTCCTCGAGATGATCCGTGGAATCAAGATCTCATCAATAAAACAGCAGATCTTCTTCAACAGACGCTGCTAGAACTACGTGATCAAGGCTTGCTGACTGTAGATACATTTAATTGCCTACCATTAAACCGGGACAAATTTAGAAACACTCTGTTTGCGTCAATTTTCGATAAGGCATATCAATCTCTGTCTACTGAAAAACTTTTGCCAAAATATGGGCAAGGGTATTTATCAGCCAAGCAGGCGAAATTAGCTCGCACCCAAGAGCTTCGGCAATTGTTCAATTCTAGCCAACTTGCTGCACTCCTTGGTGAAAAAAATGAAGTCGCGTGGCTCAGTGAGGAAATCACCCAAAATCGTACCCCGGAGTTACGCCGATATCTTATGGATGAACTTAAGATTAATGAAATAACACCAGAGACCATTGTACCCAAGCTTACTAAACCGTTTTTAGAAGCACAGGCCGATGAGTGGATCGTCCAGCTTTATGAGTTCTTGAATAGTCAACCTGCTCTAGGTCGTAAAGAACGTTTGAGAGATATTGCGCTCGTTCGACTTGAAAGCGGTCAACATGTAACAGCTAGCCAAGATGGGCCGCTAAAACCTTTTTTACCCGGTCCAAATCTAACTGATTTCTCTACAGTGAAGCGTGCGGTTTGTGAAAAGAGTAGTGCAAAAAATTTTCTCACTACTCTTGGATTGACTGTGCCAGATATCGTAGACGATGTAATCAAGAATCTTTTACCGCGCTACCAAAGTATCTCTCCAAAATCAGTACCCCCAGACAGTTATACTGATGACATTAAGCGCATACTGGCCGCTTTCCGTACTGATTCCGCAATAAAACGTAGCGAACTCGTTTCTGCTTTGGATAAAAGTCATTTTTTGGCCGCAGTTAGCACCCAGTCGAACACTCTCTGCTTATATCAACCTTCGCAGGTATACATGGCAACAGGTCGCTTGAAAGAACTGTTTAGTAATGTACCTGGTGTCTTAATCGTAGATGATTCGCTTAATTGTATGAAAGGAGAGGAAATAAGGAAACTTTTTGAAGCTTGTGGCGTAGCAGGGTATTTGCAGCAGATTGAGATTAATACTCAATTTAGCAATGCCGAGCGTTTGGAGATGCGACGCAAAGAGGGTAACCAAGGTTGCAGTAGTGACGAAAAAATTAAGGACCACACTATCCGTGGTTTACAAGAATTACTGGGGATATTCCCGAAATTTGATAAACAGGAAGCTAAGCGCAGGGCTGGATTGCTCTGGGAGGCACTGTGCGATGTTGAAAATCAGCGTGGTGCGCGAATTTTTTCCGGAACTTATAGTTGGTTTTATTATACATATCGTAGCTACCCATTCGATGCAGCCTTTATCCGTCAGCTCAATCAGATTTCTTGGGTGCCGGATTGTAATGGTGATCTTCAGCCACCAAACAATATCCTCTTCACAAGTACTGGGTGGAAGGAAAATCCATTTCTGCTTTCTAAGATTCATTTTAAACCGCCAATCATTGAAGCTCTGGCCAGGGAGGCTGGTATCGAACCTGGCGTACTTGATTTACTTAAAAAACTCGGTGTCACAAGTGAAGTAGAATTGAAGGCCATCCTTAAGGAAGGGACTTTAACAGAGAAATCTAAGCCGGAAGGGACGGGCAGCGGTCAACAGCCAGGGACGGGCAGCGGTCAACAGCCAGGGACGGGCAGCGGTCAACAGCCAGGGACGGGCAGC
>JBDHRD010000140.1:0-8524 GCA_039807425.1 Candidatus Contendibacter sp. | reverse complement strand
GCCCGCACCACTTCCATCATGGTGCCGAACTCGAAATGCACCTTGACCGCGTACTTGGCCTCGACCTCGGGCAGCACCTCGTCCACCAGCGCCCTCACCCGCTTCAGCTCTTCCACGGTGCACACCTGCGGCACCATGATTTCGGGGTGGACGTCGATCTTCTCCTGAATACATTCCGCCGCCGCTTCCAGAATGGCGCGGATCTGCATCTTGTAGATTTCGGGATAGGTCAGGCCGAGACGGACGCCGCGATGGCCCAGCATCGGATTGATTTCGTGCAGGGCGCGGGCTTTTTGCAGGATTTCCTCCTTCTTGGCCAGCACGTCCGACACCAGATGGCTGTCGTTGAGGATGCCGAGCTGCTCGACCGCCTTCGGGTTGGCCTGGGCCAGAATCTGGCTGATCGCCTCCAGGCCCTGCGCGGTCTGACGCAGATGGCGCAGGTGCTCGATGTCGTCCACCAGGGTCTGCTCGGAGGGCAGGAACTCATGGATCGGCGGGTCGAGCAGGCGGATCGTCACCGGCCGCGGGGCCATCACCCGCAAGATTTCCTTGAAGTCGCCGCGCTGCATCGGCAGCAGTTTCGCCAGGGCGGCCTCGCGGTCTTCGGTGGTTTCGGCCAGAATCATCTCCAGCACGATCGGCAGGCGTTCCTTGGCGTTGAACATGCGCTCGGTGCGGCACAGGCCGATGCCCATCGCCCCATAGTTGGAGGCGCGCTGCGCGGCGTCCGGGGTGTCCGCGTTCGCCATCACCTTGAGGGTGGCGATTTCATCGGCCCAGCCCAGCAGGGTGCGCAGTTCCGGGGTGAATTCCGGCTCGACGGTGGGTATTTCACCCAAGAAGACGCGGCCGGTGCCGCCGTCGATGGTCACCACATCGCCCTCGTGCAGCACGGTGTCGCCGATGGTGGCCTGACGCTGGTGGACGTTGACGTCGATGTCCTCCGCGCCGACCACGCAGGGCTTGCCCATGCCGCGCGCCACCACCGCCGCGTGCGAGGTCTTGCCGCCGCGGCTGGTCAGAATGCCGACCGCCGCGAAGAAGCCGTGAATGTCTTCCGGCTTGGTTTCCTCGCGCACCAGGATGATCTTCTCGCCATCGCCGCGACCGCGTTTCACGGCGGTATCGGCGTCGAACACGATCTTGCCGGAGGCCGCGCCAGGGGAAGCGCCCATGCCCTGCGAGGCGGGGGCGGCCTTATGTTTCGGGTCGAGCTGCGGGAACATCATCTGTTCCAGCGATTCAGGGTCGATGCGCAGCAGCGCCTTTTCGCGGCTGATCAGGCCCTCGTTGGCCATTTCCACCGAGCTGCGCACCATCGCGGCGGCGTTCATTTTGCCGTTGCGGGTTTGCAGGCAGTAGAGCGTACCCTTCTCGATGGTGTACTCGTAATCCTGAACTTCGTGATAGTGGCCTTCCAGCTTGTTGCGCAGTTCGACCAACTGCCGGAACATCTCCGGCATCTCTTCCTTCATCTCCATGACCGGCTTGGGGGTACGGATGCCGGCCACCACGTCCTCGCCCTGGGCATTGACCAGGTATTCACCGTACATCACGTTCTCGCCGGTGCCGGGGTCGCGGGTGAAGCCGACGCCGGTGGAGCAGTCGTTGCCCATGTTGCCGAACACCATCGTCACCACATTGACGGCGGTGCCGTTGGCCATTTCCGGGGTGATCTTGAACTCGCGGCGGTAATCGACCGCGCGCTGGCCCATCCAGGAGTTGAATACCGCCTTGATCGCCAGTTCCAGTTGCTCGTAGGGGTCTTGCGGGAAGGGCCTGCCGGTCTCCTTCTGCACGACTTGCAAGAACAGTTGGCCGATGTCCTTCAGATCGCTGGCGCTCAGGCCCAGATCGACCTTGACCCCGGCGCGGCGCTTGATCGCCTCGAAGTGCTCGTCGAATTTGGCGTCGTCCACGCCGAGGGCGATCTTGCCGAACAGTTGAATGAAGCGGCGATAGGCGTCGTAGCCGAAACGCTCATTGCCGGTCAGCTTGATCAGGCCGGCCAGCGTGGTTTCGTTCAGGCCGAGATTGAGGATGGTGTCCATCATGCCGGGCATGGACATGGCGGAACCGGAGCGCACCGAGACCAGCAACGGATTGGCCGCGCCGCCGAACTGCTTGCCGGTTTCCTTTTCCAGCCAGACCATGTTCTCGCGCACGTTGTCCATCAATCCGTCGGGCAGACGGTTGTTGGCGATGTAATCCAGACAGGCCTCGGTGGTGATCACAAAACCCGGCGGCACCCGCAGGCCGATCTGCGTCATTTCGCACAGATTGGCGCCCTTGCCGCCCAGCAGCATTTTATTCTTGCCATCCCCTTCGGTGTACTTGTAGATGTACTTCTTCGCCATGGTCCTACCTTTGCGTGGTGGTGGTTGCAATCCGCGCCCGCTAGTGGCGACGGGCAAATCGAATACGTGCGCCGGCCAGTGCGCCGACGGGGTATCGTCTTTATAAAGATAGTCGCACAAACCGGTAATTGCCAAGGTTCATCGATGTGAAAATTGGTGGTTGATTTGACTTGTCGGCGGCTTGACGGGAAACTATCGAACTTTAATCAATATCATCCGCTACAATCCCTGGCCTGCTTCCAACCCGATGTCTGCTACCGCCGTTCCATCTCCAAGCGATTCGCCCGACCGATCTTCTCTCGTGACCGTGCGCGGCCTATCGTTCCACTACGGCGACCGAATCATCTTCCGGAACGTGGATCTGGACATCCCACGCGGCAAGGTTACGGCCATCATGGGACCGAGCGGCACCGGCAAGACTACCTTGCTGCGGCTGATCGGCGGTCAGATTCGTCCCAACGCTGGCCGCATCGAGGTGGACGGGGCCTGCGTCCACGAACTCGGGCGCAAGGAACTGTACCAGTTGCGCAAACGCATGAGCATGCTGTTTCAAAGCGGCGCGCTGTTCACCGACCTGACCGTGTTCGAGAACGTCGCCTTCCCGCTACGCGAGCACACCCGCCTGCCGGAAAACCTGATTCGCACGCTGGTGCTGATGAAGCTGGAGGCGGTCGGGTTGCGCGGGGCGCGTGATCTGATGCCGAGCGAGCTGTCCGGCGGCATGGCTCGGCGGGCGGCACTGGCGCGCGCCATCGCCCTGGACCCGATGATGATCATGTACGACGAACCTTTCTCCGGCCAGGATCCCATCACCATGGGCGTACTGATCAAGCTGATTCGCACGCTCAACGACGCGCTGGGATTGACCAGCGTCATCGTCTCCCACGACGTCAAGGAAACGGCCTCGATCGCCGATTACATCTACCTGATTTCCGACGGTTCGGTCGCAGATCATGGCCCCCCGCAAGCCTTGGAACGCTCCAATTCGGCCTGGGTCGAACAATTTCTGCACGCCCTGCCCGATGGTCCGATGTCGTTCCATTATCCGGCGCCGTCTTATGTCCAAGACCTGTCGCTAACGGAGGAGTCGTCCCGTGATTGACGGCTTGCAACGGCTGGGGCGATCAACGCTGGGCTGGCTCAATCGCCTGGGGCGGGCGACCTTGTTTCTGTTACGGTTACTGGGCGCGCTGGCCACGCTGGCCCAACGTCCCAGCCTGATCGTCAAACAGCTCTACTCGGTGGGCGTGTTGTCCCTGCCGATCATCGCCATGTCCGGCCTGTTCGTGGGCATGGTGCTCGGGTTGCAGGGCTACGCGAACCTGGTGGATTTCGGCGCGACGTCGAGCTTGGGCACGGTCGTGGCCCTGTCGCTGGTGCGGGAACTGGGGCCGGTTTTGGCGGCGCTGCTTTATGCGGCGCGGGCGGGTTCGGCGATCACGGCGGAAATCGGTCTGATGAAAGCCACCGAACAGCTCGCCGCCATGCAGATGATGGCGGTGGACCCGTTCGCCCGGGTCTTCGCGCCCCGCTTTGTCGCCGGCTTCATCGCCATGCCGCTGCTCGCCGGCATTTTCACCGCCATCGGCATTCTGGGCGGCTATTTCGTCGCCGTTCGCCAGCTCGGCGTGGACAGCGGCGCCTTCTGGTCGCAGATGCAGGCAGCGGTCGGACTGGTCGACGACGTGATCAACGGCGTGGTCATCAAGAGCCTGGCGTTCGGCTGGGTGGCCAACTGGATTGCGGTCTTCGAAGGCTACGACGCCATCCCTACCTCGGAAGGCATCAGCCTGGCGACCACCCGCACGGTGGTGAACACCGCCCTGGTGGTGCTGGCGCTGGATTTCGTGTTGACCGCCATCTTTTTCGGAGTCTAGAGCGCAATGGGCAACCTCAAAAAACTGGAGCTGGCGGTCGGGATCTTCGTCGCCCTGGGGCTGGCCGCCTTTTTCATGCTGGCCATGAAGGTCAGCAATATCGCCGAGCTGGGCGAGGACAAGGGCTACAAGATCACTGCCCGGTTCGAGAACATCGGCGGTCTCAAGGTTCGCGCCCCGGTCACCCTGGGCGGCGTGCGCATCGGCCGGGTGGTCGGCATCGACCTGGATACGCGCAGCTACGAAGCGGTGGTCACCCTGTCCATCGAACCCAAATACAATCAGTTGCCGACGGATTCCAGCGCCAGCATCCTGACCTCGGGAGTGCTGGGCGAACAGTACGTGGGGCTGGAACCCGGCGGCATGGATGAGTATCTGAAGAACGGTGGCAGCCTGAAGTTGACCCAGTCAGCGCTGGTGCTGGAAAAGCTGATCGGCCGGATGGTCACCAACGCCGTTTCAGGCGATAAGCCGCCGGCCAAGACGCCATGACTGGCGGCTAATGGTTAGTCGCCAGTGGTTACTAGTCAGCACTAAGGAGTTATCAGGTTCTAATGAAGAAAGCGATTGCTTGCGGTTTGTTGCTGCTGACGCTGGTCAGCGGCGTGGCCTGGGCCGCCGCCAAGCCTCCGCAGGAGGTGGTTGAGGACACTTCGGCGCGGATGCTGAGCGCCCTGCGCCAGAACTACGCCGCGCTGAAACAGGATTCGAGCCAGATTTACGGGCTGGTCGATCAGATCGTGCTGCCCAATTTCGATTTCGAGTTGATGTCGCGCTGGGTGCTGGGCCGGGCCTGGCAGCAAGCCACTCCGGAGCAGCGTCGCCGTTTCACCGAGGAATTCCGCACGCTGCTGGTGCGCACCTACGCCAAGGCCCTGCTGGAATACGCGAACGAGGAAGTCCGGGTGCCGCCGCAGCCGGGCGCGGTGGAAGGTAATGAGGCTACGATCAAGACCGAGGTCCGGTTGAAAGCCGGCCAGCCGATCCAGATCAACTACAGCATGCACCTCGGCAACGACGCCTGGAAGGTTTACGACGTGACCGTGGATGGCGTCAGCCTGGTAACCAACTATCGTGGGACTTTCGCCACGCAGATTCGCGACAATGGCCTGGACGCGGTGATCGCCGACCTGCAACAGCGTAACGGCACGCGGAATCCCCGCTGATGGCCACGGCAACCGCCGAACGCGAAGGCGATACCCTGCGGGTTCGGGGCGACCTGGATTTCGACTCGGTCGCGGTGTTGTGGAACGCGACCGAGCCGCTGTTGACCGATGACCCGCCGGCCCGAATCGATCTGCAAGGGGTCAGTCACGCCAACAGCGCGGGCGTGGCTCTGCTGGTGGTTTGGCTGGGCTGGGTCCAGCGCCGCCAGCAAACCGTGATGTTCATCAACGTCCCGGCGCAGATGCGGGCGATCATCGAAGTCACCGATCTGGATACGGTGCTACCCCTCACCTCATAGCAAACGGCTGGTCCTCTCCCCGGCCGCATTCCGCCTCCATTTTTCAAGTTTGGAAACCCGTCGAAGGATAGTATGCAGGCCCAGGATATCGAGCGTCTGATTCAAGAACGATTGCCGGAGGCGCGGGTTATGGTCCGCGGCGACGACGGCGTCCATTTCGAAGCCGTGGTCGTGAGCGCCGCCTTCGCGGGCAAGTCGCTGGTCCAGCAACATCGTCTGGTGTATGCAGCGCTGGGCGAGCGGCTGGCGCGCGAGGACATTCACGCTCTGGCGCTCAAAACCTACACGCCCGACGCCTGGCAACGACAGCAATCCTGACTCCGGAAACGAGATTTTCATGAGCAAACTCATCATTAACGGCGGCGTGCCGCTTCAGGGCGAACTGCGCGCCTCCGGGGCCAAGAACGCGGTGCTGCCGATCCTGGCCGCCACCCTGCTGGCCGAAGCTCCCATGACCATCCGCAACGTCCCGCACTTGCAGGACGTCACCACCACCATGGAGTTGCTCGGACGGATGGGGGTGGACCTGGTCGTGGACGAGCGGATGAATATCCAGGTGGATCCGCGCCCGATCACCAGTTTTCAGGCCCCTTACGAGCTGGTGCGGACCATGCGCGCCTCGATCCTGGTGCTGGGACCGCTGGTGGCCCGTTTCGGTCAGGCCGAGGTCTCGCTGCCGGGCGGCTGCGCCATCGGCTCGCGGCCGGTGAATCTGCATATCAAGGGCCTGGAGGCGATGGGCGCCGACATCAAGGTCGAAAACGGCTACATCCGCGCCCGCGCCAACCGGCTAAAAGGCGCGCATATCGTCATGGACCTGGTCACCGTGACCGGCACCGAAAACCTGCTGATGGCCGCCGCGCTGGCCCAGGGCACCACCGTTCTGGAAAATGCCGCCCGCGAACCGGAAGTCGTGGACTTGGCCGACTGTCTGAACGCGATGGGCGCCAAAATCGACGGCGCCGGCACTGACACCCTCGTGATCGATGGTGTGGACTCGCTGCGCGGGACCAACTATCAGGTGCTGCCGGATCGGATCGAAACCGGCACCTATCTGCTCGCCGGCGCGATCACCGGAGGCCGGGTCAAAGTCAAGGATACCCGGCCCAACACGCTGGATGCGGTGCTGGTGAAGATGGAAGAAGCTGGCGTCTGGGTCAACACCGGCCCCGACTGGATCGAAGTGGACATGAACGGCGGCCGGCCCAAGGCGGTGCGCATCCGTACCGCACCCTACCCCGCTTTCCCCACCGACATGCAGGCCCAGTTCGTCGCACTGAACGCCGTGGCCGAGGGCACGGGCATGATTACCGAGACCGTGTTCGAGAACCGCTTCATGCATGTCCAGGAACTCCAGCGAATGGGCGCGCAAATCGAACTGGAGGGCAATACCGCCATCAGCGTCGGCGTGCCCCAGTTGACCGGAGCACCGGTGATGGCGACGGATTTGCGCGCTTCGGCCAGCCTGATTTTGGCGGCGCTGGTCGCGGACGGCGACACCGTGGTGGATCGTATTTACCACATCGACCGCGGCTACGACTGTATCGAGGAGAAGCTGTCGCATTTGGGCGCGCGCATTCACCGGACCGTCGGATAAGTCCACGATGAGCACGCCGCTGACGATCGCGCTCTCCAAGGGGCGCATCTTTAAGGAAACCCTGCCGTTGCTGGCGGCGGCGGGTATTACGCCGGTCGACGATCCGGAAACCAGCCGCAAGCTGATTCTCGACACCAGCCAGCCGGACGTGAAACTGGTCATCATCCGCGCCACCGACGTGCCGACCTACGTTCAATATGGCGCCGCCGATCTGGGCGTGGCGGGCAAGGATGTGCTGATGGAGCACGGCGGCGAGGGATTGTACGAACCGCTGGATCTGAAGATCGCCCGCTGCCGGTTGATGGTGGCCGGCGATCCCAACCATCGTCCCCGTTCGATCCGGCCACGCATCGCCACTAAATATGCCAACACCACCCGGCGCTGGTTCGCCGACCAGGGTCGGCAAGTGGAAGTAATCAAGCTGTACGGCTCGATGGAGCTGGCGCCGCTCGTGAGGCTGGCCGATTACATCGTGGACGTGGTGGACACCGGCAACACGCTGAAGGCCAACGGTCTCGCGCCGCTGGAACACATCGCCGACATCAGCTCGCGGCTGATCATCAACAAGGCCGCGATGAAGATGAAACATGCCTGGATCAAGGCGGTCATGGCCAGCATGGCCGCCGCCGTGGGCGCTTGATTCCCCCTCACCCCCAGCCCCTCTCCCACAGGGGAGCTTCACTGCCTGGAAAAGCGATCATGCTGGACATCCAACGCCTGAATACCGCTGACGCTGATTTCTGGCCCCGCCTGGAAGCCTTGACCGCCTGGGAGGGCGTCGCCGACGAGGCCGTGACGGCCACGGTGCGCGAAATTCTCGCCCAGGTGCGGATGCGCGGCGACGATGCCCTGCTGGAATACACCTATCGTTTCGACCGGCTGGAAGTCGCCCACGCCGCCGAGCTGGAAATTCCCCCAGCCCGATTGCAACAGGCGCTGGCATCCATTCCCGCCGAACAGCGCGCGGCGCTGGAAACCGCCGCCGCGCGCATTCGCGCCTATGCCGAGCGGCAGAAGCAGGAATCGTGGACCTTCACCGAAACCGATGGCACGGTGCTCGGTCAGCAAGTGACGCCGCTGGATCGGGTCGGCCTGTACGTGCCCGGCGGCAAAGCGGCTTATCCGTCCTCGGTGCTGATGAACGCCATTCCCGCCAAGGTCGCCGGCGTGCCGGAAGTGATCATGGTCGCGCCGACACCGGGCGGCGAACTGAACGATCTGGTGC
>JBDHRD010000005.1:0-42987 GCA_039807425.1 Candidatus Contendibacter sp. | reverse complement strand
CGGTCTGGCCGCTGTGCGTGATTCGCGGCGATATTCAGAGCATCCGCATCGGCGCGCGCACCAGCATCCAGGATGGCGCGATCATTCACGTCACCCACGACAGCCGGTTTTGTCCGGGGGGCCAGCCGACCCGAATCGGCAACGATGTCACGGTCGGCCACAAGGTCATCCTGCACGCCTGCACGGTCGAGGATTACTGCCTGATCGGCATGGGCGCGATCGTGATGGACCGGGCGGTGGTGCAAGCGCGGGTGACCATCGGCGCCGGCAGCGTGGTGCCGCCCGGCAAAGTGTTGGAAAGCGGATTTCTCTACGTCGGCAGCCCGGTAAAGCAGATTCGCCCGCTGAACGACCGTGAACTGGAGTTTTTAGAATACTCGGCCCAGAACTATCGGCGACTGAAGGAGCGGCACCGGGCGACGACCGGGGCGGAATGACCGTCCTCACGCCTGCGTCGCCTGGCGCCGATCTCACTCCAGCCGTAGCCGGTCGCCGATCCGGATGCCGCGCCGCGCGGCTTCGCCGGCATTGATCTCCAGGATATAGCGCACCGTGTCGGTATCGCTGGGGTAGATGGGGCAGTTTGGCGTCGTGCAGGGCGGTGTATCCGCCTGGATCTGGAGCAGCGTCCCGGCGGCGTCGAAATAAAGCAGGTCCAGAGGAATGTAGGTGTTTTTCATCCAGAACAGCGCAGGTCCCGGCGATTGCACGAACAGCATGCCTCGATCCCGGGGCAGTTCCCGGCGAAACATCAATCCCTGCTGACGCTCCTCGACTGTTTGCGCCATTTCCACTTGAAAGGTCGCCGGCCCGACCGTGACCCGCGCCAACTCCAAGGCGAACGTAGGCTCGACCGTCAGCGCGGCCCATCCCCATAACGCGGCAAAACCATGGCGAATCTTCATTACGATTTCCCCCATGACGGAATCCCGCCAGCAGGCGCCTGGCGTTCGGCCCCGGCGCCCGCGCCTTGTCAGACCGGCCCTTGGTGGTCAAGATAGACGCCCTTGCTGATCCAATCTCATCATACCTGCTCATCCCATGCACTTTCAGATATTCCAGACTGACGGCGCGGCGCGGCGCGGACAATTGACGTTTGACCGGGGCACGGTGGCAACCCCGGCCTTCATGCCGGTCGGTACCTGCGGCACGGTCAAGGCCATGACCCCGGAGGAACTGCGGGCCAGTGGCGCCGAAATGATCCTGGGTAATACCTTCCACCTGATGCTGCGGCCCGGCACGACGATCATCGAGCAACACGGCGGTCTGCACGACTTCATGCACTGGAACGGGCCGATCCTGACCGATTCCGGCGGATTCCAGGTGTTCAGTCTGGCGGCAATCCGCAGGATCACCGAGGCTGGAGTCAAATTTCAGTCGCCGGTGGATGGCGGGATGGTATTCCTGGGGCCTGAGGAATCCATGGCGGTGCAGCAGGCGCTCGGTTCCGACATCGTGATGATTTTCGACGAATGCACCCCGTATCCAGCCACCGAAACCGAGGCGCGCCAGTCCATGGAACTGTCGCTGCGCTGGGCGCGGCGCAGCAAGACCGCCCACGGCGAGCATCCCGCCGCGCTGTTTGGCATCGTCCAGGGTGGCGTATATCCGCACCTGCGCCGCGTTTCCGCCGAGGGACTGCGGGAGATCGGCTTCGACGGTTACGCCATCGGCGGACTGGCGGTTGGTGAACCACTGGTGGAGCGATTGGCCACGCTCGATTGCACCATGCCGCTATTGCCAGAGAACGCACCGCGCTATCTGATGGGAGTCGGTAAACCCGAAGAGATCGTCGAGGCGGTGTGTCGGGGGGTGGATCTGTTCGACTGTGTATTGCCGACCCGCAACGCCCGCAACGGTCATCTGTTCACCCACCACGGTGACATCCGCATCCGCAACAGCCAATATCGCGCTGATACCCGGCCGCTGGACGAGGTTTGCGGCTGCTATACCTGCCAGCATTACAGCCGGGCCTATCTGCGCCACCTGGATCGCTGCAACGAAATCCTCGGCGCCCGGCTCAACACGATTCATAACCTGTACTATTACCAGGAGTTGATGCGCCAGTTGCGAATGGCGATTGCCAAGAATCGGCTGGCGGAATTTATGGCGGATTTTTATGAGCGGCGAGGTCGGGCGATTCCACCGTCTTCCTGAGCGACGACATACCCTGTTTGCGGAAGGTGGAAATCGTCACTTGCAGGCGAGCATACACGTAAACGCCCGGCTGGGTCTGAAAGCCGCCGCTGACCTTACGATGCAATCTTGAGTTGAGCTGCGGCGCTGGTCCGCCACCCGGACGCTGCCTGAATCCACCCACCAGTCCTGCGGAGGCTGCCATGCGCCATGCCCGAATCCTCAGCACGGGGAGTTATATCCCGGAACGAGTTTTGACCAACACCGATTTCGACCGGCTGCTGGGAGAAGAGGTCGGTGACTGGCTGGTGGAAAACGTCGGCATTCGCGAGCGCTACCACATGGCCGAGGAGCAGGTCACCTCCGATCTGGCGGTCGCCGCCGGACGCATCGCCCTCGAACGGGCCGGGCTGGAACCGAACGATCTCGACCGCATCATCGTCGCCACCGATACGCCGGATTATCTCAGTCCGGCCACGGCGGCGGTCGTGCAGGCCAAGTTGGGCGCGCGGCGGGCCGGGGTGTTCGACCTGAACACGGCTTGCGCCGGCTGGGTAATCGCCCTGGACGTGGCCGCCAAGACGATCGTTACCGAACCCGAGGAACGCTTCGTGCTGGTGATCGGCGCGTATGGGATGAGCCGGTTTCTGGACTGGACGGACAAGAAAACCGTCACGCTGTTCGCCGATGGCGCGGGGGCGGTGGTGGTCGGGGCCGCTTCACAACCCGGCTGGCTGGCGACCGTCACCGCCGCCAATGGGGAATATCACGACGCGCTCGGCATTTACACCGGCGGGACGTACCGGCCCGCCACCACGGTCAACATCGCCCAGTATGGTCCGCCCCACGTCCAGTTCGTGCGCAAGTTTCCGGCGACTTTCAATACCGAGCAATGGCCGCCGTTGATCGACCGTCTGCTGGCCAGGGGGAGCGCCGCGACCGGAACTCGGTTGAGACCGGATGACGTAGACCGTTACTACTTTACCCAGGTCAACCTGCGCGGCATCGAAGCGACCATGGCGGTGCTGGGCCAGCCGCTCGAAAAAACCCACTGGATCATGGACAAGTGGGGCTACACCGGTTCGGCCTGCATTCCGATGGCGCTGGACGACGCCATCGCCCAAGGCAAAGGCCCGGAATCGGGATCGCTGACGCTGTTTTGCGCCAGCGGTGGCGGCATCGCCCTGGCGGCTTCGTTGTGGCGGTGGGTCTGAGCAAAGTTCGTGATCTTCACAACTTCTCATCCCGGCATGGAGGCAGGATGTCGGTTTCCGCACCCCTGGCCATCATCACGATCACCCGATGCGCTTTCCCATCCAGGAACAGAGGAACACAGGCCGCGCCATCCTTGATCACGCCGTTCCTGTCATCCACACCCACCGCAACCACCCGTTCCGCACGACCATCGGGATTGCGGACCTCAATGTCATAGACTGTACTATCCTCTGGCAACCGGTAATGCAGATGGAAACCCGGCCACTCGTCCGGGATACGGGGTCGCAACCGCAACGCCTCCCCCTCGATCTGTTCCAGACCGAGAATGGATTCCAGCGCCACCCGCAGCATCCAGCCCGCCGCGCCGGTGTACCAGCTCCAGCCGCCGCGCCCAACGTGCGGGGCCGCGCCGTAAATATCGGCGGCTACCACAAAGGGTTCCAGTTGATAAACGGCCACCGCTTCCGGCGTCAGTGCGTGGTGGATGGGTGTCAGCATTTCCAGCAGCTTCGCCGCCTGGTCGCGCCGGCCCAGTTCCGCCAGCGCCCGCACCACCCATAGCGCCGCGTGGGTGTATTGGCCACCGTTTTCCCGCACCCCGGCGACGTAGCCCTTGATGTAGCCAGGGTCGTGGGGTGTATTTTCGAAGGGCGGCGCCAGCAGCCGAATCAGCCCTTCGTCTTCGGAAATCAAGTGGCGCTCGACCGCGTTCAACGCCGCTTGTGCCTTGGCCCACGGTGCGGCTTTGGAAATCACCGCCCAGGCTTGCGCCAGTGCGTCGATGCGGCATTCATCGCTGGTGGCGGAACCCAGCGCCGCGCCATCGTCGTACCAGGCCCGACGGTACCATTCGCCATCCCAGGCGTGTTCGTCGAGCGCCTCGGCCAGATGGCGACAGAACGCGGCGTAGCGCCGCGCCCGATCGTGATCACCGTGCCGGCCGCACACCGGGATGAACTCGCCGAGAATCGCATACAGGAAAAAACCCATCCATACGCTCTCGCCGCGTCCTTCCCGGCCGACCCGGTTCATGCCGTCGTTCCAGTCGCCGGCGCCCATCAGCGGCAGGCCATGCACGCCCTGGGTCAGCGACCGATCCAGTGACCGGCAGCAATGCTCGTACAGGCTAGCGACCTCGCCCGATGCTTCCGGGGGCAGGAAGATTTCATCCTCGCCCGGCTCCAGTTCCCGGGCCTTGAGGAACCACACCGGCTCGGCGAACACGGTCCAATCGCCGGTCGTGCGGGCGTAGAAGGCCGCCAAATACGGCAACCACAGCAGATCGTCGCTGAAACGGGTGCGGATGCCGCAACTCGTGGGGGGATGCCACCAGTGCAGCACGTCGCCTTCCTGGAACTGATGGGCGGCGTGCAGCAGCAGTTGCCGGCGAGTCAGTTCCGGGTCGTGATAAACCAGCGCGGCGGCATCCTGCAACTGGTCGCGGAAACCAAACGCACCGCCCGACTGATAGAACGCCGAGCGGCCCCACAGCCGGCAACTCAGGGTTTGATAGGCCAGCCAGCCATTCACCATCAGATCGAGCGCTGGACTGGGCGTCCGAATCTGCACGGCGGACAAGTGGTCGCGCCAGAATTCCCGCACCTCGGCCAGCGCTGCCGCAATCGCGCCATCCTGGCGGTAGCGGCTGATTTGTCGGCGAGCTTCATCCCGGTTTTCCGCCTCGCCCAGCAGGACGGCGCATTCCACCATCGTGCCCGGCTCCAGCCGCAGAGTCATTTGCAGCGCGAAACAGGGATCGAGGCCCGCGCCCAGTCGTCCGTTTAGAACCTCGTCACGTTCCAGCGCCGCCGGTCGGGTTGGATTGCCGTGATGGCCGATGAAGCTCGCGCGGTCGCCGCTGACGTGAACCGGCGCGCCGTCGAGCATGGCGACCGCGGCGAAGGCAACGCGGCCCGCGAATTCCCGGTTGTGGTTCTCGGCCAGCAGCGCGCCGGTCGCCGCATCCTGCTCGATAACCAGATCCGCCGCGTGATCTTCCAGTAGCACCCCCAGCACCGGCCGGGCATAGCTGAACAGGGAAAGCCAGCGCGGCTGGCCGCTGACATTGCGCAACTGAATTCGGGTGATTTTGACCGGGTCTTCGCGGGGTACGAACAGCCAGACTTCCTGTTCCAGCCCTTGGCTGACATGGCGATAGCGGCTGTAACCGAACCCGTGGCGGACTTCGTGGAGCGCTAGTTGTGGAACCGGCCCCGGTAGCGGCGACCAGAATGCACCGTCGTCCTCATCGCGCAGGTACAGCGCCTCGCCGTGCGGGTCGAGTATCGGATCGTTGTACCAGGGGGTCAGGCGATTCTCGCGGCTGTTCTGGCTCCAGGTATAGCCAGCCCCGGTCTCGCTGGCGAGAAAGCCGAACTGGGAATTGGCGATGACGTTGACCCAGGGCAGCGGCGGCCGTTTCAAGCGTCCGCCAGGGTCGGGCTGGAGGCGGATCACGTATTCGGTTCCGTCGGCGCTAAAACCGCCGTAACCGTTCCAGAATTGGAGTGGTTCGTTGAAAACGGGCTGCTCGGCTTTTCCATCTGCTCCCCTCCTCCTTGGATAAGGGGGGGTGGCGCGCAATGCCGGGGTAGTTTGAGGGGGCTGGCGGTTAAACCCCCCCGGCGCTGCGCGCCACCCCCCCTCAATCGAGGGGGGGAATGGATAAATAGCTTTCGCCAGTGTCAGCGCCGCTTCCCGCTCCGATGCCGCGCCCAGTAGAAACGTGATTTGCGCTGAACCGCCTACCGGCAATTCCACCGTGCGCCGCAAGCTGACGACAGGGTCCAGTACATTGCCGACTGTGCCGGACAGCGGTTCGGATTCCACCAGCGCTCGCGGCTTGGCCAGCGAGTAGCCGCGCCCGATGAACCGGGCGCGGTCGGTTTCGCAGTGAGGTGGTTTGGCCTCGTCACCATCGCTGATCAGGGCATGAACCAGCCAGCATACCGGTTCACCCATGGCGCGCGGTCGCCGCCGCGCCAGCAGCGCCCGCTGTTGCGCGATCCACTCGGTCTGCACGAACAGCTTGGAAAAGGCCGGATGGGCGGCGTCGGCAGCCTGCGCGTTCAATACCACCTCGGCGTAACTGGTCAATTCGATCCGCCGGGGCCAGTCGCTGGCATTGCGCAAGGTCACCCGCCGCAATTCCAAATCGGCATCGTCAGGAACGACAACCGTCATTTCGGCTTCGATACCCGCGACCTCGCAGTGCAGTCCGGCGATGCCATCGCCGAACCGGCTGGCCCGCCGCGCCTCCGGCGTAAATACCGGCTGTTGACCCAGCGACCAGAATTCACCGTTGTCCAAATCGCGCAAATACAGGAAAAATCCGTCGTTATCCTCAACCGGATCGACATTCCAGCGGGTCAGCGCCAGTCCGTTCCAGGTCGAATAGCCGGTCCCGGCGGCGCTCAGGAAGGCAGCGTAGCGGCCATTGTTCAGCGTATGGAAGTCGGTGGGCATGACGAATGATTCCAGCAGCGGTGAATCTTCCTGGACCCTGTAGCGCGGGCCACGGTCACAAACCGGTCAAGGCGCGGCGTATTGCAATTCCACCTCGGCCGGAAACTGATCGACCATGACGGTATTGGCGGTGAAAGTCGCCGCCCGACCGTTGACCGTCACCACCCGTACTGGCCGGTCGAGCGGTGAATGAAGGATGATCTTTCCTGGCGGAACCGTCACATCGCCGGTCAAGCGCACCCGCAGCGTGTTCGGGCCGGCTATCGCCATCCGATAGTTCAGAGTGCCATGCCAGGTCGGCATCCGGCGTACCGTAACCCCCTCCGGGCTTTCCATCCACGCGGCGGGAATACCGGCTCCGATCACCAGCGCCTGATCGGCCTCGCGTTCGTACACGAACAGGCTGCGCGCGGCGCGAATGAAATCGGAACCGACCCAGGTGTGCGGCATGTCGCCGATGAAGCGCGGCGTCTTGGGATCGCGCCAGACCACCTCCGCCCAATGATTCCAGGCGGCTGGCCGCTGGCCCTCCATGAAAAACGCCATCTGTTCCAGCGCCCGGTCGCGCCAGCCCAGCCGAATCATCGTCCCCACCACCCGCCACTCATACGGGGTATAGTTTTTCCAGTCGTCCTCGGCGCGGCGTTGGCGGAAAAACTCGTCGTAGCGTTCGAAGGTGCGATTGAGCGCCGGTTGCGGCAGGCGTCCCAGTTCGCCGCCCGGATCCACGGCGATGGTGGTCGAAGTCGGATCGAAATCGCCCAGTTCGACCGCGCCGGGAATGTAATCAATCTCATGCAGCTTGAGGGTTGTCTGGATCGAGGCGTACAGGTCCTTGCTGAAAGCATCGCGGAACGCCGCGAACCGCGCCGCCTGGGCGTCCTCGTCCAGAATCACCGCCATGGTCGCTGCATCCTTGAAACCGCGCAGGATGAAGAAATTGTCCCAGTAGGAATGGCGCGGGTGGCTGGAATAACCCTCGTGGCTGATGGATTCCGGCACCAGCCCGCAATAGGCCACGCAATCGGGATCGGTGCGGTATTTCTCGGTCAGCCGTTGCTGGCGCAGAGCATCCATGTAGCCGACCGCCCGGACCACCGCCGGCCACATCTGCCGCAGGAAGCCGACATCGCGGGTATAGCGGTAGTACTCCATCACCGCGTAGATGAATTCGCCGTGGCTGTCGTGTTCGGGTACCGGATCGGCGCCGCGCCCATCCACGCAGCAGGGAATCGCGCCGTCCGCCGTCTGATAGCCGGCATACCATTGCAAGAATTCCCGCACTTCCTCAGTGTAGCCCATGCCCAGCAGGGCGGCGGAGGTCAGTGCGCCGTCGCGGATCCAGGAGCGGGCGTAGTTGCGCGAACCGGGCTGAATGGCCGGGCCGTCGCGATTGATCAGGATATAGGCCAGATTGCTTTTGATGCTCCAGGCCAACCGTTGCGCGGTGGGCGGCAGTTCCAAATCTACCCGGTCCAGCCGGGCCGTCCAGTCCTGAGTCGTTTGCTCCAGCAGGCGGTTCACCTCGGCAGCGGCCTCAGCGGGAGTGGCCGGCGCCGACGCAGCCATTGCGGCATGGTGGAAGGGAATGCGCAGCACAACCTCGCGCTTTTCGCCAGGTTTGAGATCCCAGCCGTATTCCAGCGCGCCGGAGGCATAGCCGAAGTTGTCGCTGACTTGGCCGCGCTCGGGCAGCTTGCCCACCGCCAGGTAATCGGTGAGCGCACCCTGATCGAAGGTGGCGGCGCGAAACCGGTCGGGCGCGGTCAGCACCGCGACGGTTTTGGCGCCCTGGTTGACCCGGATGGTCCGGTCGGCATAGTCCAGATCGCGGATCGGAGCCACGCCCCCGGTCATGTTCAGCGACTGCCAGGGTGGATCAACCTGAAACGGCCGCAACCCCAGATACAGGGTGACATGGCGAGGATCGGTGCTCAGGTTTTCCAGCCGGTAGCGGGCATACAACGCCGACGCGCCCGGCGGGCCAGCGGCGAAGGCGGTGACCGACAACCAGTAGGATTCGTGTTCCCAGCGCACGGTCGGAATTGGCAGATAACCCTGGGCCAGATCCTGGCGGGTGTCCACGTCGGCCCAAGTGATCAGGCGACCATCGGCGAACAGGAACGGCTCGATGATGAACCCGCCCTTGTCCACTTCCAGCACGCCGTCATCATTCAGTAGTCCTTCCTTGCCGTCACCAGGGACCCCTACGACGGTCCAATAGCATTGCTCGCCCTGGAAGTAGTGGGGATAGAAGCCACGGGGCGCGTCGCGAGCGACGGCCTCGAAAAACTGGTTGGGCGAACTGGAGAATTCGTAGGACTGGACCAGGATGCGGCCGATGCCGTAACCGCGCGCCCGGCTGCTGCGTTGCAGGTTCAGCCGTAAATAGCGTGATTCCGCGTCGGGGAGAGAAAGATAATCGCGTCGGCCGTCGCCATCATGCACCCGGTAAATGGTTTCCCACTTCTCGCTGTCGTCGGAAGTCTGGACCTCGTAATCGACCGCATAATCGTCCGGATCCCAGTCGATGACCAAGCCGCCGTACTCGCGCGTGGTCAGAAAATCCAGCAGCAACCATTGCTCTTCGGCGAGCGCCCCGCTATGCCAGCGGCTGGCGGGATCCGGGTCGAGCACGGCGTCCGGTGGATGATCCTGAACGGCAGTGGAGGCGCGAATGGTCGGATTCAGGGTATAGGCATGGGCCGGCTCGCGTTCCTCGAAGCTCAGATCGTCGATCCACACCGAACCCTTCCCCGGTTTGCCCAGAGCGAAGGCGAATTCGACTACCGCCACCTCGTCCAGCGGGCCGCCGGGTCCCCAGGCCAGGTTGATCTGCCGCCGTTTGATCGTGATCGGTTGCCAGTCGCCGGGAAACGTGTACTCGGGCTTCCTGAACCACCAGACATTTTGGCGCGAATCCGCCAGCTTGAATTCGGCGTCCCCAGCCAGCGTGTCGCCACGGATGAAAAAATGGAAGGCGAAATTGTCGGGCAGGCGCATGGGAAACGCCTTGCGGGCGATGACCCAACCGGTCCCGTCCTGAAACTCGAAATCCAGCCGCAGCGCCCGTCCGGTGCGGCCAGCGTCCTGGGCCACTTCCAGGCGGGCCTTGGGCGAGGCGAGGGTGCTCCAGCCGCCGAGATTTTCGAAGTCATCGAGGAGGATGGTTTTGCGGGTGGGGGGGGCTGTGGCGGTGAGCGGTTCGGGCGCGGCGGCCAGGGTCGGAAGCGATGACATGAGCGAAAACCCCGTGAGGAGCAGAGTGAACAGGATGCGGGCTGACGCCATGGAGATAAAGTCTCGTTTTAGGGAATCCGGAGAAAGTGGGTGGTGCCTACCCTGTCAGGTTCAATCCAACCCCCTTTGAAAAAAGGGGGCTGAGGATTTTCGGCCTGGTTTCCCGGGCGAGATCCCCACCCCCCTGCTTACATCAACAAGGCTCTGATGCCGCGGGAGCCGTTTTCACAAGGCTCTAAGCCCCCCGCAGTTGGTCACGCACTTCCAACGCGACCATCAGTTCTTCGTTAGTCGGGATGACAAAGACCGGAACCCGGCTGTCGGCGGTCGAAATCAGGGAACAACCACGTTGCTGGTTGGCCTCCTCATCCAGGCGGATGCCCAGCCATTCCGACCGCTTACAAATCCGCTTGCGCACTTCCGGGGAGTTTTCGCCGATCCCGGCGGTGAATACCAGGGCGTCGAGCCCTTCCAGCGCGCTGGCCAGCGCGCCCAGATTCTTACAGACATGGTAGACGAACAGTTCGACGGCCTCGGCGGCATGCGGGTTATCGCTCTCCAACAAATCCCGCATGTCGTTGGAAACGCCCGATACGCCCAGCAATCCGGAATCCTTGTACAACAGTTTTTCGATGGCCTTGGCATCGTAGCCGCGGTCCTGCATCAGGTACAGCAGCACGCCGGGATCGAGATTCCCGGTGCGGGTCCCCATCGGCAGACCGTCCACAGCCGTGAATCCCATCGTACTGGCGATGCTGCGGCGGTCGAGCAGGGCGGCCATGCTGGCGCCCGAGCCCAGGTGCGCCACCACCACCTTGCGCGCATTCGGCGCGTAGTCCGGCAGGCGATGGGCGATATATGCGTAGGACAGCCCGTGGAAACCGTAACGCCGCACCCCCGACTCGGTCAGCGCCCTGGGCAGGGCAAACATTTGCGCCACTGGGGGCTGGTTGTGATGAAACGCAGTGTCGAAGCAGGCGATCTGGGGCATTTCCGGGGCTACTTCTTGCAGCGCCCGGATGGCCGCCAGATTGTGTGGCTGGTGCAAGGGGGCCAGCGGCACCAACTTGTCCAGGTCGGCCATAATGCACTGGTCAAGCCGCACCGGCCGGTCGTAGATCAGACCGCCATGTACGACCCGATGGCCAGCAGCCGCGATTGTGATGTCGCGGTTGGTTTCCTCCATCCAGCCCAGGATATAGCGCAGGGCGCCGGCATGGTTGAGCGACGAACCGCGCGGCCATTCATCCCGCTCATCGATTTTCTTCCCGGTCTGGTCCTTGACCTGAAAACTCGGGTCGCTGCCCAGACCTTCCATCTGCCCCTTAAACAGCAGTTTCGGCTCCGCCTCGTCACCGTCCATGAAAACGGCGAATTTGACGCTGGACGAGCCAGCATTGATCACCAGAATGGCCTGTTTCATTGCGTTTACCTATCTGTCTCCCGAGCAAATGGTTGATCAGGTCGCGGGCGATCCGCGGTCCTTGGTCGGATGGACGTCGCGGTCAAATTTCCACGGACGAGTCGGCGGTGTTAAATTGCCCGCTCAGTTCTCGCAGGTAGTTACGGAACCGGTCGCCCAGCTCTGGATGGCGCAGACCGTATTCGACGGTCGCAACCAGATAGCCCAGCTTGCTGCCGCAGTCGTGGCGTCGGCCGGAGAATTCATAGGCCAGCACCTGTTCCTCACCCAGCAGCGCGGCGATGCCGTCAGTGAGCTGGATTTCGTTGCCGGCCCCGCGCGGGGTGTTTTCCAGCAGGTCGAAAATGCGCGAGGTCAGGATGTAGCGACCTACCACCGCCAGATTGGAAGGTGCGTTCTCCGGCTTTGGCTTTTCGATGATGCCGTCCACGTTGCTGAGCCGGTTGGCGAACGGCAGCGGATGGACGATACCGTATTTGTTGGTCTCCGACTTGGGCACCCGTTCCACGCCCAGGATGGAACACTGGTATTTATTGAATTGCCGGGCCATCTGGCTTAGTGCCCCGCCTTCCTGGACATCCTCCTCGATCAGGTCGTCGGCCAGGATCACCGCGAACGGCTCATTACCCACTACCGGCCGGGCGCACAGCACCGCATGGCCCAGACCCAGCGCCTCGGCCTGGCGGACGTAGACGCATTCCACCTGGGACGGCACGATGTTGCGCACGATCTGGAGCAGATCGCTTTTGCCGCGCGTCTCCAGTTCTACTTCCAGCTCGTAGGCCTTGTCGAAGTGATCGGCAATGGCATTCTTGGTGCGCCCGATAATGAACACCAAGGTTTCCACCCCCGCCGCCACCGCCTCCTCTACCCCGTATTGAATCAGGGGTTTGTCCACGATGGGCAGCATTTCCTTGGGGCTGGCCTTGGTGGCTGGAAGAAACCGAGTTCCGAGGCCGGCCACGGGAAAAACCGCCTTGCGCACTTGCCGTTTCACCTTGATTACCTCACTGGTTATAAGCGTGCTATCAGTCTTGGAATAGCGTTCCATTGTCCGGCAACATGGCGAAGGGGACAAGTCATAATCCAGCGCCGCTAGCTGTTCCGGCGCCCCGGCGGTAACCCCGCAAAATTCGGGTGATGGTGGTAGCATTCATGGTCTGGCAATAGCCGAATTGAAAAAACTCTTGAGGTTTACGGAACATGAATTTGTCGAGGCCGGAAACCGAGCGTTTCTACGGGATCTGGTTTCCGCTACTGCATTACGTCAATGCCCAGCGTCAACTGGTCGCGCATGTCCCACTCGTTCCCGGATCGGAAACAATCAGTCCCGCGGACGCTGGTCGGCTTCGGCAAGCGCTGTGGAAAGACGACGCGCTCCGGGAAGACTTCATCGCTGAAAATCCCGCCGGACTGTCGGATGCGGATTTGGCTATCGTCGCCAGTTGGGATCTTCGGGTCGCGGGCCGGTTTTACATTCTACGTTATCTGAAAAAGCATACCGTTTTCCTGACGGAGCAAGATCCACCCCAGGCCTACGGCGTTCTGGGTTTGGTTAACCCAATCCAGGAGATCATCTCGATGCCGCCGCCTGTGTTGGTGGATGCGGTGTTGCTTCCTTTCGAGGACAGGATCATCTACGACAGCTTGCTGATGCCCTACCGGGTGATGTTCGGGGCTGGGATTCGGCAGAGCCTGAAGGAGGCTTACCGCCGGGTTCAGGAACGAGGTGGAGTAACGACCACGCTGCAACCTCTCAGCGCCGAGGCCACCCAACAGACAATCGGTGGAGGTAACCAAAAAATCCTGGCCGCATTCCGCAAGGATCTGCTGGCCACTGGCCTGAGCCCGAAGATGGTCGCGGAACATGCCGGTAATATCACGCGGTTTGTGGATGCCTACTGGTCGACGCCGAAACAACCCCGCTCGCTGCTGGAACTCGATGCGGATGGTTTGCGACAGTATCTGCGCCAGAAGGGTCAGGACGTTAATTTGGTCAGTTTCCGGCGCCTGGTCCGCTTTCTCGGCCATACGAACCGGGTTGCTTGGGATAAAGCGGAAGCGATGCAACGTCTGCTGAAGCAACGGTGGACCGGGGGCTCGAAATGACTTTCTTCACCGAACCCGGCCATTACGTAAAAACTATCCTGTCCGACCTGCAAGGGGCGTGGGGCTGTCTGCGCAACGAGGTCGTCAAACACGCCGGCTTCCCGAACTGGGACCGGCTGCTGTTTCACATTGACGAGGCGATGAGCTGGGAAACGGTACGGCGTCTGGAACGGATGGAACCGCTGCTGATTCTGATCCGCAATTTGGCTGTACAGGGCAAGGCGCCGGAGGAGATCCTCGAAGCGATCGAGGATATCGCCGAGATTTACCAGGAGGTACGGCAGGATTTGAAACAGGGGAAGTCGCTGTAGGAGCCAAGCGGGGCCTGAAAAAAGTAAAATTGAAATTCAAATATGAAAAACACTATTATTTTCAAATAGTAATCCAATAAAGCTTGTCCCATAATGCTCAATTATAGTGCTCCTCCCTGAGTTGTGGAATCGCCACGGTCGAACCACCCCGACGCTGCGCGCCACCCCTCCCTGGCCAAGGAGGGGAATTTCCACAACCGGCATAGGAGCGCTATATCAGACAAAAAACCCCGCTGGAGCGGCGCAAGCCATACCTGATTTTACAATTTTGAAGCACCGCCCTTGGCAAACGCCAGCCCCTCCTTGCCGGCATCCACCATCACCGTGTCACCCGGCCCAAACTCGCCGGCCAGAATCCGCCGCGCCAGCGGATTTTCCAGTTCTTGCTGGATCGCCCGCTTCAGCGGCCGCGCGCCGTAGACCGGATCGAAACCGGCCTCGCCCAACCGGTCCAGCGCTGCCTCAGTCACCTCCAGATTCATCTGCCGGTCGACCAACCGCTTGCGCAGGTAGCCGATCTGAATATCGGCGATGGCCCGAATCTGCTCCCGACCCAGTGGATGGAACACCACTACCTCGTCGATACGGTTGATGAACTCGGGCCGGAAATGATCCGCCACCTGCGCCATCACCATGCTCTTCATCAGCGGGTAGTTGTTCTGCGCCGCGAGTTCCTGAATCATCTGCGAGCCGAGGTTGGAGGTCATCACCACCACGGTGTTGCGGAAATCCACCGTCCGTCCCTGCCCGTCGGTCAGCCGCCCGTCATCCAGCACTTGCAACAGCACGTTGAACACGTCCTGATGCGCCTTTTCGATCTCGTCCAGCAGGATCACCGAATAGGGCCGCCGCCGTACCGCCTCGGTCAGATAGCCACCTTCCTCGTAACCGACATAGCCGGGCGGGGCGCCGATCATCCGGGCCACGGAGTGCTTCTCCATGAATTCCGACATGTCGATCCGCACCATCGCTTCATCGGTATCGAACAGGAACCCGGCCAGCGCCTTGCACAGCTCGGTTTTACCGACGCCGGTAGGACCGAGGAACAGGAACGAGCCACTGGGTCGGTTGGGATCGGACAGCCCGGCGCGAGCGCGGCGGATGGCATCGCTCACCGCCTTGACTGCTTCGTCCTGCCCCACCACCCGCTGCCGAATGGCCTCTTCCATCCGCAACAGCTTGTCGCGTTCGCCTTCCAGCATCTTCGCCACCGGAATGCCGGTCCATTTGGAGACGACCTCGGCGATTTCCTCGTCGGTCACCTTGTTGCGCAACAGCTTGAAATCGACGTTCTCGGCGGCGGTCGCCTGCGCCAGTTTCCGTTCCAGTTCCGGGATGTGGCCATAGGTCAATTCCGACATCCGGGCCAGGTCGCCGGCACGACGGGCCGTATCCAGTTCCAGTCGCGCCCGCTCCAGTTCCTCCTTGACCTGGGCCGAGCCATGCAGGGCCAGCTTCTCGGCTTTCCAGACCTCTTCCAGATCGTTGAATTCGCGCTCCAGCTTGGCGATTTCCTGCTCCAGCAGTTCCAACCGCTTTTTCGAGGCTTCATCGCTTTCCTTCTTCAGCGCCTCGCGTTCGATCTTGAGCTGGATCAGCCGCCGTTCGAGCCGGTCCATGGCTTCCGGCTTGGAGTCGATTTCCATGCGGATGCGCGACGCCGCCTCGTCCATCAGGTCGATGGCTTTGTCCGGCAGGTTGCGGTCGGTGATATAGCGGTGTGACAGCGTGGCGGCGGCCACGATAGCCGGGTCGGTGATCTCCACCCCGTGATGCACTTCGTAACGCTCGTTCAGGCCGCGCAGGATGGCGATGGTGTCCTCGACTGAGGGTTCGTTCACCAGCACCTTCTGGAACCGTCGCTCCAATGCCGCGTCCTTCTCCACGTATTTGCGGTATTCATCCAGCGTGGTCGCGCCGATGCAATGCAGTTCGCCGCGCGCCAGCGCCGGCTTGAGCATGTTGCCCGCGTCCATCGAGCCCTCGGCCTTGCCAGCGCCGACCATGGTGTGCAGTTCGTCCATGAACAGGATGATCTGGCCTTCCTGCTTGGCCAGGTCCTTGAGCACCGCCTTCAGCCGTTCCTCGAACTCGCCGCGAAACTTGGTGCCGGCAATCAGCGCGCCCATATCCAGCGCCAGCACGCGCTTGTGCTTCAGTCCCTCCGGCACCTCGCCGTTGATGATGCGCTGGGCCAGACCCTCGACGATGGCAGTCTTGCCGACGCCGGCCTCGCCGATCAGCACCGGGTTGTTCTTGGTGCGCCGCTGCAACACCTGGATGGTGCGGCGGATTTCGTCGTCGCGACCGATCACCGGATCGAGCTTGCCCTGCTCGGCGCGCTCGGTCAGATCGATGGTGAACTTTTCCAGTGCTTGCCGTTGATCCTCGGCATTGGGGTCCTCGACCTTCTGGCCGCCGCGCATGGCGTCGATGCCGCGTTCGATCAGGCCCTTGGTCGCGCCGGCCTTGCGCAGCAGGGCGCCCAGTTCGCCCTTGTCCTCCAGCGCCGCCAAGATGAAAAGCTCTGACGGGATGTAGGCATCCTTACGCTGCTGGGCCAGCTTGTCGGTCAGGTTTAGCAAGCGCGACAGGGCGTTGGAAATCTGTACGTCGCCACCGACCCCTTCGACGCGTGGCAGGCGATCCAGCATCTCGCCGAGTTGGGAGCGCAGCAGGTTGACGTTGACGTCGGCTTGGGCGAGCAACGGCCGCACCGTGCCGCCGTCCTGATCGAGCAGGGCGACCATCACATGCGCTGGCTCGATGAATTGATGGTCGCGGCCCACCGCCAGACTCTGAGCGTCGCTCAGGGCCAGTTGAAATTTGTTGGTCAGTTTGTCCATGCGCATGGATGGTTTACCCCCGTGAGAAAATTATTTCCTTACAAAATGGCGGTGACTGGAGGGAATTCAAGGGGCGGGCCGTCCAAGCGCATCCATTGGTAGGTTTAAGCGAGATGACCCCATTGAAATCCGAGATGGCTCGCCATGGTGAAGGGGCGCACCAGGGTTCTCCGTCCTTGCCGAGTGACAAAATTGGTTCTATTCTTGGCGCTGAATCCCTGCGGGAATCTAATTGATGAATACGATTTATGCAGATGTGCCGGCAAGCATATCCGAGTTGTAACCATTCCGATCCCCTGTTGATTTCGCCTCCTATCGATGGGTCTGGTTCCTCAACCGATCCTGCAAGCTATTGTTTTTTTTGAGCAGTTATTGCGCTAAGAACAACCCTGCCCATGTTCTGCGCGAGGCCGGCAATCGTCCCGTAGCGATACGCAGTCGCAATAAACCGGCTTTCTACTCGGTTCGCCGGAGTTGTTCGGGGCCTTGCTGGATTCAGTTGCCGAACACGATGCGGCCGAGTTGGTCGCCAGCCGTCTGGCTCTCAAAAAAACGAAGCAATTGAGGTAGATACTCACCACGCCCGAGACTTCGAAATGCACGTCTCGCTGGAAAAAATAGGCCAACCGATAGGCCATAACGACCTGCTGATCGCCACCCACACTCGGGTACTGGGGCTGACGCTGATCACTGACAACGTGCGTCCATTCTCACGCCTGCCGGGACTTCGGGCCGAAAGCTGGCTAACCGAACCTTCTGGAACGGGTCCCGCGCCGTGAGCCAATGTTCGATCCGGTTCTACGAGGAACTGAATGATTTCCTGCCGCCGCAGCGACGCAAGGTTTGTTTCAGTCATGACTTCCAGCGGCGCGCTTCCATCAAGGACATGATCGAGGCCATGGGCGTCCCACACACAGAAGTGGATCTGATCCTGGTCAATGGCGAGTCGGTCGACTTTTCCTACATCGTCCGGGATGGTGACTGGATCAGTGTTTATCCAATGTTTGAAACCTTCGACATCCAGCCGGTGAGCCGGGTCCGGCTGCGTCCGCTGCGGACCAGCCGCTTCGTGCTGGACGTGCATCTAGGCAAACTGGCGCGCTACCTGCGGTTGCTGGGATTCGACACGCTCTACCACAACGATTACGACGACGCGGAGCTGGCGCGCCTGGCCAGTTCCGAGCAGCGGATTCTGTTGACCCGCGACCGTGATCTGTTGAAGCGGGCGATGGTGACGCACGGTTTTTTCGTGCGCGCGACCGATCCGCGCCGGCAGATCGAGGAAGTTCTGGATCGGCTGGACCTCTACCGCGCGATTCAGCCGTTCCTGCGATGCACCCGTTGCAACGGCTTGCTGGTGGCGGTGCCCAAGCGTCAGGTCTGGGAACGATTGGCACCCAAAACTCGTCTCTATGTCGAGACATTCTGGCTGTGTGGGCAGTGTAGCCAGGTGTATTGGGAAGGCAGCCATCTGCCGCGTATCCGACGCTTTATCGAGACCCTGCAAGCGCGCGCTGGTGACGCGACGCCATTCGCTGGACAAATCGCTGGGGCTGGGAAATGATGCGCGGGCGCCACGCTGGTTCGAAAGGGCAGTCTGGCGCATTCCATCGCGCCAACCACTTTCCAAGGATTAGCCATGCGTTCGCGGCTACTGATTGCGTTGCTCCTGGCGTCGGGCCTGACTTGGGCCCAGAACGCCGCGAAGTCTCCCGGTCTGGAACCAATTCCTGATGGTCCCCCGGCGGCGTCGCGGGAACAGAATGTCCCGGCGCCGGAAGTCACCATCCGCCAGCGGGGCGATCAAGGTTCGATCGAGGAGTACCGCGCCGGAGGCGTGCTATACATGATCAAGATCAATCCCGCCAAGGGGAGGCCCTACTATCTGGTGGATACCGACGGCGACGGCAATCTGGAAACCCGTTACAACGACTTGCAGAGCGGGTTGCTGATTCCGGCCTGGGTGTTGCTGCGCTGGTGAACGGGGCAGCGGGGCGCACGCTCAGCGCAGTCGCTGCCATTCGGCGCTTTCCCGCCGCAACTGGGAGCGGATCCGGGTCCGCTCGGCCGTTTTGGACTTCTGGTGCGCGCCACCCTTGTGCAGGATTGGCGCGGTAGCAACCGGATTACGGCGTGAGCTCTGGATCGTTTTCTCCATGATGGCGTTCTCCATGCGTGAATGTGGCCAGCCCTTGGCGGGGACCACCTGCTTTTGGTGATCGGGAGTCCGACGGCCCAACGCAAAAAAACCCTGGATGACGATTGTCATCCAGGGTTTTTCCAAATCGGAAAGCAGGCTCGGGAGACAACCAGGGCCTCCCGGAGACCGCCCGGAAGGCGTCACATGATGGTGTGTTCTGATGGGAGCATATGAAAACCTTCTGGACGCTGGCGCGGCGTCAATCGCCGATTGGGCAGAGACAAGTATCCCTAAAAAGCGTTCAAAATATTAAGTGGATTTCCCGGATTTGTCAAAAAGCTCGCCTGCCTGGGTGCAATCCGCCTGGCATCTGGTAAATTTCAGCGGCAATCCAAGCGTTCCCAGCCGAGCGCCAATCCCGCCAACCATCTCCACCGATGAGGAGTAGCACATGCAGCGTCGCGAGTTCATCAGGAAAGCCGGTCTGGGGCTGGCCGCCGCCACCGGCGCGGCGGCCGTTCCCACCATTGTCCGGGCGGAAGCCCTGCCTACCATCAAATGGCGACTGGCGTCGAGCTTCCCCAAGAGCCTCGATACCCTCTACGGCACCAGCGATTTCCTGGCCAAGCGCATCGCCGAGATCACCGAGGGCAAATTCGAAATCCGGGTATTCGCCGGCGGCGAGATCGTGCCGCCGAATGGGGTGTTGGATGCCGTCCAGCAGAACACGGTCGAATGTGGCCACACCTGCGGTTATTACTATCACGGCAAGAACAAGACATTTTCTCTCGAGACCACCATTCCCTTCGGTCTGAGCGTCCGGCAGATGAACGCCTGGTATTACTACGGCGAGGGCCAGGCGCTGTTTCGGGAATTCTTCGCCAAATACAACGTCGTCAATTTCCTGGGCGGCAATACCGGCACCCAGATGGGCGGCTGGTTCCGAAAGGAAATCAAATCGCTGGAGGATTTGAAGGGGCTGAAAATCCGCATTCCCGGTTTCGGCGCGGAGGTATTTCTGGCGCTGGGCGCGGTGCCGCAGTTGCTGCCCGGCCCAGAAATCTATCCGGCGCTGGAGCGCGGCGCGATCGACGCTGCCGAGTGGGTCGGGCCTTACGACGACGAGAAGCTGGGATTTTACAAGGTCGCCAAATTCTATTACTACCCATCCTGGTGGGAGCCGGGTCCGACGATTTCGTTTTACGTCAACAAGGAACAGTGGGAAAAGCTGCCCAAGCCCTATCAGGCCGCGTTTGAAACCGCCGCCGCCGAGGCCAATCTCCGGATGATGGCCGCCTACGACGCCAAGAATCCGCCGGCAATGCAGCGGCTGGTGCAAAATGGCGCGCAGCTCAAGCGCTATCCCGACGATGCGATGAAAGCGGCCTACGAGGCGGCGCAGAAGATTTATGCCGAGGAGTCGGCCAAGAATCCGGATTTCAAGAAGATTTACGATTCACAGCGGGCGTTCCAGCAGGTCTCCGATATCTGGATGGGGCTGGCGGAAAATACCCTGGCGAATTTCATGCAATCGCAGTTGCGCGCGAAGAAGTAATCACCAGGAAAATAGCGAGAGCGAGATAGCGAAAATATCCCGTTTCCCGTTTCCCGTTTCCCGTTTCCTGCTCGCTGCTCGCTGCTCGCTGCTCGCTATTGCTGGGGTTTGGGGGCGATCTGCTTGAACAGATCGGCCGCATCCTCCGGCGGCGCATCCGTTCCGTCCCCGCTCTGATCCTCCTGCGGCACCAGGATTTGCACCGGCGCCGGTTCGCCCGAATGCAGCGGGCGGTCGAGGCCGATGGTGACCAGCGAGGGGAAGAGGATGATCAGGGCCACCATCAAGACCTGAATCGCTACGAACGGGACCGCGCCCCAGTAGATATCGCTGGTGCGCACCGTCGGCGGGGCGACGCTGCGCAGAAAAAACAAGGCGAAGCCGAACGGCGGGTGCAGGAACGAGGTCTGCATGTTCACCGCCATCAGGATGCCGAACCAGACCAGATCAATCCCCAGCTTCTCCACCACCGGGGCCAGCAGCGGCAGGATGATGAAGCTGATCTCGAAGTAGTCGAGGAAGAACGCCAGCAGGAATACGAGGACGTTCACCACGATCAGAAAACCCAGTTGCCCGCCGGGCAGGTCGAGCAGCAGATGCTCTACCCACAGGTCGCCGTTGACGCCGCGAAACACCAGGCTGAACACGCTGGAGCCGATCAAAATGAAGATCACGAAGCTGGTGACCTTGGCGGTGGCGGTCATCGCCTCAACCAGCAGCTTGCGGTTCATTTTGCCCCTGGCCAGCGCCAGCGCCAGCGCGCCGACGGCTCCCAGCGCACCGCCCTCGGTCGGGGTGGCCCAGCCGATGAAGATGCTGCCCAGCACGAGGAAGATCAGCAGCAGCGGCGGAATCATCGCCACGACGACTCGTCCGGCCAGCGCCCAGCCGCGCAGGGTGCGCGCTTCCGGTGGCAGCGCCGGGGCAGTGTGGGGTCGGAAGAGGGTGTTTAGCAGCACCCACAGGATATACAACCCGGTCAGGGTCAAGCCGGGGATGAAGGCCCCCTTGTACATGTCGCCCACCGAGCGGCCGAGCACGTCGGCCATCACGATCAACACCAGCGAGGGCGGGATGATCTGTGCCAGGGTGCCGGAGGCGGCGATCACCCCGGAGGCCAGCGCCTTGTCGTAGCCGTAGCGCAGCATGATCGGCAGCGAAATCAGGCCCATGGCGATCACCGAGGCGGCGACCACGCCGGTGGTGGCGGCCAGCAGCGCGCCGACCAGGATCACCGCGTAGGCCAGCCCGCCGCGCACGCCGCCGAACAACTGGCCGATGGTGTCGAGCAGATCCTCGGCCATGCCGCTGCGTTCCAGCACCAGTCCCATGAAGGTGAAGAATGGCACCGCCAGCAGGATCTCGTTCTTCATGATGCCGAACACCCGATCCGGGAGCGCTTGCAGCAGGTTGGGGGTCAGCAGGCCCAGTTCGATGCCGACCAGGCCAAAGACCATGCCGACCGCTGCCAGCGAAAATGCGACCGGATAGCCGATCAGCAGGAACACGATCAGCGCCGAGAACATGATTGGCGCCATGTTGGCGATCAGGAATTCGGCCATGTCAGTGCCCGCCCTTGAAGTGAGGCATGGGCCGGTGGCCGGTCAGCACAGCGATGTTCTTGATGGTCTCGGACAGCCCTTGCAGGCTGAGCAGGATGAAAGCGACGGGAATCGCCAGCTTGATCGGCCACCAGATCAAGCCACCGGGATTGGACGAGGCTTCACCGGTGTGGTAGGCGATCAGGAAGAAATTCCACGAATCCACGGCGATTAGCAGGCAGACCGGCAGCAGAAACAGCAACCCGCCGATGATGTCGATCCAAATTCGCGCGACCGGCGGCAGTTTGGCGTACAGGATGTCGATGCGAACGTGACCACCCTCCCGCAGGGTCCAGGCCGCGCAGAACAGGAACACCAGCCCGAACATGAACCACTGCGCTTCCAGCAGGGCGTTCGAGCCCCAGTCGAACACGTAGCGCAGCGTGGCGGCAACGGCGCTGGTCAGACAGCAGAACAGGATCAGCCAGATCATCGAGCGTCCGATCACCGTATTGATCGCGTCGATAACCGCCGCGATGCGGAGCAGGAACTTCATGTCGTCTCCTGAGATGATGGGGGCGGGGCGCGGAAGGTGCAACGGTGTTGTTGAGAGCGGTATGGCGTGATTCCGCCCTGGCCGGGTCCAAGGTCTGACAAGTCTAAGGGGCTTAGACCCGGCGCGCTACTTTGCTCCGCTGCTAGAATACCTATTTCCAACCGCTTCCCTCGGCCCCTTCCCAACTCGTGCGAGAGATGATTGATGCAATACAAGGATTTGCGCGACTTTATCGCCCAACTGGAGCGGCTCGGCGAACTCCGGCGTATCCGTGTCGCCGTGGACCCAAAGCTGGAGATGACCGAAATTTGCGACCGGGTGTTGCGCGCGGAGGGGCCAGCGATTTTGTTCGAGAACCCCAAGGGTCACGCCATTCCGGTGTTGGGCAATCTGTTCGGCACGCCGCGCCGGGTGGCGCTGGGCATGGGCGCGGACGAGGTGGCGGCGCTGCGCGAGGTCGGCAAGCTGCTGGCATTCCTGAAGGAACCCGAACCGCCCAAGGGTCTGCGCGATGCCTGGGAGAAGCTGCCCGTGTTCAAGAAAGTGCTGGACATGGCGCCGAAAAAAAGCAGCCGGCCGCCGTGCCAGGAACGGGTGATCGAAGGGCCGGATGTGGATTTGTCCCGCCTGCCGATTCAAACCTGCTGGCCGGACGATGCCGGGCCGCTGATTACCTGGGGACTGGTCGTAACCCGTGGGCCGAATAAGCCGCGCCAGAATCTCGGTATCTACCGCCAGCAGGTGATCGGCCGCAACCAGGTCATCATGCGCTGGTTGTCGCATCGCGGCGGGGCGCTGGATTTCCGGGAGTGGCAGCAGGCCCGGCCTGGCGAGCCGTTTCCGGTGGCGGTGGCGCTGGGCGCCGATCCGGCGACGATTCTGGCGGCGGTGACGCCGGTGCCGGATACTTTGTCGGAGTACGCTTTCGCTGGTCTGTTGCGCGGGTCGCGGACCGAACTGGCGCAATGCCTGGGCAATGAATTGCAAGCGCCGGCCAGTGCCGAATTCGTGCTGGAAGGGCAGATTCAACCCGGCGAGACCGCGCTGGAAGGGCCATTCGGCGACCACACCGGCTACTACAACGAAGTGGACCGCTTTCCGGTGTTCACCATCGACCGCATCACCCACCGCGAGAGTCCGATCTATCACAGCACCTATACCGGCCGCCCGCCGGACGAGCCGGCCATTCTGGGCGTGGCGCTGAACGAAGTGTTCGTGCCGATCTTGCAGAAGCAGTTTCCCGAGATCGTGGATTTTTACCTGCCGCCGGAGGGCTGTTCCTATCGGCTGGCGGTGGTGACCATGCGTAAGCAGTATCCCGGGCACGCTAAACGGGTGATGCTGGGCGTCTGGTCGTTCCTGCGCCAGTTCATGTACACCAAGTTCGTAATCGTGGTGGACGAGGACGTGAACGCCCGCGACTGGAAGGATGTGATCTGGGCGATGACGACGCGCATGGATCCGGCGCGCGATACCGTCATGATCGAGAACACGCCGATCGACTATCTCGATTTCGCCTCGCCGGTGTCCGGGCTGGGGTCCAAGATCGGCTTCGACGCCACGAATAAGTGGCCGGGCGAAACCACGCGCGAATGGGGCCGACCGCTAGCGATGAGCGCGGAGGTGAAGCGGCGGGTGGATCGGTTGTGGGGAGAACTGGGGCTATGAAAATGGGGATTGAAACTGATTTCCTTCTGTAAATTTTTCCGTGATGGGTACCATTTGTGACCACTCATGGTGAGCTAAGACTATTTTTGCAGTATTCATGGTAACCGAACCCAGGAACAGCCCATGCCACACCCTCCATCGTCAGACCCGGCCAATCCTGCCGGAGCTTCCCCGCCAGCCAGTGGCTATTTCGCCGCGCTGAAGATAGGCTTTCAGGAAACAACTCGGCGCATCCAGGAAATGCATCGTGCCATCGCCGACCTGTCTTTTCAGGCGCAACAGTGGATACCGGGCCTGGCGGGGCCGGCGCGACTGGCGAAGGACGCACACGACGCGATAACCGATGGAGTCTACGCCGCCATTCGCCAGAGTGGTGGCGGCTTGCTCGAAGCCGCCACTCTGCTCGAGCAGCACACTGCCGCCAACACATCCGCCTTGGCCACGCCGCCCAGTCGTTTGGCCGTCGGTTTGCGCAGCGCGCTCAACGCCGCCGTGGGCGATCACCTGGCCAGCAGCGCCAACCCGCTCGCCATCACCATGGGTTTCTGCGCCGCCAGTCATCTGATTCCGCTCACGACCGCCAGCCTGCGCGTCCACTTCCCCGATTCCCGTGACCGCCTGTGCGTGTTCATCCATGGACTGGGCTGCGACGAGCATAGCTGGGAACTGGCCGCCAAAACCGCCGGGGATTCGCCCAGCCCGCCCTACGGCGCGCGGTTACAGGCCGATCTGGGCTACGCCCCGCTCTACCTACGCTATAACACCGGCCTGTCGATTGCCGATAACGGCCGCCAACTCGCCCGACTGTTGGGCGACCTCCTCGTCGCCTGGCCGCGGCCCGTGCGAGAATTGGTGCTGATCGGTCACAGCATGGGCGGGCTGGTGGCGCGAGGCGCCTGCGATTACGCCGCCGCCGAAAATCTGCCCTGGTTGCAACCGACCCGCATGGTGATTGGTCTGGGTTCGCCGCACCGTGGCGCTCCGCTGGCGAAACTGTGCCATGTGGTCACTGCCGCCCTGCATCTTTCCAAGGTGACCGCGCCGCTGGGTAAAATCGCCGCCGCTCGCAGCGTGGGCGTGAAAGATCTGCGCGATGGGTTGCGCGCGCAGGAGGAACGCACTCGGGCCGCGGCGACGGCGTCCGGCGTGGCCTACCGCTTCATCGGCGCCAACCTGACCGAAGATCCCGATCATCCGCTGGGTCATATCCTGGGTGATGGCCTGGTCACCCTCCGCAGCGCCACACCGCCCGAACTGGCGGATGACGTGGATGCGGTTCGCCTGGGCGGTCTGGGCCACATGGCCCTGCTGAACGAACCCCGGGTGTACGAACAGATCAGGCAATGGCTGGACGCACCCGGCGAGAGAGGCCAATGACCGATCTGCCCTACACTCACACCCTCGGTTCCGGGCCGGACATCGTGTTACTGCACGGCTGGGGCATGCACTCGGGCGTCTGGGAAGACGTGGTCGAAGCTCTGCTCGACCATCACCGGGTCACGATTCTCGACCTGCCGGGTCATGGCTACAGCCGTGCGGCGGGATCGGGTCATACCCTGGACGAATTGGGTGCGGCGGTGCTGGCTGTCGCGCCGCCCCAGGCGGCCTGGGTCGGCTGGTCGCTGGGCGGATTGGTGGCCCAGCAGGTCGCGCTCACCGCGCCAGAACGGGTGAGCCAGCTGGTGCTGGTCAACAGCACCCCCTGTTTCGTCCAGCGCCCTGGCTGGCCACACGGCGTCGCGTTGGCGGTCTTGCACGGCTTCGCGCGGGAACTGCGCCAGGACTATCGCGCCGTGCTCAAGCGTTTCATCGCCCTCGAAGTCCACGGCAGCGAACACGCCAGCGCCCAGTTGCGCCAGTTCAAGGCGATGCTGTTCCAGCACGGGGAGCCGGACGTGACGGCGCTGGAGGACGGGCTGGTGATTCTGGAAACCGCCGACCTGCGCGCCGACCTGCCGCGCATCGCCTGCCCGACGCTATTGCTGATGGGTCGGCGCGACCAGTTGACGCCAGCGACGGCGGGAGAAGCCATGCGCGATCGGTTGCCGAACGCCCGGCTGCACGTTTTTCCCCGCGCCGGCCACGCACCGTTTTTCTCCCACCTGCCCGCTTTCGTAGCGGAACTGCGGGCGTTTCTCGATGCGTGACGATGGCTGCGGATTACCGTTCGAGTTGGATCGAAAGCTATTGCGGCGCGCGTTCGAGCGAGCCGCCGCCAGCCACGACCGGGCGGCGTTCCTGCATCGCGAAGTGGGCCAGCGCCTGTTGGAGCGGCTTGATCTGATCAAACTGCGGCCAGAAACGATCCTCGATGTTGGCTGTGGCGTCGGCCAAATCACGGGGGCGCTGCTGAAAAAATACCGCAAGGCGCGGGTGATTGGCCTGGAGTTGTCGCCGGCGATGGTGGCGCTCGCCCGCAAGCGCGCCCCGTGGCTGCGCACCCTGCATGGCGCGGTCGCCGAACTGGAAGCGTTGCCATTATCAGCGGCCAGTTGCGATCTGATTTTCTCCAACCTGGCCCTGCCCTGGGTATTGGACCTGGATCGGGTCTTCACCGAATTTCGGCGGGTGCTCAAGCCGGGCGGGGCGCTGTTCTTCACCACGGTGGGGCCGGACACGCTGAGCGAGTTGCGGCGCGGCTGGGCGGCGGCCGACAGTTACAACCACGTCAACGCCTTCTTCGACCTGCACGACATCGGCGACGCCCTGCTGCGGGCGGGGCTGGCCGAACCGGTGATGGACGTGGAGCGGTTGACGCTGACCTACCCGGACGTGGATCGGCTGATGCGTGATCTCAAGGCGGTCGGCGCGGGTAACGTGACGTTCGGTCGCCCGCGCGGCCTGACCGGCAAGGGCCGATTGGAAGCCATGCGCACCGCCTACGAGCAACGGCGTCGCGCCGATGGCCTGCTGCCCGTCACTTGCGAGGTGGTGTATGGCCACGCCTGGGGGCCGTTGCCGAGTCAATCTCGTCCACGGACCAGCGGCCCGGCGACCTTTCCGCTGTCGCAACTGCGCCGGCGCGACTTGTAAAGGGCCAAAACCCATTCCGGGCGGGCTGCCGCTCCCCGTCTGCCCTATCTTGAGGTCCAAGCTGAAAGTTCCCTGGTGGACTCTCATTTTTTGCAATATTAGTGAATGCTGATTGAGGAAACCCGGTGAATATTAGTAGAATGGCGCGTCATTCAAACCCATCCGGCGCGTTTTTCCATTCAAACCACAAGCATCGAAAAACGCTAGAAAAACCCCCAACTCCATGGCTTGCTAAGGAGGCTTGGATATGGCCCAAAGCTCAGCGTTGCCAGCCGAGCAGTACAATTACGACATCGTCCGCAAGTTCACCATCATGGCGATGGTCTGGGCGGTGCTCGGCATGTCCGTCGGCGTCTACATCGCCAGCGAACTGGCCTGGCCGTTTCTCAATTACGACATTCCCCAACTGACCTTCGGGCGGCTGCGCCCGGTCCACACCACTCTGGTGATCTTTGGCTTCGGCGGCAGCGCCCTGTTCGCCACCTCCTACTACGTAGTGCAACGCACCTGCCAGGCCCGGCTGGCCTTCCCCTGGCTGGCCGAGTTCACCTTCTGGGGCTGGACCGGCGGCGTGGCGCTGGGCGCGCTGACCTACATGTCGGGCATCACCCAGAGCCGCGAATACGCCGAGTTCGAGTGGCCGCTGGACATCGCCATCACTCTGGTGTGGGTGTCCTATTTCGCGGTCTACATCGAGACCATCCGCCGCCGCAGCCAGCCGCACATCTACGTGGCGAACTGGTTCTATCTGGCCTTCATTCTCGCAGTCGCCCTGCTGCACATCTTCAACAACCTGGCGGTGCCGATCAGCCTGACCAAGTCCTACAGCCTGTTCTCCGGCGTGCAGGACGCCATGACCCAATGGTGGTACGGCCACAACGCGGTGGGCTTCTTCCTGACCGCCGCCTTCCTCGGCATGATGTACTACTTCGTGCCCAAGCAGGCCGGCCGGCCGGTCTATTCCTACCGGCTGTCCATCATCCACTTCTGGGCGCTGATCTTCCTGTACATGTGGGCCGGCGGCCATCACCTGCACTGGACCTCGCTGCCCGACTGGGTCTCCACCCTGGCCGCGACTTTCTCGGTCATCCTGCTGATGCCCTCCTGGGGCGGCATGATCAACGGCATCATGACTCTGTCCGGCGCCTGGGACAAACTGCGCTCGGATCCCGTCATGCTGTTTCTGATCACCTCGCTGTCGTTCTACGGCATGTCTACCTTCGAAGGCCCGCTGATGTCGCTCAAGAGCGTCAACGCCCTGTCGCACTACACCGACTGGACCGTCGGCCACGTGCACTCCGGCGCGTTGGGCTGGGTAGCGCTGGTCAGCTTCGGCTCTTTCTATCATCTGATTCCGCGGCTGTGGGACACCAGGATGTATAGCGAGAAGTTGATTTATACCCACTTCTGGCTCGCCACCATCGGCATCGTGCTGTACATCACCTCGCTGTGGGTCGCCGGCATCGGCCAGGGTTTGATGTTGCGCAGCTTCGACGATTACGGCAACCTGGCCTACACCTTCATCGAAACCGTCGAGTTCATGCACACGCCGTATGTCTGGCGCGCGCTGGGCGGCGCGTTCTTCGTCCTCGGCGTGCTGGTCATGGTGTATAACATGGTGATGACCCTGCGGACGGCGGGCCGCGTCCCGGCCGTGGACGAGGAAACCCGGTTGGCGACCGCGCTGGCGAAGAACTGAGCGAACGGCGTCCTGGAGACTAACAGTCATGCGACACGAACATATCGAAACCAACTCCGGCCTCATGCTCCTGCTGATCCTGGTCGTGATCAGCATCGGCGGCCTGGTGGAAATCGTCCCGTTGTTCTACATCAACGACACGATCGAAAAGGTGGAGGGCGTGCGGCCCAACACCCCGCTGGAACTGCGCGGCCGCGACATCTACATCCGCGAGGGTTGCTACCTGTGCCATTCCCAGCAGATCCGCCCGTTCCGCGACGAGTGGCTGCGCTACGGTCACTATTCCCTGGCGGCGGAATCGCAGTACGACCACCCCTTTCAGTGGGGCTCCAAGCGCACCGGTCCCGATCTGGCGCGGCTGGGAAGCAAGTACTCCAACCAGTGGCACGTCCAGCACCTGATCGCACCGCGCTCGGTAGTGCCGCAGTCCATCATGCCCAACTATCCGTGGCTGCTGACCACCAAGCTGGACTACTCGGACGTGGCCGACCGGATGCGCGCCCTGCGAGCGACCGGCGTGCCGTATTCCTTGACCCAGGCGGAATATGACGCCAACGTCAAAAAGTTCGGCCAGGCCGTCGCCGATCAACTCGACATCAGTCAGGCCGAGGCCAATCTGCTGAAGGAGGCCCGCGACAAGAACTTCGACGGTATCGCCGGCCAGGTCACCGAGATGGAAGCGCTGGTCGCTTACTTGCAGTCGTTGGGAACCATGGTGGACTTCAGCAAGTACAACGACGACGCGTTCGCCAAGTTCCGCTAACGATCCGAACCCGGTCTTCCCGCGCGGGGAGACCGGATGGAGTTTCCGCCCCATGTTCGACTGGTTGCTGTGGTTCACCTCGATGGAGCATTCCAAGCCGTTGGCGCTGGTGCTGTTCTTCGGCGCCTTTTGCGGCATCCTGATTTACGTGTTTACCGGAAAAAACCGCGCCAAACGGCTGGAATCCTACAAATACATGCCCTTCGATGAGGAAGAGTCTCGGCAGCCTGAACTTCATGGTTTCGCCCGCGACGATCGGCGGGCGCGGATTGAAAAAAAACCAATCCCGCAAGGTGATGGACAATGAGCGACCCTACACAGAATGCACAACAAAAACCTGGTGCGGTGCAGACCACCGGCCACGTCTGGGATGGCGATTTGCAGGAGTACAGCAATCCACTGCCGCGCTGGTGGCTGTGGTGTTTTTACGGCACCGTGTTGTTCTCGGTGCTGTATTGGATCATTTATCCCTCCTGGCCGGTCGGAGGGAGCTGGCTCAAGGGCTTTAAGACGGTGGATTACACGATCACCGACAAGCAAACCAACCAGGTCAAGGAACAGGAATTTCGCTGGAACACCCGCTCCCTGCTGGCGGCGGATTTGAGCGAAGCGGCCAACAACGAGCAGCGCAGGGCCATGCTGGCCAAGGTGAAAGCGGCCAGTTACGACCAGATCGTCAAGGATCCCAAGATGATGGAGTTCGTGCGCTCGGTCGGCAAGGGCCTGTTCGGCGACAACTGCGCCGCCTGTCATGGTCGCGGCGGCCAGGGCGTGGTCGGCCTGTATCCCAACCTGACCGACAACGACTGGCTGTGGGGTGGCTCCATGGACCAGATTCACGAGACCCTGGTGCAAGGCCGCAAGGGCTACATGCCGGCCTTCGGCGCGGTGTTGAAACCGGAGCAACTGGACGACGTGGCCGAGTACGTGTTGACCCTGTCGAACGAGGCCAAGCCCAGCGAGGCCTCCGAACGCGGCAAGGAAATCTTCCAGGGCCAGATCGGCGGCTGCTACTACTGCCACGGCGCCGACGCCAAAGGCGTTCCGTCGCAAGGCGCGGCCAATCTGACCGACAAGATCTGGGCCATCGCCGACGCGCCGGCGCAGAAAACCCTTCAGGACAGGAAAGCCGTGGTCAAGGCTTTCATCGCCAGCGGCGTGAACAACACCCGCATCATGCCGGCCTGGAAGGGGCGCTTGAACGACGATGACATCAAACTGCTGGCGGTCTACGTCCATCAGTTGGGCGGCGCCAAGTAGTCAGTAATCACGCCGGTCGGCGACGACCGGCTCCCGCTCTCACCCCCCGCCCGGGGGGTGAAGTGTTTTTGAACCTCGACCGGGTGTTTCAACCACCTTCTCGATTTTTCCCGAGTCCCGGCGGCGCATCTGGTTGACGGATCGCAATGACGCCGGTTTCCCGAAGCGGTCAACAGGACTGTTCGCGCCGTTTCACGCTCATCGGGTGGATCATGTCCGAAAATAACGTTCATCTTTATCAAAAGCGTATTCCCATCTATCCCCGTTCGGTCAAGGGCCGCTTCCGCACGCTCAAAACCGGGGTCATGGCCCTGGCTTACGTGGTGTACTTCCTGCTGCCCTGGCTGCGCTGGGATCGGCCCAACGCGCCCGACCAGGCGGTGCTGTACGATCTGCCAGGCCGGCATTTCTACATTTTCGGCCTGACCATCCAGGTGCAGGACATTTTCTGGTTGGCGGGCGTGCTGATCATCTTCGCTATCCTGCTGTTTTTCGTCACCGGCCTGGCCGGGCGAGTCTGGTGCGGCTATTTCTGTTTCCAAACCCTGTGGACCGATCTGTATATGATGATCGAACACTGGGTGCAGGGCGAGCGCCCGGCGCGGATGCGGCTGGACAAGGCGCCGTGGAGCCGCGAGAAGCTGATCAAGAGGGGGGGAACCTACGGCTTGTGGCTGCTGGTGGCGCTGTGGACCGGGTTCACTTTCACTGCCTACTGGGTGGACGCGCCGACCCTGATCGTGGAACTGTTGACCGGCCAGGCACCCTACGCGGCCTATTTCACCACCTTCTTCCTGACCACCACCACCTTCGTCATGGCCGGACTGGCGCGCGAGCAGGTCTGCGTCTACATGTGTCCCTACGCGCGCTTTCAAAGCGCCATGTTCGACCACGACACCCTGATCATTTCCTATGACCAGCAGCGCGGCGAGGGCGGCAAGGGTCGGGCCAAGCTGGGTAAGGGCCTGAAGACCTACGAGGAGCGGCAGAAGCAGGGCGTGGGCGATTGCATCGACTGCGGCTATTGCGTGCAGGTCTGCCCGGTCGGCATCGACATCCGCAACGGTTTGCAATACCAGTGCATTTCCTGCGCGCTGTGCATCGACGCCTGCGACGCCATCATGGACAACCAGAAATGGCCGCGCGGCCTGATCCGCTACACCTCCGAAAATGCGCTGAATGGCCGCAAGACCACGCTGCTCAAGCCGAAAACCATCGGCTACGGCGTGATCCTGACCGCCGCGACGGCGATCCTGATCTGGAGCGTGCTGACCCGCTCGCCCTACACCGGCACGGTCGAACAGATTCGCCAGCCGCTGTATACCCAGTTAGCGGATGGCGGCATTCGCAATACTTACGAGGTCAAGCTGAACAACAAGCTGACCGCGCCGATGACGGTCGGCATTTGGATCGAGGGCCTGCCGGGCGCGACCCTGGACATGGACGGCATGGAGCGGATTGAGCTGACGCCACAGGAGCGGATCAAGCTGTTGGCGCGGGTACGGATTCCGCCAGTCGAGGAAGGCAAAGCCACCGGCGACAAAGTGACGTTCGTGATCGAGGCCCTGGCGGGCGCGACGGCCGAGCCGATCCGCCGGGAAGTGCCGTTTTACGTGCCGGAAGGCGGTCGATGACCGACTTGCTGCTCGGCCTCGCGCTCGGCATCGGTGCGATCCTCCTCGCCAATCTGGGGTTGATCCGCTTCGCGCGCCTGAGCGCGAAGCAGGCCGCCGCCACAGTCGCCTTGATCACCCTCGGTTTGTACGTGCCGTATGCCATTCTGCGCTGGCCCGGCGGCGACGTGTTCGCCCTGTCGCTGGCGGTCTACCTGCTGGCGTCGCTGGCCTGCGGGATGCTGCTCGGTGCTCGCGCCGGCGGACGGGGATTGCACTGGGGGCCGGCGCTGATCGGGGGATTCTTCATCGTGGTGGTGGTGCTGGGCGCGGTGTTCATCGCGGTGGCCGAACACGGCCTGAGCCCCACGCTATTCCGCTGGCTGTTGCCGGAAGCGGACAGCAAGCGCAGCGTCACCTCGATGTTCCCCGGCGTGATCTCGCACGATTTCCACAAGAAGGAAGCGTTGTATAACCAGTACTTGCAACAGGTCGAGCGCCAGCGCCAGCGCGGCTGGCAAATCCAGAAGGGTTGGCTGGCGGAGCCGGTGGCGGGTGAGCCGGCGGTATTCCGGGTGGTGGCGCGAACCCGCGCCGGCGAACCGTTGACCGACGCGACCGTGACTGGGCGCTTTCTCCGACCATCGACGAGTACGCTGGATGTCGCGTTCGAGCTGGCCGAGCGGGAGCCGGGGGTGTATGAGGCGACGTTGACCCTGCCCGCCCCCGGCGCGTGGAATCTGGTGCTGGCAGTCCGCCAGGGCGACGAGTCGCACGAGATCAGCGCCAATACCCAGGTCGCGGGCCGGTAACCGGTATCGATGTCCGCCTCCGCCGAATCCCTCGCATCCACCGTCCCGGCCCCTGCTGAAAGCGCCTGCTTCCACTGTGGTCTGCCGGTTCCGGCGGGAACACATTACGCGGCGCTGGTCGACGGCCAGCGCCAGCCGATGTGTTGCCATGGTTGCGAAGCAGTGGCCGAAGCCATCGTCGCCGCCGGGCTCACCGATTTCTACCGCCATCGCACCGCACCCTCACGCCGGCCGGAGGACCTGATCCCGGAACCACTCCGAGGACTGGCGTTGTACGACCGGCCGGATTTGCAGAAAAGCTTCGTCCGGGCCGAGGGCGAACACGTCCGTGAAGCCGCGCTGATTCTGGAAGGTATCGTCTGCGCCGCCTGCGTCTGGCTCAACGAGCGCCATGTCAACTACCTGCCGGGGGTGCTGGAATTCCGGGTGAACTACTCCACCCACCGCGCCCGACTGCGCTGGGACGAGCGCCAGATCAAGCTCAGCGAGATTCTGGCCGCCATCGGCGCCATCGGCTACGTCGCCCATCCCTTCGATCCCGACCGCCAGGAAGCTTTGCAAAAGCGCGAGCGGAGCGTGGCCTTGCGCCGGCTGGCGGTGGCCGGGCTGGGTTCGATGCAGGTGATGATGCTGGCGGTCGGCCTGTACGTCGGCGACTATCAGGGCATGGAGGACTGGATCCGCGAGTTTTTACGCTGGATTTGCCTGATTCTGACCGTCCCGGTCGTGACCTATTCCGCGCAATCGTTTTACCGCGCCGCCTGGCGCGACCTGCGCCGCCGGCAACTGGGCATGGATGTCCCGGTGTCGCTGGCGATTCTCGCCGCCTTCATCGCCAGCGTTTGGTACACCGGACAGGGCGGCGGCGAGATCTATTACGACTCGGTGACGATGTTCGTCTTCTTTCTGCTGACCGGCCGGTTCCTGGAGATGACCGCCCGCCACCGGGCCGCGCAAATCTCCGAGGCGCTGGTGCGGATGCTGCCGGCGACCGCCACCCGGCTGAACGCGGCGAACGAGGAGGAGATCGTGCCCATCGCGGAATTGGCGTCCGGCGATCGGGTGCTGGTGCGGCCCGGCGCGACCATTCCCGCCGACGGGCGGATCATCGAGGGCGCGAGCAGCGTAGATGAATCGCTGTTGACCGGCGAGAGCCTGCCGCTGCCCCGGCAACTTGGCGAAGGGCTGATCGGCGGTTCGGTCAACGTCGAGAGCCCGCTGGTGATGCGGGTGGAAAAAGTCGGCGCCGATACCGTGCTGTCGGCGATCTCCCGCCTGCTGGACCGCGCCCAGAGCGAGAAGCCGCGCTTGGCGCTGCTGGCCGACCGCATCGCCGGTGGGTTCGTCGCCGCGTTGCTGGCGGTGGCGGCAGTAGTGCTGGTGGCCTGGTGGTCGCTGAGCGATTTCGACACCGCGTTCCGCATCACTTTATCGGTGCTGGTCGTTACCTGTCCCTGCGCGCTATCGCTGGCCACGCCAACCGCCATCGTGGCTGCCACCGGCGCGCTGACCCGGCTGGGGGTGTTGACGACGCGCGGTCATGCGCTGGAAACCCTGGCGCGAGCCACGCACATTATTTTCGACAAGACCGGCACCCTGACTTTTGGCCGTCCGCAAGTCGCAGCAGTGGAAACAAGCAGCGGTCTGGAAGCGCGGCGCGGTTTGGCGCTGGCGGCGGCGCTGGAACGCGGTTCCGAACATCCAGTCGGTCGCGCCTTGGCGGAAGCAGCGGGTGAGATGGTTCCGGCGGCGATGGAGGTGCGCAACACGCCGGGCAGCGGCATCGAAGGCTGGATCGAGGGGCGCTGCTATCGAGTCGGGCGGCCGGAGTTCGTGGCCGCGTTGAGCCAGAGTCCCGCCACCGAACGCGACGATTTCGACGCCGCCAGCACCTGGGTGGCGCTGGGCGACGAAACCGGATTGCTGGCCTGGTTCCGGTTGACCGATACCCTGCGGCCCGGCGCGGCGGCGGCGGTGCAGGCGCTGCAAACCCGTGGCCTGACCGTGGAACTGCTCAGCGGTGACCGGCCCGAGGCCGTGGCCCACATCGCTCACGAGGCCGGGATCGCCACCGCGACCGGCGGACTGTCGCCCCAGGATAAGCTGGACCGGTTGCGGGAACTGCAACGGCGGGGCGCGGTGGTGGCGATGGTCGGTGACGGGGTCAACGACGCGCCGGTGCTGGCAGCGGCCCAAGTGTCGCTGGCGATGGGAAACGGGACGCAGTTGGCCCATGCCTCGGCGGACATGATTCTGTTGTCGGAAAAACTCGAACACCTGGTCGGCGGCGTGGACATGGCCCGGCGCACCCTGACGATCATGCGCGAGAATTTCGCCTGGGCGATTGGTTACAATCTACTGGCCCTGCCCTTGGCGGCGGGTGGTTGGCTGACGCCCTGGATGTCGGCCATCGGCATGTCGTTCAGTTCGCTGCTGGTGGTGCTCAATGCGCTGCGGCTGCGGCGATGGTGAGCAACGGAGGGGATGGGTCATGCGGATTCTGTACCTGTTGATCCCAATGGCTTTAGGGGTCGTCGGTGTAGCGTTGTGGGCGTTTCTGTGGGCGGTGCGGACCGGGCAGTTCGACGATCTGGAAGGGCCGGCCCACCGCATCCTGATGGACGACGACGATCCGCGCATCCCCCGCTATCGGGCCGAAGTCGAAAAGGATAAATCCTTGAGCGAATGAAGGAAATCATTTAGCATTTCCATTACAAACCGCACGGAGAAACCCGAATGTTTACTTTTGAAAACCTCCCGCTCGTCATCATCCTGGGGCTGATCATCGTCTCGTGGCTCAGCTTTCTGTCGGTCGTCCCGTGGGGCAGCCTGTTCTAAATCGAGCTTCAAATTACCGAGACCGCCTTTCTCCGCGAGGGGAAAGGCGGTTTTTGTTGTCGCCGGAACGAGGTCGAGACCTTGAACGACGCAAATATCGAGCTGGAACTGCTGGATCGGGATCGCATTCTGGCTGGATTGACCGAAACCGCCCACGCCTGGCTCGGCCAGTTGGAGGTATATCCAGTGCTGGATTCCACCAACGATTACCTGCTGGCCAGGGTCGGCGAGGAGTGGCCGAGTGGGTCGGTCTGCCTGGCCGAACAGCAGCAGGCCGGGCGGGGGCGGCTGGGGCGGTCCTGGCTGTCGCCGTTCGCCGCCAGTCTGGCCGGTTCGCTGCTGTGGCGTTTCCCTTTGCCAGCAGCGGCGTTGAGCGGCCTGAGTCTGGCGACCGGCATCGCCGTGGCCCGCGCGCTGCGGAATTTTGGCGTGGCGGAGGTCGGCCTGAAATGGCCCAACGACGTGTGGTGGCGGGAGCGCAAGCTGGGCGGCATCCTGCTGGAATCCGGCGGCGGTCCCGGTGCGTTTACCGTGGTGGCCGGTGTCGGTTTGAACGTGGCGCTGCCGGCCTTGGCGGTGGCAATCGACCAGCCTTGGGTGGATCTACGGGAAATCCTGGGCGTGGACTATCTGTCCCGCAACTGGCTGGCCGCGCTGCTGATCAGCGAATTGATTGAAACTTTCGCCCGGTTCCAGCAAGGCGGCTTTGCCGATCTGGCCGCCGAATGGGCGAATTTCGATCAGATCATGGGGCGGCGAGTGCATCTGACGCTGCCCAACGCCACCCTGACCGGCATCGCCCGTGGGGTGGACGCGACCGGCGCGCTGGTGCTGGAGACCGCCGACGGGCGGTTGCGGCCCTGCCTCGGTGGCGAAATCAGCCTGAGGCTGGAGCCATGATCCTGCTAGCGGATGTTGGCAACAGCCGGATCAAGTGGGTGAGTTGCGAGGGAGGCGAATTTGGGGCGCGCGGGCGAGCCGCGCATGGCGAGGAGAGCTGGGCGGAGCTGGCGGCCAGGATGTGGACGGATTTGCCGCGTCCGGAGCGGGTGGTGATCGTCAGCGTGACCGGTCCCGAAGTCCGCGCCGTGCTGGCGGCCTGGATCCGGCAAACCTGGGCCATCGAGGCGGAATTCGTGGTTTCGACCGCAGCGGCTTGTGGTATCCGCAATTCCTACGCCGAACCGGAACGCATGGGTGCGGATCGCTGGGTGGCGATGATCGCGGCGCGGGCGCTGCTCGGGCCACAAACCTGTTATGTCGTGGATTGTGGCACGGCGGTGACGATCGACGCGCTGGCGGCGGATGGCCGACACCTGGGGGGGGTGATCGTGCCGGGGATGCGGCTGATGCGCGAGGCGCTGTATCGGGAAACCCGACAGATTCCGCCGGAAACGGGGGAAGCACGCCTGTTCGGGCAAAGCACCCGCGATGGCGTCTGGGGCGGAGCGTTGTATGCAGTGGCCTCGGCCATCGACGGGATCACCGAGCGGATGACCGCCAGCTTCGGTCCGGGTGCGCGGCTGTTGACCGGTGGTGCTACGGGGGTGGTGCTGCCCCATTTGCAAAGCGAATATCGGGTGGAGCCGGATTTGATTTTCACCGGGTTGCGGGTGATCGCCGGAGAGTGGGATTAGCTTTTTCGACGGCCTTGTTTCTCAAAGACTTTAAAAAATATTTTTAAATCAAAAAATTGATGGAATAAAAGCCCGGTTGCCGGCAATTTTGGCGGATCATTGCCAGCAAGCGGGCTTCCACAATCATTAAGCCGGTTTTCGCACCACCTCTCAAACGCTGAAACTCTCTCCGCAGCCACACAGGTCCTTGGCCTTGGGGTTGTGAAAGCGGAAACCTTCGTTTAGCCCCTGCTTGGCGTAATCCACTTCCATGCCATCCAGATAGGGCAGGTTTTTAGCGCTGACCACGACCTTGATGCCCTGCGATTCGAACACCTCGTCGTCAGGATCAATCGTGTCGGCCAGTCCGACGGTATACATGTAGCCGGAGCAGCCAGTATTGCGCACGCCCAGTCGCAGGCCCCGCGCCTGTTCCTTTTTAGCCAGAAAGGCGCGGGCGCGGGCGGCGGCGGTTTCGGTCAGGGTGATCATCATGAGAGATTTCTCCTGCAAGCGTTAGGAATGATCGGATTGGATAGCGGCAGGCAAGGTTGGTTTCGCGAAGTAGGCGCGCAACGCCGCCTTGAGCGCGGTTTCGGCTAGCACGGCGCAGTGAAGCTTCTCCGGCGGTACGTCGAGGATCTCGGCCAGCAGGTGATGTCGGAAACGCCTGGCTTCCGTCAACGTTTGGCCTTCGAGCCATTCGGTCAGCAGCGAGCCACAGGCGACCATCCACCCGCAGCCATAGGCCTTGAACCGGGCGGCGGTGACCAGCCCCGTCGCGTTCACCCGCAGATGCAGTTGCAGGATGGCTCCGCTGACCGGCTCGCCCACCAGGGCCGCCGCCACGTCGGGCGCGGCCGGATCGAGAGCGCCGACATGGCGCGGATGTTCGAAATGCTCGCGCGCCGCCACGCTCAGTTCCAACATGGCCACGCTCAGTTCGAAGCACCAGTCTTCCGGTCGGTCATGGCCGCGCCGAGGCTGCCCGGTTCGGCCCAACCCTCCTGACTGGCCGCCGAATGCAGTACGCAGCTTTTCAGTTCCGGCAGGCGCGGTTCGCCCGGTTCGATGCCGGCGGCGCGCAGCGTCTGACAGAGTTGACGGACAGCCTGGTCCAGGGCGTGGATGTGATCCAGCATCTGGTTGATGGCGTGGGCCTCGGGATCGGGCAGGTCGGGGGTGGCGCCGTAGGCGTCGAAGCCCAGCTTGCGGGCGATCTCCCGACGCACGTCGTCGGTCGCGCCGCCGGCCTCGACCACCCGACCCGGCACGCCGACCACCGTGGCGTTCGCCGGCACTTCCTTGATGACCACCGAGTTCGAACCGATGCGGGCATTGTCGCCGACCTTGAACGGTCCCAATACCTTCGCGCCGGCCCCGATCACCACGTTGTTGCCGAGAGTAGGATGGCGCTTGCCCTTGTTCCAACTGGTGCCCCCCAGGGTGACGCCCTGATAGAGCGTGCAATCATCGCCGATCTCGGCGGTTTCGCCGATGACTACGCCCATGCCGTGATCGATGAAGAACCGCCGGCCGATTTTAGCGCCCGGATGGATTTCGATCCCGGTCAGAAAGCGAGCGGTGGATGACAGAAACCGCGCCAGCCACTTCAGGCCCCTGTTCCAAAGGGCATGATTGATCCGGTGGAACAGTACAGCATGCATGCCGGGATAGGCGGTGAGGACCTCGAAGACGTTGCGCGCCGCTGGATCGCGGTCGAATACGGAATAAATGTCTTCCCGCAGACGTTGCCAAAACGCCATGATGAATATGCTCAGACGGTTACAGGTGGAGGAAACTGGCCGCACGGTGGCGGCAGGGATGGGGATTATACCAATCCGGTGGAAAGGTAAAGGTATCGCGCCGGTTGCGGGTCGTGGAACGCGATGATCGCGCAGGGGTTGGGAACGGTTTAAACAACTGGATTGGCTTTAAGTAATGCACAGTCCTAAGATTGTATCTGGTAGCGCTATCCACGGCTCGAGCGATGGCTCGAGGCTGATAGTTGAATAATTGTTCGAGGGGTGGAGGGTAGCATCGTGAAGCCATGGATTAATGAAGATATTCTCAAAAACTGGACCGACGCCCAGAAGCGTCTGTGGGAAAGCCTCTGTTCGGCGATCCCATTGCCGCCGCCGCTGGGTGTCGAGGCCTGGCGGGAAACCTATTTGAAAAATCTGGCGAGCTGGGAGGCGGCGGTCCGGCGGTCGCTGGAACAGGAGGCTGCCTGGGTGGAGGAATGGGTGCGGCGGGTCGCCCACGAGAAGGGCACGCCAGAAATGATGGCGGCCTGGGCGCGGCAGATGGAGGAAGTGTTGCAACGCTGGGTGCAAACCCAGAACCAGTGGTGGAACGACTACTTCGCGCTCCTGCGCCGCAGCGGGTTTGCTCAGCCGGATCGCGCTGGCGCGGAATCCGCGCCGACCGCCGAACCAGTCGCGACCGTGGAACCGACTCCAGTCGTCGAACCGATTGCCCTCGAACCGTCCGCGGCACCGATCGCGGTGGAAACCCTGGCGCCCGCGCCGCTGGCCGTTGCCGAACCGTTGCCGGTTACGGAAACGCCCGACGATCTCAAACTGATCAGCGGTATTGGTCCAGCTCTGGAAAAGAAGCTGCGCGCCTGTGGCGTCACCAGTTTTCGGGATCTGGCGACGCTGAACGACGCCGATATCGAGCGGATCGAGGCCGTCATCAAGTTCGCTGGCCGCATCCGCCGCGAGGACTGGATCGGGCAGGCCAAGGCACATTATTTGCAAAAATACGGTCAATCACTTTAAGGCCCCAGAAGCAGACCGTTTTATGGCCGTTCACTCCATCGCCGCCGTGCTGGGTGGCCAAATCCCGCCCGGCGGTCGGACTACCATCCAGGGCTGGGTGCGCACCCGCCGCGATTCCAAGGCCGGCCTTTCGTTCATCGCAGTCCACGATGGTTCGTGTTTTGAGTCCTTGCAGGTGATCGCGCCCGTCGAACTGTCAAATTATGCCAGCGAGGTGACGCATCTGACTGCTGGTTGCGCAATTCGTGTCACTGGCGAACTGGTGGCTTCCCCGGGCAAGGGCCAGAGTGTGGAACTGCGGGCCGAATTGGTCGAGGTGGTGGGTGGGGTCGAGGACCCGGAAACCTATCCCATCGCGCCCAAGCCACACAGCTTCGAGTACCTGCGGTCGGTGGCGCATCTGCGCCCGCGCACCAACAGCATCGGCGCGGTGGCGCGGGTGCGGCATTGCCTGGCCCAGGCGATCCAGCGTTTCTTCCACGATCGAGGCTATTTCTGGATTCATACCCCCATCATCACCGCCAGCGATTGTGAGGGCGCCGGTGCGTTGTTTCGGGTCAGCACGCTGGACCTGGTCAATCCGCCGCGCGCCAGCGGCGGGATTGATTTCAGCCAGGACTTCTTTGGCCGCGAGACCTTCCTGACCGTTTCCGGCCAGCTCAACGCCGAGGCCTACTGTCTGGCCCTGTCGAAGGTTTATACCTTTGGCCCGACCTTTCGCGCTGAAAACTCCAACACCAGCCGCCATCTGGCCGAGTTCTGGATGGTGGAGCCGGAAACCGCCTTCGCCGATCTGCACGCCAATGCCGATCTGGCCGAGGCGCTGCTGAAGTTCATCTTCCAGGCGGTGCTGGAGGAGCGCGCCGACGACATGGCCTTTTTCGCCCAGCGCATCGATCAAACCTGCATCCAGCGGTTGGAGCAGGTAGTAACGTCCCCGTTCGAACGCATGGATTACGGAGAGGCGATTCGGATTCTGGAGCGGGCTAGCCGGTCGTTCGAGTTTCCGATTGCCTGGGGTATGGACCTGCAATCCGAACACGAGCGCTATCTGGCCGAGGACTATGTCGGCCGGCCGCTGGTATTGATGAACTATCCCAAGGGGATCAAAAGCTTCTACATGCGGCTGAACGACGATGGCCGCACGGTGGCGGCGATGGACGTGCTGGCGCCCGGCATCGGCGAAATCATCGGCGGCAGCCAGCGCGAGGAGCGGCTGGACATGCTGGATGCGCGCCTGGATGCGCTGGGTATGAACAAAAACACTTATAATTGGTACCGGGATTTACGCCGCTACGGCAGTGTGCCGCACGCCGGATTTGGGCTGGGTTTCGAGCGCACGGTCAGCTACGTGACCGGAATGGCCAACGTCCGGGATGTGATACCGTTCCCGCGTACGCCCCACAGCGCAGATTTCTAGCAGTCCGTTTCCCACCACCCCTGGTTCGCCGTCATGAGTACGAATATCACCCAGCCGCCCACTCCTTCCAAGAGTGGCGCTCGCCGGACCAATGCCTTGCCATCGGGCTACCTGCTGGACGAGTACCGCATCGACGCCATCCTGGGAGCCGGCGGGTTCGGCGTGACCTACAAGGCGCTGGATACGCACTTGGACGCCTGGGTCGCCATCAAAGAGTACTTTCCGGTCGAATGGTCGTTTCGCGATGCCGATGGGGTGATGGTCTACGCCAATACCCAGGGATTATCCTGCGCCGACGGCACGCAAATCTCGGATTACGAGTGGGGTCTGGAGCGTTTTCTGGATGAAGCGCGGGTGCTGGCCCGGGTCCAGCATCCCTGCGTGGTGCGGGTCAAGCGCTACTTCCGCGCCAACGGCACCGCCTACATCGTCATGGAATACGAGGAAGGCGAGCCTCTGAGCACGATTCTGGACGAGAGCGGAACCCTCGGCGAGGAACCAGTACGTGGACTGCTGGAGGATGTGCTACCCGCCTTGCGGGCGGTGCACGAGCAGGGCTATCTGCATCGCGATATCAAGCCCGCCAATCTGTACGTTCGGTCCCGCGATCACCGGGTCATGCTGATCGATTTTGGCGCGGCCCGGGCGGCGATCGGTCGCCATAGTCAGAACGTGACCAGCCTGGTGACGCCGGGATACTCACCGCCGGAGCAGTATACCAGCCGCAACGACCGCTATGGCACCTGGACCGACCTCTATGCCCTGGGCGCCGTGCTGTATCGCTGCGTGACTGGCCATACCCCGGCGGAAGCCGCTGAACGGCTGCTGGATGATCATCTGGTTTCGGCAGTCTCGGCGGGCGCCGGTTGCTACAGCAACAATTTGCTGCAAGTCATCGACCGGGCTCTGGCGGTGCGGCCGGAGATGCGGTTTCGCGACGTGGCC
>JBDHRD010000004.1:0-43093 GCA_039807425.1 Candidatus Contendibacter sp. | reverse complement strand
AGCACCCGGGAGGGGCAGGCGTTCCTGGCGCTCAACGGCATTCAGACCCAGTCGGCCCAGACCTGCAACCTGTTGCCAGAACTGGCGGAATTGCGGGAACTGAAGGTCGATGTGTTGCGGGTCAGCCCACAGGCCGAGGGAACTGAAACCGTGGTCGAGACCTTCGCCGCCTGTCTGCGCGGAGAGCGCGATCCGGTCGAAGCGGGTCCGGCGTTGAACGCGGCGTTGCCCTATGGCGCTTGCGATGGTTATTGGCGAGGACAGCCGGGGCTAAGGCAGGTTACCGCGATGGTGTAGGGCTGGGTAGCATGGGCACGAGCGAAGGTAACCCGGATCGAGCCCACTGCCAAGCCAACTGCAAGCGGTGGTTATTCGCGATTCATTTTACTTCCAGCAGGGTTGTGATCGGGACAGGTCGCCCTATGTAATAACCCTGCGCGTAATCGATCTCGTATTCAGTCAGCAAGGAAAATGCTTTTTCGTCCTCCACATATTCAGCAATCGTCTTTCTGCCGAATGCCTTGGCGATTTCACCGATGGCCTTGACCAGTACTTGATCGTCTGTGTTGGTTCCTAGTTTTTGGATAAATGATCCATCAATCTTGATGAACTCGAACGGTAAATTTTTCAAGTAATAGAAAGAGGAAAATCCTGTTCCAAAATCATCGAGCGCAAAACTGCAACCGATTTCATTAATAGCCTCCATGAACTGGCGGGCCGCTATTATGTCAGTAAGTGCGGCCGTTTCGGTCATCTCAAATACCAATCTTCGTGGATTCAGTCCAGTTTCTTTTAAAAGTTGTTTAAGAAGGCTCAACAAGTCAGGATTTTTAAATGCATGGGCGGACAGGTTCATGCTAAAAGTGATTGATAAACCCTGTTCTCTGGCCAAGGCTTGATATCGGATCGTCTCGGACATCACCATGCGGTCGATGAAATGAATAAGCCCTGATCTTTCCGCAACCTCAATGAATTGAGCCGGCCCAATGATTTCTCCGTCGTCACCCTGCATCCTGAGAAGAACTTCATAATGAGCTATCGTATGGTCTCGAATTCTGAGGATTGGCTGAACGTATAACAGGAACCGATTTTTCCTTAGTGCATCTTCTACCTTTTGTTTCCAAAACACGCGCTCACTCATGCGTTGTTGACTCTGGTCTTCGCGTGACAGGAGATGCCATCCCCCGCGCCCGCTTTCCTTGACTTGATACATCGCCAGATCGGCTCGGGCCAGGAGATCCTCAACATTGGCGCCATGCTCTGGAAATAAGGCAATACCAATACTCGCCGACAATTTATAATTTCGTTCGCCTACTAAAAATTCGATCTCTCCAAGCTGATTAAGAATCTTTTTGGTCACTTGAATTGCTTCATCAGCCGTCACCTGATTGAGAATCACCGCGAATTCGTCGCCACCCAAACGGCCGATCACGTCGACTTCACGCAAGATGGAAGAGAGCCGTTCGCCGAGTCTCTGCAGCAGGCGATCACCCGCACGATGGCCGCTGGTATCGTTGATATACTTGAACTGATCCAGATCGAGAAACAACAATGCACCCGTGCGACGATACCGCTTGGCTGCCGCAACTGCTTCGTTTAATTCCTGGGTGAAACGGCGGCGGTTGTAGAGACCGGTTAGCGGGTCATGGTCCGCCAGCCAGGCGGACTGTAACTCGGCTTTTTTTCTGGCTGTGATGTCCATGCCCACCGACAGGATCATTACTTTATCTTCTGAATTACCCCGGAGACGGGAATGGTGCCAGACGATATTGAGTGTATCATGATGTTTGGAACGCAGGTCGCACTCTTCCTCGACATGTTCACGCTCCCCAATAACTAACTCCGCCAAGTAACTCCGGGTGCTCTCGATATCTGTTTCCCGAGCCAATAAGTTCACGAAAGGCTGGCCGTGCAGTTCCGGCATGGTATAGCCGATGAGCATTAGTCCATAGGGATTGACCATCAGCACTTTATTATTCTGATCCTGAGTCAGAATGATGGCTTGGGCGGTTTCCAGCATGTGAGTGACAAAGTTTCGCTGATGGGTGATCTCGCTCATTTGTTCTGAGAGATTCCTTGTCTGGTTCGCCACTTCGAGATTCAATGCTTCGAGTTGGAACGACAAGGCGATAGCCGTATCATTTAACACATCCACTTCATCCTTGAGGAAACGACTGACCCGCGTTTGCGGTATTGCCGCACGGATTTTGGAGAAATCGCCTTTGGCCAACCAGGGCAAATGGGCCGCGGCGCGCCACAACCGGGACATGGGCGCCCACAGGATCGTCAACAGCAGGAGTTCCGAAAATACCAGGCCGGCAACTCCAAGGGAGAGGTTGCGCCGGAGCGCGGTACGCATGTTTGCCATCGCGTTGCTGATGTCCGCGATGATCACCAAGTACGTCTGCTCCCGCTCATCAAATCCGGTCAGCGGCAACAATCGAATCTCGTACTCGCGCCCATTGGCGTTGACATAGATCGCCTGTCGGGCGCTAGCCGACAGCGTTTCCCTTTCTGCGGCAGCGCGCAGAATACTCATGTTGGCTTGGGTATTACTGAGTGCCACCACTTGGGCGCTCCACTGCTGAAGCCAGCGTTCGCCAGCACCGTTCGTGAGACCGGTTTCAGTTCGTCCGATGATCAGACCCAAGTCCGTACCGGAAATCTGCTGAAAGTCGAGTACGACATCCGCCAGGGAGATGCCCAAGACCAAGACCTCGCCAGTGCCCAGAACGGGAGCGATAGCGTATTGCAGGCAGTTATCGAGGCAATCGATAAGGCTGATTGGACTCTCCGTGGCTATAACCCGCTTGATCGCATTCACCAAGGCCGCCCGCCCATCGTGGCTCGCATCCAGACCGTGTGTGGCCAGACGCCGACCGTCCGAGGAAACGAGCATGATATTTTCCACCCCCATATCCAATTCCAGAATCGCCGCCAGTCGTTCAAAATTGGCGATCATTTGCTGTTCTTGCTGCTTTCCGGAAGTAGCCCCACTGCTGAGCAGGGAAGCGACCATCGTACTCCACTGTCGGAGCCGCTGGCCTGATTGATCTAGCAAGCCTTGGACCTGTTGTGCATACTGGTTCTGCAATTCCACGCCGCGCTGCCTGAACTGGTTGCGCCATTCGAAATAATTCAAAGTCACCAGCGCGCCGATCACTACCACAAGGACGAGGCTGCTCAGGAGCAGCGCCTTCCACTTAAGACTCAGAAAAAAGTCGGGAAGTAACGGCTGGATCATTTGCTACAATACCTTGAACAGTCTGAACCATCAGGAAAGGTCAAGATTCTATCCTATCAATTATTCTTAAATAACAATAATTTATGCCAACATTGCATCAGAGAGCACCGTGCTGGCACAGCTTGTTGAAGTAAGGTTAGTTGTATTTTTGCTACCCATCTGCAAGTATATCAAAAAGAGGGCATCTGAATTCCCTTCATTTGTAGATTGTATAGCAGTCTTATATAGTCTATCCAATTGAGCTTAGTACAGATATTTTATGCTAACCACATGATTTATAACAGCTAATTCAAAATTGACTGCTGGCGATATAGATCATAATCGGATAGTATAGCCACGAAGTTCGAGATTATTTGAGTCAAGTCAACCAAGACTTGGAAGAAAAGAATTGGAAAGCCACCTGCTTATTTTCTGTACCTCATTGCCCAAGAAAAACCTCGTTGAAGACGTCTGGCTATAAGGAAACGCTTTTTTACGAAGGTATTTTTATGGGTTCTTTGACGGTTCTTGTGGGAATTGAGGGTCATCTCCCTGTGTTCGTAACCCAAAATTAATACTAAGTAATAAAATCAATCAATTAGAGTGCATCAAAATTAAAAATTCCCTTGGGTGAACCTCCAATCCGCCCGACCTCCACAGAAACCGTCGAAGAACCTTAAAATATTCAGAATACAGAGTGCTCACGATCTGTCGTTTTAATTAATCATACTCTGTTTTATAATGAGATCTCGTGGTTTATCTATGGCTATGGGATAGCTGAATAGCCGATTACTATATTGACTATTGATCTCATTTCCAGCAGGAATTTTCATTTTGATCAGCCACTTGCGTTATTGGTGAAAAGGTTAGAGAATATGGATTGGAACTCAAATTATTATGAACGAATCCGACCAAACATTGGAATACTGACAGAAAATGAGCAAGAAAAACTTCGTACTGCTTGTATCGGCATTGCGGGCTGTGGGGCTATTGGGGGGCACGCGGCGATGGATCTGGCTTATTGGGGAGTAGGCCACCTCAAACTGGCTGACTTCGATGTTTTTGAAACCTCGAACGCCAACCGGCAGCTCTTCGCCGCATTCTCAACAGTTGGCAAGCCCAAAGTCAGGGTCATCGCGGAAAATGTACAAGATATTTCTCCCGATATTCGGCTGGATCTTTTTAAGGAAGGAATCACGCTGAAAAATGTTGATGATTTCACAAAAGGCTGCGATCTAATCCTGGATGCGATAGATTATGAATCACCAAAATTCGAGATCGTTTTACACCGATCCGCCCGGAAACAGGGTATTCCAGTTTTTGTCAGTCAATGCATCGGATTTGGTGCCTCGATGTTTGCCTTTTACCCTGACTCATATTCATACGAAGCGTATTTAGGTATCGATGAAAATTTGGAGATTGAAGATATTAACTTCAGTCATATCGATATCACACGGCTTTGCCCGATTATCCCAGACTATGTAGATCAAATTATCTGGAACAAGATAATCCAGGGAACGATGGAAGCGCCTACTGTAATCGCTGGTCAAACTATTGCTGTGGGGCTGACAGTCACAGAGATGGTGCTGCAACTCACTAGGAGTAATATGAGAAAACCATTGAGAATGTGTGCGCTTGACTACTATAAGGGTGAATTTATCAGGTCTCACGAACTTCCATGCTTAATTTAAACCAGATGGTTTTTCTGGAAGTTTAATAGTTTGATATTGTTGGTATGTGTCAAGATTATCGGCGTGTGCGTTTTCGATTTAAAAGCGAAAACCGGCCATAAGGGCAAACAAGTGCCACCGTTGGTCCAAGTCACGAGAATCAGGATTATCCTGAAGCGGTAGCCAAGCGGTTCCATTAATATAATGGTACTCGGTGGCAATAAGGAAAGATGGGTTGACATAGTACCGAAGCCCAAAAGTCCAATCTTTGGCGAATTGAATATGGGCGGGATATCCTGTCACGGTTTGGAATTTATTGCCATTCCTGTCATTGCGGTCGTTATAAAGAGTATCATAACGTATAATGGCTACCCAATCGTCAGCGAATCGGTATTCAGCCTGCAAATAATAGCTTTCGCCAGTAATATCTTTATCAAATTTCTCTCCAAAATCCGTATCCTTAACCGAACGAATCGCATACTCAGTAGTAAGACTTAGTTTTTCTTGGTTGTATTGCATAGAAAAAACCAATGGCTTGAAAATATCCTTCCCAGCCAATAGATTGTCGGATGAAAAGAATTCTGGATCGTATCGGGTATCCACTCGTGCGGAACTAATAGCCATGCGCAGTTTTCCGTCCCACAACTCGTAACCAAGACGGCCAACATAGGAAAGCTTAGAATGAGTTTTCCCTGGATAATCACCTCCTAAAACAGCAAGTTCGCTATCCAAGGTTTCGCCTCTAGGGATTCCCACTCCAAACTCCAAGGCGAGATTACCCCACGCATCACGATAGTCACCATAAATGAGGCCACCGTCAGCGGATATAGATAAGTCGCGGGTTTGGTCGGGATAAATCGACTGAGGGAGCAGTATTGTAGGCCGAGTAAATATCACATCACGAGTATCATTATAAAACCCATATGGAACCTTGAAACGTCCAAGACGCATCCCAAGCCGATAGGTGGCTGTCGAAAGAAAAGAATAATCTAATATACCAAAATCCAGTTCTACATCATGCTCGTGTCCTGATCCAGCACGTCGGAACAAAATTTGGGCTGCCAACCGGAGATCGGAATTAGGCGTCCAAGAGGTATTTAAGCCAGCTTCCGTGTAGTCGAAACTACCACCAGTATCGCTAGATCCAAAGAGTTTATTTTCTGAGGTCAAAAGATATCCTTGGCTTAAAAATCCATGAATTTGGAAGTCATCGAATGACTCCATGGCACCGGTGATTTCCGGAGTTTGCCATAACAAGGCGGTAGCCATTGCTCCAGCTACTACCCGATTACTTGAATGGAATAACCTTGACCGTCTCATCGATCATAGACCTACTCAAATAGCCTATAGCCCCAGGCGTGGAGCTGACTCTTATAAGCATTTGTTGCTCCGATAGCACTCTGGTGGGTTCTTCTCCTGTGCCAGAAAAAACCAGACGATCCCAAGCATTACGCAATTGGTAGGGAAAAACATGAAGGATATTTTTCGAAAATGCTATATGTAAGGGGTGTCGATCGGGTAAAACAAAAACCTTGATCTGAGAGCCATCTTCCCATCTTCTCAGACGCATTCCAAATATAGCACCGAGTGCATTTTTTGAAGGAAAAAGATTAGAATTGATCGTCGGATTAACGACAACCATGGGTAAATCTTGGGCCGGTATTGCAATGGTTATGAAACAAGTAAAGAGACCGAGCCAATATCGTAGATTCCTTAGCGTGCTCGTAATTATTCTCCTAATAACTGATCGCCAAAGATCTCTTCTTATAACTCCCCTGTGTCGGTTGTAAAATTACCCCTCATGAAATATCAAGGAACGGTGGCATGTATTGCCTGGGCATTTCAGAATGCTTTTCCAAGATAGGATCACCATATAACCCTCCCAAGGTAATCTTATTAATTGCAAACGGAAGTTCCAAAATACTCTTTTCTGGGTGTATATATTAAACTCTCTAAAAGGTATCCAAATTATTATATTTAAAAGTCCTAGAGAGAATGATATTTATGGCATGGTAGTTGATTAGGGCGCGGGATCAACATGCCATCGTTAGCCAAAAGAGCCCACAGTGACATATTAGTGCAATAAATGCTTTTCATGATATCTGGAATATAACCCAGATACCCTCGACAAGGACCGTAATAGTCTAAGATTGGACTAATAGGTCTAAAATTGATACCTAAATTATGACAAAGTTTTTCTAGTCTATGATCCATTCCGACATACCAATATTTTAAGCCATGCACTATACTCATCCGCACGACAGAAACAAACAGACCAAGAACAGGAAGTGGGAATATTCGCCTTTCAAAATTAATGCTCCGATTATAGTCAGCTATGGGAGTATCTGTACTATCATGTGAATGCCAATTCTCTCCTCGCCGTCTCCGAAATCCCGGAGCAAGAATCAACCTGGAAATCTCACCAAGATGTTTGCGAGACAAGCCTTTAAGAGATTCAATCTCGGTGTAAAATGAGTCGCCGGCAAATTTTTCAAGCGGGAACTTTGTATCTATCTTATCCTGATCAGGCAATATTATTCTGACCGTCCCAGCAATAAGTCCACTGGGCTTGTGCATGAGCAAACTATGTACCGAATGTTCATCATACTCATCACACTCCAACCCAACCGGGTAATCTACAGAGTCAAATCCGGGAATTAGGCCCTCTTTACAATATACTTCGTATCGTAGCCGATAGGTTTGCAATAACCTTTCCGGAGTATCGGCTGAAATAATTTCGAAATATTTATTAAAATAACTAATAAGGCTATTATGCGTCTGCAATAGGTAAATATTTTTTCTGTTTTTTATAGGGTTAGATACCTCTATTCCCTCTGTTACCGACTTTAGGCAATCCTCACATTTAGTAGTAACTCCGAAATCTGTATTTTCATTATACGTTTGCATCATTACAGAGCCCCTTAAAATTGAACTTGGACTTGCCCCTACAGTTGGACTTTCCACATTCAGAGTGTGTCGTCAGTAACCTTGCAATGATTACATTCCAACTTTCAACAAGGTGCCAATTGTAGCTGAATTCTTCTCACTTTTGTTCAGCAAAACATAAATTTTATCTCATATATGGTTAAAAAACCTAAAATAGTTACAGTTTTTTCATTCTATCCTGGTGTATGGGCGAAGGAACACAACCAGACTTTCTCCGCTAGGGCAATCGCGCCATGTCAGCATAACAAGTTGATTTAAATGAATATTATTTTTCCGATGCGCCATGTCCTCATTTTACAACCACTTGATAAATATCGAGATAAACGCTGCCAACGATAGTGCCATTGGTCATACTCAACGCTATGCTCATCCCACCCTTCAAACTGAAACTGCCCGAGATCGCTGCGTGCGACCAGACTCCCGTGATGCGAAGTCTGTTGCAGATCGTATGGATTCAGGGTAGAAAATCCACCAACTGTTGTCCGGTCAACAGGCCGTCGATCTCTGCAAAATGCCGGTCGTGGCTGAACAGCGCGAAACCACGCTGGAGGGCGGTGGCGGCAATCCAGAGATCGTTGGTGGGAATCGGCTTGCCCTTGCGGCGGAATTGCCGACAGACGTGGGCGTAGAAACCAGCAGTATCCCCAGTGATGGGCAACAACATCACACGCGGCGAGGCCAGAAACTCGTTTAATTCGCGGCGGTTGTCCGCTTCCCGGGCACCGAGCGCGAAACCACTCAGCAATTCACCCAGCACCACGGTGCTGACGCCAATCGTATCGGCGGTGCGCAGAATGGCAACGGCTTCCGCGTCGCCGCGCTTGAAGGCGACATAGGCGTTGGTATCCACCAGGATGGGATTCATGGCCACAGTTCCGGATCGATAGCGTTGAAATCCGCTACCGCTTTAAGAAACCCGTTGGCCTCCTCCGCGCTCCAAGTGCCGGCCAAATGATCCAGATCGTGATACTCACGCCGCACCGCACGGGGTGCGGACAAATCGAGTTGCTGGTGGATCATTCGCAGTAGAAAAGCGTTGACGCTCATGCCTTGGCGACTGGCCTCGACCTTGAGCCGGGATGTGGCTGCATCGTCCACGCCGCGCAAACTAAAGTTAGCCATGTGAGGCCCTCTGCTATCACCTAAAACTATCAAAATGATAGCATGATTGACATGCCCTTGCGGCTTGCCTCTCGCGTCCGCCCGGTTGCAATTAGCGATTGCTGCTATCATCCGCGTTCCCCGTCCGACCCAAGAGAGTCCTCGCGATGCTGCGTTTCCGTGGAAGCCCCGCCCTGTCGCCCTTTCGGTTGGAGAAGTTGCTGGCCGCGCTGCGCCGGCGGGTTTTGGCCGTCACCGACGTCCACGCCGAATTCGTACATTTCGTGGACGGTTCGCTGACCACGCATGACCGTGAGGTGCTGGATCGGTTGCTGCACTACGGCCCCACCGCGACGCAGCGGCACCTCACCAGCGAGCCGACCTTCCTGGTGATTCCCCGCCCCGGCACGATTTCGCCCTGGTCGTCCAAGGCCACCGACATCGCCCACAACTGCGGTCTCCACCACGTTCGCCGCATCGAGCGCGGCGTGGCGTATTACCTGGAAGCCACACTACCGTTAACCGCCGACGATTGGGCCGTGTTGCGACCGTTGCTGCACGACCGGATGACCGAGGTGGTGCTGGCGGCGGACGACGATCCCGCCGTGCTGTTCGCCCGCGCCGAACCCGCGCCGCTGATGACCGTGGACGTGTTGGGCGGTGGGCGGGAAGCCTTGACGACCGCCAACCGCACGCTGGGACTGGCGCTGTCGGAGGGCGAGATTGATTACCTGCTGGACAGCTTCACCCGGCTGGAACGCAACCCGACCGATGTGGAACTGATGATGTTCGCGCAGGCCAATTCCGAGCACTGCCGACACAAGATCTTCAACGCCGACTGGATCGTCGATGGCGTGAAGCAGGACCGGTCGCTGTTCGCCATGATCCGCCATACCCACGAACGCCATCCCGGCGATGTGCTGTCCGCCTACAGCGATAATGCGGCGGTAATGGCTGGCTTTCCCGCCGGGCGCTTTTTCCCCGACCCGGTGGATGGTGAATATCGCCATCACCCCGAAGACGTTCACATCCTGATGAAGGTGGAAACCCATAACCACCCGACCGCGATCTCGCCGTTTCCCGGCGCGGCCACGGGCTCCGGCGGCGAGATCCGCGACGAGGGCGCGACCGGCCGCGGCGCAAAACCGAAAGCCGGTCTGTGTGGCTTCTCGGTGTCCAATCTACGGATTCCCGATTTCGTCCAGCCCTGGGAACGGGATTACGGCAAACCGGGTCGCATCGCGTCGGCGTTGGACATCATGCTGGAAGGCCCTATCGGCGCGGCGGCCTTCAACAATGAATTCGGCCGCCCCACTCTGGCCGGCTATTTCCGCGCGTTCGAGCAGAACGGTCCCGACGGTCAGCGGCGCGGCTATCACAAACCGATCATGATCGCGGGCGGGTTGGGCAACATCCGCGAAGCGCATGTCCACAAGGCCGAACTGCCGCCGGGCGCGGCGATTGTCGTCTTGGGCGGGCCGGCGATGCTGATCGGGCTGGGCGGCGGCGCGGCCTCCAGCATGGCGGTGGGCAGCTCGCACGCGGATCTGGACTTCGCCTCGGTGCAGCGCGGCAATCCGGAAATCCAGCGTCGCGCCCAGGAAGTCATCGACCGCTGCACGGCATTGGGTGGGAACAATCCCATTCTCTCGATTCACGACGTGGGTGCCGGCGGCCTGTCCAACGCCGTGCCGGAAATCGTCCACGGCGCCGACCGGGGCGGTTGCTTCGAGTTACGCGAGGTGCCCAACGACGATCCCGGCATGACGCCGATGCAGGTCTGGTGCAACGAGGCGCAAGAACGCTATGTGCTGGCCATCGCCGCCGAGGGGCTGGCGATGTTCGAGGCGCTGTGCGAGCGCGAACGCTGCCCCTACGCGGTGATCGGCGTTGCAACCAGCGAACCGGCATTGACAGTCACCGATCGGCAGTTCAACAACCAGCCGGTGAATTTGCCGATGAGCGTGCTGTTCGGCAAGCCGCCGAAGATGCTGCGCAACATGACCCGCCAAACCGTCGGCTCCCTTGTCCCGCTTGTGGAAGAGGGGTTGGAGGTGAGGGTCGCCGACGCCGTGGCGCGGGTGTTGCGTTTCCCGGCGGTGGCCGATAAAAGTTTCCTCATCACCATCGGCGACCGCACCGTCACCGGGCTGGTGTGCCGGGATCAGATGGTCGGGCCGTGGCAGGTCCCGGTCAGCGATGTCGCGGTCACTGCCACCAGCTTCGATGTCCACACCGGCGAAGCGATGACGATGGGGGAAAGAACGCCGCTGGCGGTGTTGGATGCACCGGCTTCGGGACGGATGGCAATCGGCGAGGCGCTCACCAATATCGCCGCCGCCCGAATCGACCAACTGGGTGACGTGAAGCTCTCGGCCAACTGGATGGCCGCTGCTGGTCATCTGGACGAGGACGCGCGACTGTTCGATACCGTCAAGGCCGTGGGGATGGAACTGTGTCCGGCATTGGGCATCGCCATTCCGGTCGGCAAGGATTCGCTGTCGATGAAGACCGTCTGGGAGGCGGACGGCGAGTGCAAGAGCGTGGTCGCGCCGTTATCGCTGATCGTCTCCGCTTTCGCGCCGGTGCAGGACGTGCGCCGAACCCTGACGCCGCGACTGCGCACCGACCGGGGCGATACCGACCTGATTCTGATCGATCTCGGGCGCGGGAAAAATCGGCTGGGCGGCTCGGCGCTGGCGCAGGTTTATAACTGGTGGGGCGATGCGGTTCCCGACGTGGATTCGCCGGATGACCTGAAAGCCCTTTTCGCCGCGATTCAGGAACTCAGCGCGGCGGGCCGGCTGCTGGCCTATCACGACCGGTCCGATGGCGGCCTGCTGGCGACGCTGGCCGAAATGATGTTCGCCGGCGGTTGCGGCGTGACGGCGCTGCTCGACGACTTGGACGGGGAAGGTCCGTTGACAGGGCTGTGCGCCGAGGAACTGGGCGCGGTGATCCAGGTGCGGGCGACGGATCGCCGCGCGGTGCTGGCGCGCCTGGCCGCCGCCGGCCTGGGCGAGTGCAGCCATGTCATTGGTTCGCCGAACGGCGAGGATCGGCTGGTTTTGCGCCATGCGGGTGAGATAATCTTCGCTGCTTCTCGCGCCGAGCTGCGCCGGCTGTGGTCGGAAACCAGCTACCGGATGCAGGCGTTGCGCGATCACCCGGACTGCGCCCGCGAGGCGTTCGAGGCGGCTTGTGATCCCGCCGATACGGGGTTGAATGTCAGATTGACGTTCGATCCCGCCGAGGACATCGCCGCGCCGTTCCTCGCCGACGGTGCGCGACCCCGGATCGCCATCCTGCGCGAGCAGGGCGTCAACGGCCAGGTGGAAATGGCGGCGGCGTTCGACCGGGCCGGTTTCGCGGCGGTGGACGTCCACATGAGCGACCTCATCGGCAGGCGCGTCTCGCTGGCCGATTTTCACGGCATCGCCGCCTGCGGGGGCTTCTCCTACGGCGACGTGCTGGGCGCGGGCGAAGGCTGGGCCAAATCCATTCTGTTCAATCCCCGCGCCCGCGACGAATTCGCCGCCTTTTTCGCGCGGCCCGACAGTTTCGGGCTGGGGGTGTGCAACGGTTGCCAGATGTTGTCCAACTTGCACGAACTGATCGCCGGAACCGAGTTGTGGCCGCGTTTCGTGCGCAACCGGGTGGAACAATTCGAGGCCCGGTTGAGTCTGGTGGAAGTATTGCCGTCGCCATCGCTGTTCCTGCGCGGGATGGCAGGGTCGCGCTTGCCCATCGCGGTGGCGCACGGCGAGGGTCGCGCCGAATTCCGGGATGAACAGGGACCGGACGCGGCGCTGGCGGCTGGACTCGTGACGTTGCGGTTCGTGGATCACCGCGGGCCACCCGCCGAGACTTATCCGGCCAATCCCAACGGCTCGCCGGGCGGCATCACCGGGCTGTGCAGCCGCGATGGCCGGTTCACCATCCTGATGCCGCACCCGGAACGGCTGTTCCGCACGGTGCAATATTCCTGGCATCCCGACGGCTGGGGCGAGGATGGGCCGTGGCTGCGGCTGTTCCGCAACGCCCGGCGGTGGCTCGGATAAAATGTCCTCTGTGGACACGCTTACTTAAGATTGCCATGATCGAGGAGACAGGTTATGCCCAAAGCGATCCGCATCCATGAATACGGCGGTCCCGAAGTGCTGCGCTGGGAGGAGGTCGAGGTTGGCGATCCCGGTCCCGGCCAGCTTCGGGTTCGGCACGGCGCCGTCGGTCTCAATTACATCGACGTTTATCACCGCACCGGCCTGTATCCGTTGCCATCGCTGCCCTGGATTCCGGGCATGGAAGGCGCGGGCCGGGTGGAAGCGGTCGGCGAGGGCGTCACCGAATTCAAGGTCGGTGATCGGGTGGCCTACGCCAGCCCGCCGGCCGGGGCTTACGCCGAGGTTCGGCTGATACCCGCCGACCGGGTGGTGGCGTTACCTAACGCCATCGACGACCGCACGGCCGCCGCGATGATGCTGCAAGGCATGACCGCCCAATACCTGCTGCGGCGCACCTACCGGGTGCAACCGGGCGACTTCGTCCTGCTGCATGCCGCCGCCGGCGGAGTGGGGTTGATCGCCTGCCAGTGGGCGCGGCATCTGGACGCAACCGTGATCGGCACAGCCGGCAGCGACGAGAAGGCCGAACTGGCCCGCGCTCACGGCTGTCATCACGTCATCGTCTACACCCGCGAGAATTTCGTCGAGCGGGTGCGCGAAATTACCGGCGGCCAAGGCGTGGCGGTGGTTTACGACTCCGTCGGCAAGGATACCTTCATGGGTTCGCTGGACTGCCTGCGGCCGATGGGGATGATGGTCAGCTTCGGCAATGCCTCGGGGCCGGTTCCATCGTTCGAGCCGGGGATTCTGGCCGCCAAGGGTTCGCTGTTCCTGACTCGGCCCACCTTGATGACCTATACCGCCAAGCGGGCGGATTTGCTGGCCAGCGCCGCCGAACTGTTCGAGGTGGTCGGCAGCGGCGCCGTGAACATCGAAGTCCGCCAGACCTACCTCCTGGCCGAAACCGCTCAGGCACACCGCGATCTGGAAGCGCGCCGGACGACCGGTTCCACCGTGCTGTTGCCCTGAAATCCCGCGCCATGCACGAACTGTCGCTGTGCATGGAACTGATTCGCGTCATCGAGGACCAGCATCGCCGCCAGCCGTTCCGCCGGGTGCGCACGGTTCGGCTGGTGGTGGGCGCGCTGGCCGGCGTCGAGATCGAGGCGTTGCGCTTCGGGTTCGTGGTGGCGGCCCAAGGCACGCTGGCTGAAAACGCCGTGCTGGAGATCGACCAACCCTCCGGTCAGGCGGTTTGCCTGGACTGCGGCGCGACCATGGAAATCCGCGACCGCGAGGAGCCCTGCCCCCAGTGCGGGGGCTATAGCTTGCGGGTGCGCGGCGGCGCGGACCTGCGAATGGTGGAATTGGAAGTCGAGTAGCCCCCTCCCCTGGATTCCTTCACGATCCCGCCGCGCTCCTTTTCGCCTTCTGGCGTTGCAGGATGTTCTTGATCAGCGACCGTTGCGCCGCGCGGGGCGCTTCCATCAGCGCCTTGACATGCACGGCCACGCTGGCGGCCAGCGCCGGTATGCTGTAACCCCCTTCCAAAATGGACACCACCCGCCCCTCGCAGCAGTTCGCCGCGACCGCCAGAATTTGCTGGGTCAGCCAGGCGTAGTCGTCCTCGCTGAAATTCAATTCCGCCAGCGGGTCCATGTGATGCGCATCGAAGCCCGCCGAGATCAGGATCAATCCGGGCTGGAAATCCCGTAGCGCCGGTTCGATCTCGTGCTGCCAAACATGGCGCAGGTCGCTTGAACCGCTCCCGGCCAGCAGTGGGACGTTGATCATGTTGCCAACCCCGCGATCATTACGGCGGCCGGTGCCGGGATAGGTGTACGCCTGGTGCGTGGAAATGTAGAGATAGGCCGGATCGTGTTCCAGCGCCGCCTGGGTGCCGTTGCCGTGGTGCACGTCGAAATCGATGATCGCTACCCGCTCGACGCCATGCATGGCGCGGGCGTGGGCGGCGCCGATGGCGGCGTTGGCGAACAGACAAAACCCCATGGCCTGATTCGGCTCGGCGTGATGGCCGGGCGGGCGGATGGCGCAAAAGGCGTTGCTGGCTTCCCGCTTCAGGATGGCGTCCACCGCCGCACACACCGCGCCCACCCCGCGCAGCGCGGCCTCGCCCGATCGCGGCGACAGAATGGTGTCGCCATCCACGGCGACGTTGCCCTCCTTGGGCACGCGGGCCAGGGTGTGCTCGACATAGGCCTGGGGATGGATGCGAGTCAGTTGTTCGAGCGTGGCTTGCGGAACATCCCGCCATTCCAGGGCGGCGAACGGCGAAGTCCGCAAGACGTTGAGAATCGCCGTCAGCCGACCCGGACATTCCGGATGGCCAAAGCCGGTGTCGTGCTCCAGACAGGCTGAATGGGTATAAAGCAAGGTGGTCATGAAGGCGAATCCTCGTGAGCCGGGATTTCGTGTTTGATCGTCGCCCGACGCAGCGCCTTCAACACATCCTCGCGGGCGACGATGCCGACCAGGACGCCATTTTCCACCACAGGCAGGCTCTTGGTGCGCATCTCCACCAACTTTTGCAACAGTCGGCTAAGCGGCAGCAATGGCTCGACACTGACCGGATCGCGGGTCATGATCGCCTCGGCGGGCTGCTCCATAATCTCGTCGTAGTGGGGAACCATCGCGCGGATGCCCAGGCTGAACGCCTTGAGCAAGTCGAACTTGGTCAGGATGCCGAGCAGATGACGCTGCTCGTCCACCACCGGCACGCCGTTGAAGTCGTGGTTCTCGAACAGATCCTCGATCTCTTTCAACGGCGTTTGGGGATCGATGGTGATCGGATTGGCAACCATGGCATCGCGGACTTCGTACTTCAGAAATTCATACATGGCGAGATGATCCTGGGTAGCGCGGGGCGGCGGAGTCGCACCCTCGCGGGGTGTAAAGATAACCCGGCTATTTTAGGGTAAGTGGCGCGGGCGGGTCTGGATGATTCGGGTTGCCAGCCTTGCCGGATAAAGCAGGCCTCACCCCGCTTCCGGGATCTGCCGCAACGCCGCTTCCAGCACCTTCACGCCCGCGCCGCGCTGATGCGCGTGCTCGCTGAGATGCCGCCGCCAGGCCCGCGCGCCGGGAATGCCCTGAAACAGGCCGAGAATATGCCGGGTCATGCAGTGCAAGGGCGTTCCCTGCCACAATTGGGTTTCGACGTAGGGCAGGAAAGCCTGGATCACTTGACAGCGGCTCGGCGGCGGCATGCTGGAACCGAAAAACCGCCGGTCCACGTCGGCCAGCAGATAAGGGTTTTCGTAAGCGGCGCGACCGATCATCACGCCGTCCACGCGCCGCAATTCGTCCTCGATCTGATCCAGATCGATAAGTCCGCCGTTGAGGATGACCGTCAGGTTGGGAAAATCTTGCTTGAGCTGGTAAACAATGTCGTAACGCAACGGCGGAATCTCCCGGTTTTCCTTCGGACTGAGACCCGTGAGCCAAGCCTTGCGGGCATGGACGATGAACGTCTCGCAACCGCCGCCGGCGACTCGCCCGACGAAATCCACCAGTTCCTCGTAGGAATCGCGGTCGTCGATACCGATCCGGGTTTTCACCGTGACCGGCAGAGCCACCGCCGCCTGCATCGCCGCCACGCTGTCGGCCACCAAATCCGGCTCGGCCATCAAACAGGCGCCGAACCGGCCCGATTGTACCCGGTCGCTGGGACAGCCGACGTTCAGGTTCACTTCGTCGTAGCCGAATTCCGCGGCGACACGGGCGCAGCGGGCCAGTTCGCCGGGATTGCTGCCGCCCAGTTGCAGCGCCAGCGGATGCTCGGCCGGATCGTGGGCCAGCAACCGCTCGCAATCCCCGTGCAACACCGCGCCGGTGGTAACCATTTCGGTGTAGAGCAACACATGCCGGCTTAGCAACCGAAGAAAATATCGACAGTGCCGGTCGGTCCAGTCCAGCATCGGGGCGACGGCGAGCCGGCGGTCGAGAAGCTGCATCAGGGTTTGGCGAACAACTCGGCGAAGAACTGCCGCATCGCCGCCCAGGAACGGGCATCGGCGGCGGCGTTATAGGCGACGCCCTTACTGTTGTCCCCGCCGTTGGCGGGATTGGTGAAGCCATGCACCGCGCCGCCATAGGCGATCAACTGCCAGTCCACGGCGGCCGCGCGCATTTCCTGCTCGAATACCGCCACCTGCTCGGCCGGCACGTTGGGATCGTCGGCTCCGTGTAGCACCAGCACCTTGGTGCGGATGTTTTTCGCGTCCTGGGGCATGGGTGTATCGAGACTGCCGTGGAAACTGACTGCGCCAGCGAAATCGGCGCCGCTCCGCGCCAGTTCCAGCACGGCCGTGCCGCCGAAACAGTAGCCGATAGCGGCGATCTGGTCGCTTGCCACCCCCGACTGCGCTTTCAATGTCGCCAGCCCGGCAGCGGCCCGCGCCCGCAACAACCCCCGATCCTTCTTGTATATGCTGGACAGCGCACGGGCTTCCTTGGCGTCGGCGGCGACCTTGCCATCGCCGTAAATGTCGGTGGCGAACGCCACGTAACCCAGTTCCGCCAACTGCTCGGCGCGACGCTTGGCGTAGTCGTCCAGCCCTTTCCATTCATGCACGACCAGCACGCCCGGCAGCGGTCCCTTGGCGTCTTTGGGATACGCCAGATAGCCGACCAGCCGGGTATCGCCCTGTCGGTATTCGACGGCCTTGGTTTCGATAGCGGCCAGGGCCGGCGCCAGTCCGCTCAATAGCAGCAACAGCAACGCACGCAGCATCATGGAATCCTCCGACGAGTAGTGAACAGCCAAGGATTTGGAGTCGGCTGAGGTGGCGACAAGTTCCCGTCGCCCCGCATTCAACGCAGCGCCTTGACCGCTTCCCGGATCAACTCCGGGCCACGATAAATGAAACCGGTATACAACTGCACCAGACTGGCCCCGGCCGCGATCTTGGCGGCGGCGTCGGCCCCGCTCAGGATGCCGCCCACGGCGATGATCGGCAGCTTGCCCGCCAGAATCTCCCCCAACTGCCTGACGACGGCGGTGGAACGGGCCATCAGCGGCGCACCGCTGAGTCCACCAGCTTCCTGGGCATGCGGCAGGTTCTCCACGCCGGCGCGGGAAAACGTGGTATTGGTGGCGATGACGGCGTCCAGTTCATGCCGGATCAGCGCCTGGCCCACGGTCGGCAGGTCAGTATCGGCGATATCGGGGGCGATTTTGATCGCCAGCGGCACGTAGCGTCCGTGTTCGACCGCCAGCCGGGCTTGCTCCGTCTTGAGGGCTGCCAACAGCCGGTCCAGGGTTGCGCCGTATTGCAGGTCACGCAGACCCGGCGTGTTGGGCGAGGAGATGTTGACCGCGACATAACTCGCCCAAGGATAGACCTTGCGGAGACCGAGCAGGTAATCGCCGGCGGCGCGCTCGACCGGCGTGTCGGCGTTCTTGCCGATATTGATGCCCAGCACGCCCTGGCCGCCAGCGCGGCGCACCCGCTCCACCAGTCGGTCCACGCCCTGATTGTTGAAACCCATCCGGTTGATCAGCGCCCCGGCGCGCGGCAGGCGGAACATGCGCGGCTTGGGATTACCAGGCTGGGGACGGGGTGTGACGGTGCCGACTTCAGCAAACCCGAACCCCAGCGCCCGCCAGACGGGAATGCACTCGCCGTCCTTGTCCAAACCCGCCGCCAGGCCGACCGGATTGGGGAAGTCGATGCCCATGACCCGGCGCGGTGCATCGGGGATGCCGAGCGCGGCGACGCGCGCCAGCCCGCTGGCGCCCGGCAGGCGCAGCAATATTTGTGTCCAGTCGTGAGCAGTTTCGGGACCCAGTTGGAACAGAAGCGCGCGCAGTAAAAGATAGTAGTCCATCAAAATCTCAACTTTAATTAGGCAAATCGTGTGCTTATAGACAATCAGATCATATAGTAGTTGAATAGTGACAGTCGGCTATTATTCTGATAGCATGACTCTTAAGCTTGCCATGTATGAAATTTAACGTGCTTTGAATGATGACAAAAGCGATGGTTCAATCATTAAAAATGTCATATTTATCGGCAAACTGGTGATCAGGGAAGTCTCCTGTTCGACATGGCAGGTCATTCAAGACAGCGATAGTCGGATCGGGATTCGCTGATCGAAGGGCCGGTGCCACTGGTGATTGCAAGGCGCGAGCGTCCATACCATTCACATGCAACCGGTAACTCCTGGAACCGCGGGGCCTCGCAGCCTGGGCGGATAAGCAAATTGGCCGTGGGTAGAAAACGATGCGTAAGCTATTGATTTTAAGCACCGCTCCTGTCGAGGATGAAGTCATCCAGAAAATCTCCGCTGCGGATTGGGAGGTCTACTTGGCTCAGGACTCAAGTCAGGCCCGAGTCCTGTTGACCGAACAATCGTTCCGGGTCGGTTTGGCGTTGTTGTTTAGTTGCGAGCCGGAACGGTCTATCCAGTGGATCATCGACCTGATGCTGTCCCGCCGGAAAATGCAGTGGGTCATTGTGTTGCCCCGGCCCTTCGTGGAGCGCAAGTCGCTGTCCAACCTGATCGCCGAATGGTGTTACGATTATCATACGCTGCCCATCGATGTCCAACGTCTGGTAGTCACGCTGGGACATGCCTACGGCATGGCTGAACTGACTGAAACCCATCTGCGCCAACAGCGCGAGGCCGAGGCCCATTATGGTTTAATCGGCAACAGCCCGGCTATGCAAACCCTGTTTCGGGGTATTCAAAAAGCGGCTGAAGTGGATGTCCCCATTCTGATCACTGGCGAGATCGGCACCGGCAAGGAGCACGTGGCGCGAGTGATTCATGAAAACTCTTCCCGGGCGGCGGCGCCGTTCATGGTGGTGAATTGCGAAGCGTTGAACGCCGATCTCATTCAGTCCGAACTGTTTGGGCATGAGAAAGGTGCGTTCGCTGGCGCTGGCGAACGCCGAATCGGTCACATCGAGGCGGCCACTGGCGGGACCCTGTTCCTGGATGAGGTCGTCAGTCTCGGGCTGGAAGCACAAGCTAGCCTGCTGCGCTTCCTGGAAGAAAAAAAGATTCGGCGGCTCGGCGGCTCCAAACCGATTCCTGCCAACGTCCGGGTGATCGCCGCCACTCACGCCAACATCGAGCAGGCGATACGCGAGGGCCGGTTCCGCGAAGATCTGTTTTATCGTCTTAACGTCCTGCATCTCCGGGCGCCCACGCTGCGCGAGCGCCGAGGCGACGTGGAGTTGCTGGCCCGCTACTTCTTCAACAAGTTTTCCGCTGAGGTTAAAACGGTCGCCAAAGGCTTCAACCGGGATGCGCTGGAAGTCATCAATCGCTATGACTGGCCAGGCAACGTTCGCGAACTGATGAACCGGGTGCGCCGCGCGGTGTTGTTGAGCGAAGGCCCCTACATTTCGCCTGCCGACCTGGAGTTGGAACGGCGCTCGCTGGGGCGGGGTTTCGTCACCCTGGACGAGGCGCGGATGGCGGCCGACCGCGAGGTGATCCAGGCCACGCTGCTGCGTACCCGCTTCAATATCGCCCGCGCCGCCCAGGAGTTGAGCGTCTCGCGCATGACCCTGTATCGGTTGATGGAGAAATACGACATCCGGCGCGATAACCTTTGAGGGATTCGCTCCGGTTGAATCGGAACGCCGGCCCAGGCCGGCGTTCCGCGTTTCAGGTTCCGGTTAACAAACTTGGGTAGTCCCCCCGCCGATGCATGACAACACTTTTTGAGCCTCGGTCCTTCCTCAAAACTCTCGTGACCCTGCCCGGTGTCTACCGGATGCTGGACGAGCGCGGTGTGGTGCTCTACGTCGGCAAGGCCCGCAATCTGCGGCGACGGGTGTCGAGCTACTTTCGGGAAAACCAGTCCTCCGCCAAGACGCGCAGTCTGGTCGCCCAGATTCAGGCTATCGAGGTCACGATCACCCATACCGAGGCCGAGGCGCTGATCCTGGAAAGCCGGCTGATCAAGGAACTCCAGCCGCGCTACAACATTTTGCTGCGCGATGACAAGGGTTATCCCTACCTCCACGTGGCCGGTGGCGATTTTCCCCGCCTGGCGCTGTATCGCGGTCCCAGACGCGCGCCCGGCCGTTACTTCGGGCCGTATCCCCACGCCAACGCCGTCCACGATACTTTGAACCTCCTCCAGAAAGTGTTCCAGCTACGTTCGTGCGAGGACAACTTTTTCCGCGCCCGGAGCCGGCCCTGCCTGCAATACCAGATCAAGCGTTGCACCGCGCCTTGCGTCGGTTTGATCGACCGCGAGGGCTATCAGCGCTGCCTGGACAACGCCATCCTGTTTTTGGAAGGCCGGAGCGAACAGGTGATCGATGACCTGGCGCGGCGCATGGAAGCGGCGGCGGTGGCGCTGCATTTTGAGGAGGCGGCGATCTATCGCGACCAGATCGCGGAATTGCGCCAGATCCAGCAGCGTCAACATGTCGAGGGTGAAAGTGGCGATCTCGACGTGGTAGCTGCCACCACGCGCGGCGGCGCGGCCTGCGTGCAGGTTTTCGTGTTTCGCGGTGGGCGGCTGCTGGGCAACAAGGCATTCTTTCCGCGGCTGCCCGAGGACGAAGGCCCCAGCGCCGTGCTCGGCGCCTTTCTGGCCCAGCACTATCTGGACCAGGAGATTCCCGCCGAACTCCTGGTCAGCCACGAACTGGCGGATGCCACGATCCTGACTCAGGCTTTTCAGGAGCGCGCTGGCCGACGCATCGCCCTCGTCGCCCATCCGCGTGGCGAGCGCGCCCGCTGGCTGGACCTCGCCCGACGCAATGCCGAACACGCTCTGGCGGCGCATCTGTCCAGTCAGGCCGGGACGGGTCAGCGGCTGGAGGCACTACGGGATGCGCTGGGGCTGGAGGACACCCCGAACCGGCTGGAGTGTTTCGACATCAGCCACACCGGCGGCGAGGCCACGGTCGCGGCCTGCGTGGTGTTCGGCGCGGAAGGACCGATCAAGACCGACTATCGCCGCTACAATATCGAAAGTATCGCGCCAGGGGATGACTACGCGGCCCTGCGTCAGGCGCTGACCCGGCGTTATACCTGGCTGCAGGAGGAAGAGGGCCGCCTGCCCGATGTGTTGTTCGTTGACGGTGGCAAGGGGCAGTTGGCCCAGGCGCGCGAGGTGTTGGAAGAGTTGCAAGTGGCGGGGGTAACCGCGGTCGGCATCGCCAAGGGACCCGAGCGCAAGCCGGGGCTGGAAACGCTGTTCTTGTCCGGGGAAAACCGCCCCTTTATACTGCCCGCTGATTCAGCCGCCCTGCATCTGGTGCAGCAGATCCGCGATGAGGCCCATCGCTTTGCCATCACCGGCCATCGCCAGCGCCGGGCCAAGACCCGCGCGACGTCCGCTCTCGAAGGCATTCCCGGCATCGGCCCCAAACGCCGGCAAGCTTTGCTCCGGCAATTTGGCGGCTTGAAGCAACTCGCGCGGGCCGGCGTCGAGGATATCGCCAGCGTGGAAGGCATTAACACCGAGCTGGCGCAACGGATTTACGACGCCTTGCACGGTGAAACCTGATCACTCGCCAAACTCATGCAATTGAATCTGCCCACCCTGTTGACCCTGCTGCGTATCGCATTGATCCCGGTATTCGTGGGCGTGTTCTTTCTGCCGTTCCTGGGCGCCAACGCCCTGTGTGCGGCGCTGTTTGGGCTGGCGGCACTCACCGACTGGCTGGATGGTTATCTGGCGCGACGGTTTAATCAGACCTCGGCCTTCGGTGCGTTTTTAGATCCGGTGGCGGACAAGCTAATGGTCGCGGCGGCGCTGGTGCTGCTGGTGCAGGCGATTCCCACGCCGGTGATGGCAGTGGCGGCGGTGATCATCATCGGCCGCGAGATCGCCATTTCTGCGCTGCGCGAGTGGATGGCACAGATCGGCGATCACGGCCGCGTAGCAGTATCCATGGTCGGCAAGCTGAAGACCACCGCCCAGATGATCGCCGTACTGCTGCTGCTCTACCGGGAGCCGCTGGGCGGGTTTCCGACACTTGAAGTGGGACTGGGACTGCTGGTGATCGCGGCAGCGCTGACGCTCTGGTCCATGCTGCATTATCTGCTGGCGGCCTGGCCGGCGTTCCAGCGCGGGCGGGGTTAAAGCTTGACGGATTGATTTTTTACGCTAGAATTACCGGTCTGCACGCAGCGGGAATAGCTCAGTTGGTAGAGCACAACCTTGCCAAGGTTGGGGTCGCGAGTTCGAGTCTCGTTTCCCGCTCCAATTCCCAAGCCTCGATCCATCGGGGTTTTTTTGTGTTTCCGGCGCTGACAGGCCGGAACCATCCATCGCCGGGCTAGGTGGCAGAGTGGTCATGCAGCGGCCTGCAAAGCCGTGGACGCCGGTTCGATTCCGACCCTAGCCTCCAAAATCGCACGCTCCAGCATGCGGTTTCAGGTACAACAATCCGTAAACACCAATGGTCTCTGGTGGAATACGGGGTTGGCCAGCAAGTGGTTAATACCCGCGCAGCCACTCGGGCCGCAGCCGCACCGCGCCGGCCAAGGCCAGTTGCAGTTGCGCCAGCAGCCGCTCGCGATCCTGGGGCAGGGTTCCGGCCAGCGCCAGGGCGTTGGAGGCGTGGTTGGAGCGGAACACCAGCGGCGTGGGTGGATTCAACCGCTCGATCAGCCGGGCCTGCTCCACCAGCAGCGCGTGGTCGTCCTGTTCCTGGAATGGCTCGCGGAACTTGCGGTGAAATTCGTCGTGGATCGTGGGATCGATCATCAGTTGCAGGGTGGAGAGGTAATCCAGTTCCACCCGGTTGATGAGATCGGCGGTGGCGTCGATGTGTCCCCGCCAGTACGCCTGCCCACCGAGGCCGAGAATCACCGTCGCGGAAACCTGTAATCCGGCCTGTTTCGCTTTGGTCAGCCCGGTGACCATCGCGTCCGGCGTCGCGCCCTTGGTGATGCGCTTGAGCAGGTCCGCCGAGCCGGTTTCGATGCCGTAATACAGCAGCGTCAGGCCGGCTTCCCGCAGTCGCGTCAGTTCCTCCACCGATTTCTTCAGCAAATTGGCGGGCAGGGCGTAGCTGGATATCCGCTCCAGGCGGGGAAAGGCGGCGTACAGGGATCCCAGGATCGCCAATAGATGCTCGGTCGGCGCGGCCAGGGCGTCGCCATCGGCGAGGAAGACCCGTCGCACGCCGGGATACGCCCGCGCCATCGCCCGGATTTCCGCCTGAACCGGTTCCAGCGGCCGGACGGCGAACTGCTTGGTGCGGTACATCGAGCAGAAGCTGCACCGGTTGAAGCTGCAACCCAGCGTGGCTTGCAGGATGAAGCTGTTGGCTTCGGAGGGCGGTCGCCAGAGCGGCATGTCGTAGTCGATCGGCATGGTAGCCTCCGTGGAAGCACCGGCATGCGCCGGCCAGGCAACCAGCTTACCACTGATTTATTGGGTTACAATTTTTGTCCTGTACAGAGATTTTTTTCCAAAAAACCAGTTGCCGCAGATTGCCACGAATTCGAGGAATGTCCCCGATTTCAACCCGATTCCAACAACGTCACCGCCGCGAGTATTTCGGAAAGTTAAGCATGAATTCGGCAATCGGATTGTACGGGGCACTGATTCCCTTCAGTTTCTCGAACCACCACAGTTCCTGTCCAACGTATTTTTCCACGAGCCTGAGTTGGCTGTAGTCCCTCAAGAAACCGTCTGACGTGTTCAAGGGGGCCTTCAGTTCCTCGTGACTGGCATGGTCCTTCCGCAGGTTTTTGTTGTGGCCGTTCTTGGCCGAAATAAAGATATTGGCGATCAGAATAGCCAGCCATTCCTCTTCGTTCCAGTATCCATAGAGCTTCTCATGTGTGGGGATCGGGTTGTTCATGCCCCTGAGATGGCGATACCCGTGAACCAGCTCGTGGAACAGGGCCTCATCGGGTTGCGAACCGTATAGCCCTCCGAAACACGCGGATTTGACATAAGTGTTGGGGGAGTAGTTCACAGTCGTGTCGCTCCCTTTGCCGGTGCCGGTATATGTGGCAAGATCATCGCGAGTGGTCGGGACGAGTTTTCCTTTTTTCGGATCAAAATAGGCGCTGTCAGGGTTGCCAGCGTAAAGTTTGCCGCCTGGGCGGGGAGGCGCCGCGTCGGACGGATTCGCTGGGCGGGTGCTGGCATTGCAGTCGCCCCCGGTGTAGGGAACGATCCGAATGTGTTTTTTTGACTCGGCATCGATGAGTTCAAGCAGTAACTTCCCTACAGGATTTCTGAGAATCGCCTTCAATTGCGTCTCGACATCGCTCTCGTATTGCTGACTTCCGTCGATTTGTATTCTGCCCGGGTCGAACTTTGACATTTCCCGTTCTCCGTTTCATGGCACCCGCCGGCCTGGAAACTGTCGCGAAGGCAGCCTCGGCTCGGCTTGCAACGGTGCATTGACTTTGCACCGCCTCATTACGTTCTGGGCTAATACCCGGCATTGAAATAGTTCAAGCAGTGTTCCAGCGGAATCTTCCAGCCGGAGCCACCCTGGTGCATCAGCTTGTCGGCGTCCGTGTGCAGATCGTCGAAGCCTTTATACGTGTTATCCGGCTTGCGATAGCGGCCCAAGAAGTGCCCCAACTCGTGCGCCATGGTCCGCACGTAGAAGAAATGGTCGGACTGGTCCGCGACAAAACCGATCTTCAAGTTCGAATCCATCGTTCCGGACTTCTCGATGGCCGAACCGTCCTGGTTGAGTCCGACCCCAACTTTCTGGACCGCGAAGATCGTGACGTCGGCTTTGGGATCGCGGAGGTCTTTGAACACGCCCTTGAACCGGTCCACCGAAACCACCTCCGGCAGCGGCGCCTTGGTGGTGGCCGTCTTCAGTTCGAGCAGTTTGGCGATCAACGCCTCATCGAGCACCGGGGCCGGAGTCGTCAGCCCCAGCGACAGCACGATCGCCGTTTGCGGAGTCAGAATCAGCTTCATTTCCTCGATCAGCTTTTTCGCGTCGAACGGCAACTTGCTGTGGTAGACCAATTTGCCGGACGAATCGCGGACTTGAACGGGACGAATCGAAACCGTGACGGGTTTGGGTTTGAGCACGACGACCCGCAGCTTGGCCTCCACTTTGTTCTTTTCACGCGTGTTGATGGCCTGGACCTCCTCGCCGCGGTAGCCTGCTGGCTGCAAGCCGTGAATCTCGAACGTGCGCCGTCCCGAGTTAAACCTCAGTTCCGAACGCAGCGTGAGCTGCTCTTTCTTGACCTTCTCTAACGATCCCTGCGTGGAGGCGTCGACCTTCGTAATCTTGATGCTCTTGGTCTTCTTGTTCTTCGGACCCACGTCCAGACTGGCCCCGTTTTCGAGTTGGACGAAGTTCGACCCGCCCATGGGTACAACCATCGCCGGACCGTCCGGTGTGGTCTCGTCCACGCCGGACCATTTCCACGCCTCACGGAATGCGGCTGGCATCGAATTCCCCTCCGTTCGCTGATCGGTGTAGTGCCCCATTCGGGGTGATCACCACCCCAACGGGGCTATTCCCCACGGTGTTGTCGATAACTTGCTAATTTTTATGGTTTATTACCAAGTAATCACTATTTTCTACAGGACTACCCACCTGCTTTCTCTGGTAAGGGTGACGTTACCGCCCGTTGCCCACAGATAACCCACGGATGACAAAATTGGTCGGAATGAATGAGAAAGGGGACTTCGCTTGAAGACTAAAGCGCGGGCGGTCAAGCGTCACTCGCCGCTGGCAAGGCTCCGATAAATCGCCTCGGTCGCGGCGGCGGGGGGAATGCCCAGCACGATGGACAAGTGCCGGCGGCAGCGGCGGTAAACCTCCATCGCCTCGGCGCGTTGGCCTTGGGCGGACAGGCAAACCATGAGCCGGCGGTACATCTCCTCGGTGAGCGGTTCGACATCCACGGCCTGTTCGTACAGCGCCTGCGCTTCGGGAAAGCGACGCGCCCGTTCCAATTGCTGGCCAGCGTTGCTCAGTGCGCCGAGCAAGCGTTCGCGCAAGCGCTCGCGTCGGCCGATAAGCCAGGGCTGGTCGGACTCGCCGACAAGAAAGTGCCCCTGATAGAGCTGCCGCGCCTCGGCGAGCGCCCGCTGGCCAGCGCCGTCCCAAACGCCGTGAGCCAAGGCGTCCCTGGCCCGGTTCAGCGCCCGCTCCAGCGCCCAGACATCCACCCAGCAGCGACCGGCGTCCAGGGTCAGCTTGCTATCCTGCACGCGCAGCGCCTCGGCGCTGCCGAGCAAATTCCGTAACCGCCGCACCGTGATTTGCAAAGTCTTTTGCGCGCCAAGACCCGAGGCGTCCGGCCACAGCGCTTCGATCAGCGCCTCGCCGTGGACTTCCCGTCCGCCCAGGGCGATCAACGCCTTGAGCAATTCCAGCGGGCGATGCTGCGGTTTGCCGGTCGCTTTGAGCGGCTTGCCGTCCAGCACCAGGGCGAAACGCCCGAGGGTGTAGACGCGCACCGGCCATGGCCATTGCTCGACGTCCGTACCCGGCGCGAGGAGTCCACGCTTGTGAATGAGTAGTTCGACGTATTCGGTCTCGATGCTGGCGGCCAGTGCTTCCGCGCACAGCCGCGCCATCATCTTCGGCAGCCAGGCCGCGCAATTGAGCAGGCCGCCCCGGTGTCCGGTGGCGAAAGCCTCGGCGAGAACCGTCAGGCACTCTTCGCGCTGGCCGTGCTGGCGTAAGGCATTGGCTTCGAACAGCAAGGCGTTGAAACGCAAGATGCCACTGCCCGGAGCGCTGACCCAGGCCATCGCCTCTTTAGCGATTGCAACCGCTTTTCCGGTTTCGCCGCATTCGGCGAGGGTGCGGGAATAGACGCCAAGGGCGCAAATCACCAGACCGACGCTGGCCAGTTCCCGGGCGATCCCTACCGATTTCCGGGCGTGCTCCAACGCCGTGCGCGGGTGCTCCCGCAACAGGGCGAGCCAGGATAGAAGGAAGTGATAGAAAGCGATATCGTTGGGTCGGGCGCGGTCGATTTCGTCCGCCAGCTTGTCCAGAAGCTCGGCGGCTGTCACGAGGTCACCACTCGCGAGCGATGACCAGGCTTCGAGCATCCTCGACCAGCCCAGCATATAGCCAAGACCGGCCTCCGTCGCCAAGACCCGCGCGTCCAGATTCTCCTGTCGCCATCGCCCGAAGTCCGCCAGACCCAGGAAGTGCAGGGCGCGGGACCCACTCCAAGTCATCCGGGGCAACGGCGGCATCTCGGCGGAACGGGCCAGCGGCGCGAATTCGATGGCCACGGCGCGAGCGCGATCGGTATCTTCCATGGCCGAGAGGTAGAACAGCAGCCAGCCAGCGGCCATCAATCTTTCACCCGCCGGAAGATCGAGGCGGCACAGTCGCCACACGCGCTCGGCGCTTGGCTGCGCCAGCGGATGTTGCGGCCTGCGATACGAAAGCGCGAGCAGCAGGCTCGACCACACCCGCAATTCGATGCTGGGAGACGGAAAGGTTGGATTTTGCGCCAGCAGGCGTTCGAGCGCATCGATCCATTTTTCGCGATGGGCGAAGTTGCCCCATTCCGCGTAATGGCTTTCCAGCGCGGCGCAAGCGCTCAAAGCCTGGCCCACGATATCATCGACCTCGCGGAAACGGTCGTAAGCGCGCTCCAGCGTCGCGCGGCCCGGGCCGGGAACGGTCCGGGCCTGGCAAGCGCCAGACCAGAACAGCAGCCAGCGGTTGGCCTCGACCGTCGCTCGCGGCAAGGCACCGATCCATCTTTGCAGCGTCTGCCAGCGGCCCTGGTCGAACAACGCGGCGGCGTGCGCGAGAACCAATCGGACGGCGGCGTCCCAGTCCGCGATTTCGGCGAACAGGGTAAAAGCCGCTTCGGGTTCGCCTTGGGCGTCGAGCGCCCGGGCCGAGGCGCGGACGAGTTCCCGACGTTCGGGGGGCGTGCAGACTTGTTCGGCCCGATGCCGCAGGAACGCCCGGAACAGAGCATGATATTGGTAGACGGTCGCCGACGCGCTGCGGCAGTCGACAAAATAACCTTGGCGGTGGAGCGCGTCGAGCAACCGGTCGGCGGTTTCGCACTCGCTCAGCACGCGCGCCGTCTGCGCGGTGAAGCGGGGCAAATAGGCCGTGCGCAGCCAGAGGTTCCTGATTTCCTCGGCTGCGCCCGTGAAAATTTCGGTCGCGAAATAGTCGAAGAGCGCTTGCGGCGATGCCCGCTCCAAAGCATCGGATGGGACGCCGGTTTTTCGGGCGTGTTCCAGCAACAGGGTAAGCCCCGCAATCCAGCCGCCCGAGTGCTCGTGCAACGCCTGTACGGCGGTCTCCGGCAGGTGCGCGCGAAGCGCCGCGATCATCCGGGTTTCTTCCAGAGTCAGCCGCAAGTCTCGCGCGTCCAGCACCGCCAGGAGTTCGCTGACTTGCAGGCGGGCGTATTCGGCGGGCGGTTCCAGGCGACTGACGATCAGAAGATTGACGCCTTCGGGAATCTGCGTCGCGGCCTCGCGCCAAATGGCTCGAAACGGCGTTTCCTCCGCAACTTCATGGAAATTATCCAACACCAGCATTGCCGGTCGCGGCAACCGGGCGAACAATTCGCGGAAGAAACGACGCGCGAAGCCGGACAGGTCGGATGGATATTCCGGTGCGAACAGCGGAAGGCGCACTTGGCCAGATGAAGGAACCGCTTGGTGCAGATAGTAAAACAGCGTGGCCGGATCGCCATCGCCCGCGTCTGCCTGATACCAAATACCCGGCAGCCTGCGAGCGTGGAGGTAGCTTGCGACCAAGGTAGTTTTCCCGGCGCCGGGCGGCCCAAAAATCCAGATCAGGGGGCGCTTGCAACGTTCGTCGAGCAGCGAGAACAGGCGTTCGCGCCCGGCAATGTCATGCAGGCGAGGTCGCGCCAGCTTGGCCGGAGCCGATACGGGAAAGGGCCGACCGCGCGCCGTGCGCGTCCGATGGGTTTTTCCGCTTCGATCACCGTCATCAGGATTTTGCGGCATCCATGATTTCCTCCACCGATAGCTGTCCGCTAATCTTGATATTTTTCAACGATAAGCTCGATACCCTCGCGGGGAACGGATAGGAGAGTAAAGGGGTAGTCGGCTGGCAGTCCGTTTTCCGCGATAATCGTTTACAATTCCTATCTTGGTTTTGGGTTACCCTCATATGGCGGAGGGTAACATTATTCATTGGAAAAGCGGATTTCCGCTGGGTTGGCGAGGCGGCGCATGGCGCGAATCAAACTGGATCTGCCGGAGCATTTTCCCTTCACCATCGAGTTGCGGGTGCGGATCACCGATGTCAACTACGGCGGGCACATGGGTAACGATTCCTTGCTGGGCCTGCTGCACGAGGCGCGGGTTTGGTTTCTGGCCCATTATGGCCTGAGCGAATTGGATATCTTTGGCATCGGTCTGATCATGGCCGATAGCGTCATCGTTTACAAATCCGAAGCGTTTCCCGGCGAGATGTTGGAAATCGCGGTGGCGGTAACTGATTTCAACAAGTATGGCTGTGATTTCGTCTATCGCGCGACCGAGATAACCAGCGGACGCGAGGTGGCGCGAGCCAAGACCGGCATCGTGTTCTTTGACTACACACGGCGCGCGATCCAGCCGGTGCCACCCGCTTTCCGTCAACTGTTCGCCACCGATGCCATCCCTGTCTAAACTGCCGCTGTCGCCCGCCGCCCGGGCCTGGTTACCCATTCGCTTGCTGCTGGCGGTCGGCGCCAGCATCGGCGTCGCGGCCCTGCTGGTGCTGGTGCTGTACCTCACCGATCTTGGCCTGTCGGTCTGGGAGCGCTTGCAACGGGCGCCGACCACCTTCTGGATCATTTATCTGCTGATCCTGACCGGACTGAGCGGCAGTGGCATCTACGTGATCTGGCGGGTGCTGAGGCTGGGCCGTCCCACTGGCCAATCCCGTGCCGTCGTCCCGGCCAAACCGCCGGACGAAGCCACTCTGCGCGAGCGGCTGAATCGCAGCGAGGCCGCCGGGGTGCATGTGGACGCCATCCGCCGCGAGCTGGAGGAATTGCAGCGGCGGCGGGCGGCGGGTGAGATCGTCGTTGCGGTGTTCGGCGAAATCAGCGCCGGCAAGTCTTCGCTGATTCGCGCTTTACTGCCGGGAACCGACATTGCGGTGGATGTGCGCGGCGGCACCACGCGGCAAGTGACCTATTACACCTGGACCAGCACCGCCGGCGACCGGCTGATCCTGGCCGACCTGCCCGGGCTAAACGAGGCGGATGGCGCGCTCGACCAAACCGCCCGTGACGAAGCCCTGCGCGCCCACGTGGTGGTCTACGTCTGCGAGGGCGATCTGACCCGCGACCAGTATCTGGCGCTACGGACGCTGGTGGATCTGGGTAGCCCGTTGATCGTGGCGTTGAACAAGATGGATCGCTATACCGAGCGGGAGCTGGACTTGGTGCGCCGGCGATTGACCGAGCGGGTTGGCGAGCAGATCGAGGTGGCTCCGGTACAGTGCGGTGGCATGGAGGAAGTCATCCGCATCTACCACGATGGCCGCGAGGAAACCACCCTGCGTGAACGTCCGCCGCGCGCGGAGGACTTGCGCCGCGCCTTGCAACGCTATCTGGATACCGACCCGCAGGTGCTGGACGCGCTGCGCGATACCTCGGTGTTCGTGCTGGCCCAGCAGAAGCTCGATGCAGCGGTCGCCGAGCATCGCCGAGCCAAGGCCGAGGCCATCGTGCAAAGTTATTCCCGCAAGGCGGTGTTCGGGGCGATGGCGGCGGTCAGTCCGGGGACCGACGTGCTGATTCAGGGTTATCTCGGTTTCAACCTGATCAAGGAATTGTGCGCGCTGTACGAAGTGCCGGCGCGCGAAATCGACATGCAGCGATTTCTGGACCTGGCCGGCAATCAGATCAAGCGCAGCCTGAATTTGCTGCTGGCGTTGGTTGGCAATATCTTCAAGGCCTTTCCCGGCATGGGTACGGTAGTGGGCGGGATGATGCACGCCGTGGTCTATGGACTGATATTCGAGAGTCTGGGCAAGGCGGTGACCCGCTCCCTGGAAAGCCGTGGCGATCTGGTAAGCGGCCCCACTTTGCGGATGTTCGAGGACAATTTGAGTGAAAATCTGGAAGCGCGTGCAAAACGTCTGGCCCAACTGGTTTGGGCGCGGCAGCGGGACGGCGAGCGTGCCGAATCCGCCGCCGGTTAGCGGTGACGCGCATCTGGCCCTGGCCCGCGAAAGCCTGCGCGAGTTGCTGGACGACAAGCGGGTGCCGCCGCCGGTGCGGGCCGCGCTGGCCGAGGACTACCGGCAGCTGCAACTGCTGCTGGAAAAGATCGAACACGGCCACATCCACATCGCCGTATTCGGCCGGGTCAGCGTCGGCAAGTCGGCGCTGCTGAACGCTTTGCTGGGCGAAGTCTGCTTTTCGACCAGCCCCTTGCATGGCGAAACCACCCACGCTACCCACGCCCGCTGGCAGGAGTACGATGCCGGTGGGGTATTCCTGATCGACACGCCGGGCATCAACGAAGTCGCCGGCGAGGAACGGGAGCAACTGGCCCACGAGGTCGCCACCCGCAGCGACCTGGTGCTGTTCGTGGTGGACGGCGACATTACCGACAGCGAACTCAAGGCGCTGCGGCAGGTGAAAGGCGCGGCGCAGCGACTGGTGCTGGTGCTGAACAAGATCGACCGCTATACCCAGGCTGACCGCGAGCTGTTGCTACGCACCCTGCGCGAGCGCACCGAGGGGCTCATCCAACCGCACGATATTCTGACTGCCGCCGCCCAGCCGGCTGAGCGCATCGTGATTCTGGTGGACGCGGAAGGCAATGAGACCGAAACCCGGCGTCGGCCCGCGCTGGACGTGACCGCGTTGCGCGAGCGGATCTGGGACATCCTCAAGGCCGAGGGCAAGACCATGGCGGCGCTCAACGCCGGCCTGTTCGCCGGCCGCTTCTCCGACCGGCTGACCCGCGAGATCGTCGCCATCCGCCGTGATCTGGCCGAAAAGGTGGTGCGCAACTACTGCCTGGCCAAGGGCGTGGCGGTGGCGCTGAACCCGATTCCAGTGGCCGACATTCTGGCGGCGGTCGCCACCGACGCAGCGATGATCGTCCATCTCAGCCGGGTGTACGGCCTGCCCATCACCCGCGGCGAGGCCGGTTCGCTGCTCAAGACCATCTCCATCCAACTGGCGTTCCTGATGGGAACGGTGTGGGCGATGAATCTGGTGGCGGCGGCGCTCAAGGGCATCAGCTTGGGACTGTCCACGGTGGTGACCGCCGGCGCGCAGGGGGCAGTGGCCTGGTACGGGACCTACGTGGTCGGCAAAGCCGCCGAGCAGTATTTCGTCCAGGGCAAATCCTGGGGCGAGGGTGGGCCGAAGCGGGTGGTGCAGGACATCCTCGACAGCCTGGACCGGGAATCGCTGCTGGCCCAGGCTCGCGACGATATTCTGGCCCGGCTGAAGCCGTTGCTATGAATTACTGGTTTCTGATCGGGTTCTTCGCGGTATCAGGCCTCGGCCTGCTGTTCTGGCGGGACAGTCTCGGCGCTCGCGAACAGGCCCGCGCGGCCAGTTCCCGCGCCTGCCAGCAGACAGGGGTGCAACTGCTGGACGATACCGTGGCGCTGGAGCGGTTGTGGCTGCGGCGGGATCGCGACGGCCGACTGAAGCTGGAACGGTTGTACGTGTTCGAGTTCACCGATACCGGCCAGCGCCGCCAGGTTGGCAGCGTGCTGCTGGTCGGCTGGCGGGTGGAGATGCTGCACATGGAGGGCGGCGATTTGCTGGTGCCGTGAATTTATTCCGGGGGGTTCGGGCTCTGCTTGCAAAACGGAATAATATTGTACGCTAAGCTGGTTAGATCGGTCATAGTGGTCAGAAGTTACCTTTACTGACAGTGACCAGGGAAGTGCAAGTCCAGGCTCTCGAAAACGCTCCTGGGGGATGACGATATGACCAGTGATGACTTGGAGATGGTGCTAAGATTACTGGCGGCGCTGCTGGCTGGAGCAATGATCGGCTACGAACGTTCTTACCACGGAAGGCCGGCTGGCTTTCGCACGCATACGCTGGTCTGCACTGCTTCCAGCCTCCTTATGCTTGTTACCGTATACGAAGCTCATTGGGTCCGAGTCGCCGCGGATTCAATCAGACTCGATCCCACAAGAATGGCCCAAGGTATTATGACTGGCATAGGTTTTGTGGGGGCTGGCGCTATTATCAAGGAGGGCCTTTCTGTCCGAGGCCTGACTACGGCGGCATCGATCTGGATAACGGCTGCTATCGGCATTCTGGCTGGAATAGGCTTTTATTTTCCCCTCGCAGTATCAGTGATCATCACGGTTGGCGTACTATCCTTATTCCGACAGATCGAAGCTCGAATTCCTACCCAAGCTTACTACTACTTTGACGTGCGATTCGCGCGTACCGCCAGCATGACCGAGGATGCTCTACGCACTCTCATCGAGCGCCATGGATTTAGCATTGCCAATTTTAGTTACCGCCTTGACGGTGAAGGTCGCATACGCCGTTACAGCATGGTATTACGTACCATCGATCGGACTAATGTGTCGCGCCTTTCCCAGATGCTGGAGGCAAACGAGATGGTGTTTGAGTTCCGGATCGCCCCAGCCAGCGATTGATAAATTTTCTCCACCCTACATTTTCCCCCATAGTAGATCATAAAGCGGTTGCCTTTCGGACGGGATGTTGAATCCGTTCGGACAACGTTTCCAGTCGCGCCGCAATCTCCTCCTTGATCGTGGCGATTCGGTCCAGCAGGGTGCTGGCCAATTCAAGGCCTCCTCGGGTACGGTCGCGTCCGCTTCGATGACGACGGGGCGCCCGGCCATGATCCGACGTTCCTGCCGTTCCAGCCGGACCAGCTTAGCGCTGGGCGTGACGATATACACACCCCAGCGTACCTTGGCCCGGCCCAGTTCGCGCGTGGCGATGCCCGCCGGGACGATGAAGGGCGGCGCAATCCATTTACCATTGATTTTACAGCCGTTTTTTCGCCAGGATGGCAGCGCCCGCTGACAGTCCTCGCTTCCCGGACCAATCGGGCGATGTTGTCCCAGAGCGCCGGGGGTGGTATCGGCACGAGGATTTCCCGCAGGTCGTTCGGTTGCAGGCGGTCGGCGATGGCGCTGCGCGAGACGCCGGCCAGCAATTCCCGCATGGGCCGCGAATTGAGGAATCCCAGCAGTTGGGGTGTTCAAGGATAGGCGCCAAAATCAGGCCGACCCTCGGCGTTGTTCTGGTTATACTTCCACTCCGATTTCGCGTAGCCGAACGCCGCCAGCAGGCTTTCGGTGATCTGGAGGAAAGCTTTCAGAAAACCATTGAACGACTGCATTCTTCCGTTTCCAGCAGGAACCGCCATGACCGCTACCTATGAAGACATTCTGTACGAGACTAAGGACGGTGTCGCCACGATCACCATCAACCGTCCCGACAAATATAACGCCTTCCGCGCCCAGACCTGCGAAGAGTTGATTCACGCTTTTCTGCGGGCGGGCTGGGACCGGTCGGTCGGCGTTATCGTGCTGACCGGCGCGGGTGAAAGGGCGTTCTGTACCGGTGGCGACCAGTCGGCGCACGAAGGCCATTACGACGGACGCGGGGTGATCGGCCTGCCGCTGGAGGAGCTGCAAAGCGTGATCCGCGACGTGCCCAAGCCGGTCATCGCCAAGGTGCGCGGCTACGCCATCGGCGGTGGCCACGTGCTGGCCCTGCTCTGCGATCTGACCCTCGCCGCCGAATCGGCCAAATTCGGCCAGGTCGGCCCCAAGGTCGGTTCGGTGGACCCCGGCTTCGGTACGGCCTACATGGCGCGGGTGATCGGCGAAAAGCGGGCGCGGGAGGTCTGGTATCTGTGCCGCCAGTACACGGCGGTGGAAGCGGTGCGGATGGGACTGGCGAACAAGGCGGTGCCCGACACCGAACTGGACGCCGAGGTGGAGCGATGGTGCGCGGAAATCCTGGAGAAGAGCCCGACCGCGCTGGAGTTGGCCAAGCGCTCGTTCAACGCCGATACCGCTCATATCGCCGGCATTTCCTCGCTGGGCTTGAAGGCGGTCAGCCTGTTCTACGGTACCGAGGAATCCCAGGAAGGGGTACGGGCGTTTCAGGAAAAGCGCAAGCCGAAATTCCGTGATGGCTGATCGGCCGGTTCAAGCGGAAACGCTCAGTAGCAACCCGTAGAGATAGAGCAACACCACCCCCACGCCCAGACACTTCAACACGTAGTTGGCGTTCCAGCGCAGAAAGGCGTAGCCGTCGATACCGTAGCGGCCCTGCATCATCAAGTGCAGGCCAGACAGCGGATTGGCGGGTACGCCAATGCCCCAGGCCATCAGCAGGGTGATGGCCAGAAAATTGGGATTCGGATGCAGCGGGGCCAGCCAGACCCCACAAGCCGCGATGGTGATGATCGGATGCACGCCGAACGCGGCGACCCCGACCATCACCAGCAACACCAGGCTGGCCTGCGGCGAGCCGAACCGCTCGAACGGCAACCAACCGCCCAACGGCCCGGTTAGACCGATGAGGCCAGCCGCCAGGACGCCCGCCGCCAGAAACAGCGCCAGTTCGTTGACCGTGCCGGCCAGACCATGCCGGATATGACCCCCGAGCAGCGGCCATGCGCCCCTTCCCTCCCGTGCGACGAGAATGGCGGTGGTCAGCAGCGGCGCGCTCAGGGCGATGATCGCCAGGATCGACCAGCCGGGAACCAGCAGGTGAAGGGCCAGGACGATGGCGACCAGCAGTCCCGGAATCCACAGGGCGCTAAAGCGCATCGGGTAGCCGACGAACGGCGCCCCACCGCCGCGATTCCCGGGATCGAGGTCGCGGGCGGTCAGCCAAAGGGAAATAGCCGCCATCGGCAATCCCGCCAGCACGATGATGGCCAGTTGTGCCCCGGGGGCGTAGGTCAGGGCAGCGGCCATCGCCGAGAAGAATGGCGACCAGAATGCTGCGGCGGCGAAACCTCGACTCAGCGCCAGCGCCCGGCGTTTGCCCAGCCGGCCGCCGCGCGTGGTCATGCGGTCGCCGAGGATCACGATGGTGGACAGGTTGATCACCGCCCCGAATAGATGCACGCCGATCAGCGTTCGCCACAGGGCCTTGCGCCCGCGCGGCGGCGGAGCGTCGCGATTCGCTGCTTCCGGGCGGGTCACCAGCCGCAGGAACGAGACCGCCGCCAGCAGGCTGATCAATCCCTGATTGCTGGCCAGAATCTGAGCGAAATTAAGCGGAGCGCCGTGCAGCGCGCCCCAAGCGGTGCCGGCGACGCCGAGTCCGACCAGCCAGGCGCTCTGGATGCGCTGGCGCCGGCCCAGTCGATAACCCAGCAACAGTGCGGCGGTCCAGCCCAGCAGTCCAGCCGTGAGCAGCGACGCACCCGGCGCCACCGAGGCGGCGATCATCAAGGTTAGCAGAACGCCGGCGAGTGTATCACGGCGGGTGGTCGCCAGTGGAAAGGGTAACAGAGAGCGGCGCTGGTTCACGATGAACGGGGCAAGGGGTCAGTGGCGATGGCGATTCAGCGGGAATTTCGGAGGGAGTGGCTATTCTGGTAAGGGGTTTGGTTATAATGCACCCCATTTGCAGAAATCAAATATTTCCAGTTCCGAGCAAGGTCTAGCGATGAAAGTGATGAAAATGACGGCGACCGTGGCCGTGGTATTGGCGGCAGGTTTGATCCTGAGTGGCTGTCCGGCCAGCATGTCCGGGAGTGCTTATACCCGCGATCAGGCGCGCCAAGCCCAGGACGTGCAACTCGGCTATGTCGAAAGCGTGCGCCAGGTCCTGATCGAAGGCACCAGGAGCGGTGTAGGCACCGTGGGCGGCGCGGCGCTGGGCGGCGTGGCCGGCAGCACCATCGGCGGGGGACGAGGTCAGGTTGCCGGCGCCATCGGCGGTGCGGTCGTGGGTGGCCTGGTGGGTTCGGCCATCGAAGAAAACGCAACTCGCCAGCCTGGTTTGGAAATCACGGTCCGGTTGAACAATGGCCGGATGATCTCCGTGACCCAGGCAGCCGATGAACCGTTCTATCGGGGCGACCGCGTGCGGGTGCTGACCAGCTATGATGGCACGGCGCGGGTGGCTCACGACTATTAAGATCCAGTATCCGCCGGCTCAGTGGGGACCTGCCACCCTGCCCGCCGCCGCTCGGATCGCTGTTGCTTTGGGTAGAGGACCCCGATGACCGTTGAGCGTCCGCCAGCAGAGGGTTCCCCGCGGGTGCGGGAATGAACCGTGGCTGGGAGAGCCGCCAGCGGAGTGAAAGCTGGCGGTGATTGCCGTCAATGCGGTCGTTCGGCGGGCGCGGGCAGGTCGGCGGTCGTGGCGGCGCGCAAACTCCGTCCGGCCTCCGAATAGAGCAGCCGGCCCGGATGCAACACCCGCCGCTCGGTGTTTTGTTCGGCGCAACGCTGGGTCAGCTGGGCGGCGATGACCTGCACGCCTTGCAGTTGCAGCGGATAGTGATGTTCCAGACGAGCCATCTGGCCATCGGCGTCCAGGCTGGTCACGGTGTAGGCTAGCGTGCCCAGTTCGGCGTCGGCCTGATGGGTAATCAACATTTGTTGTTCCGGCCGCTCGTGGTCGTCGTGAAAAATGCGCTCGACCAGATAATCCCCCGACAGACAGGGAATGTCCTGGAACGCGGCCAGCGCCGCATCGCCATCGGCAGTCGCCAGCGTTTCCTCCAGGCGTGGGTTGGCCAGCACCCGCCGCACATGCAGTCCGTAGGCTTCCAGCGCCAGCGCGTATTGCCGCTGCGCCCGTGCCCAGTTGAGATAACCCGTTCCCAGATCAGCCGCTGGCAACGCCCGGCCCGGCCCGAATTGCGCCCAGTCGTCGAAGGTGTAAAACAGCGTGTGGACATGATCGCCAGCGGCCAGAAAGCAATTGCCCGCTTCCAGCACGGCGGAATGGATTCCCGGCCGCTCGAACCAGGCGTGCTCCAGCAACTCCCACAGCGGCAGGAAGCCGCTGGCCTCCAGTTGCACCCGCAGCAGGGCGCACAGATCGCCGACGGTGACGAACGACAGGTTCAGCGCGACCAGCCCGAACGCCTGCCGCACGGCCTCGGTGGTCGCGGGCGACACCTGGCCCTGTTGCATCAGCGTGTCTTCCATGATCCGCGCCAGACGAGCGATGTCGTCGCCCGGGCCGACGAAGCAGAACGGCAGCAGCAACAAAGGACCGGAACCGGGCCGGCGCAGCGGGTTGATGGCCGTGACCGGGAAAAAGCCCCGGTCAGCGCCCAGAGCGATCATGTGGGGCGCGAACGTCGAATCCCGCGCGCTGCCCCGGTATAACTCAGCCAGCGTCCCCAGCAACGGGAATCCGGGCTGCAAAATTTCGGTTTGATCGTAGAGCGCGCCCGGAAGAATCAAGCCCAAATGGCCGATGCCGCCGAGAATCAGGTTTAAATCCTTGGCCAGATGACCGGCCAGAGCGGTGGCGGCGGTCACGCTCAATGGCGCGGGCGGTGCGCTGGTGGGATCGGAGCGTTGCGGGTCCAGTTCGATGGCGAGCAGACCGGCATAATGCCGGAGTTCCGGAACGGAGGTAGGGGTGGCGACCACGATGGAAACTCTCGAATGTTGGGGATGCCCCCCCGCGAGGGTGGCATCTTCTTTCGTCGGGGTGGGTTGGAGAAAAAATCAGGCGCGCGCATTATAAGAAAATCGGCAGCGGGCCGGCGTGGGCCGAACCGACCCTCCGAATCTTCGTTGCCAGCAAAAAATTTTTACTGCCGCTATCGTTTAAAATGGTGCGTCCTTGGCCTTTTTACGCATAGACTTGGCGACTAGAGCCTACTAAATTCAAGGTTTTCACGACCAACCGATACCACGCGAGGCAAACCGATGTCCGTATCGATTCAGAATCCGGCAGAACAGTTGCGACAGGCCGCCCTGGCCTTGGACGCGGTCCAAAAGGTGCTTGATTACGCCTTGGCGGACCTGAAGGAACGCTCTCAAAAAGCCGACGGCAAAATTTCCGCCGCGTTGCTGGACCAGTATCAACTGGTGAGCTACGACTTGGCGCTGTCCTTTGCCGAAGCGACCGGTGCTCGTTTTGGTCTGGATTACGCCAAACGGGCGCGGGAAGCGGGCGGCGGTTCGGCCAGTGAACTCACCCTGGAAGAGCGGTTTGCCCTGCTCTTCACCGCCGAGGCTCTGCAAGCCATCCGTAACCGCTTGAGTTCCCGTCCGGCCGATTTCGGTCTCGACGACCGGTGGCTGAGCGCGACCGTCGATCATCCCACCGTGCGGCAGTTCTGTTTAGCGCAACTGCCGGCGGAACGGGTGGCCGAACTGGGGCAACTGATGCGCGCCCAGAGCGGCGTGACCGGTGCCTATCTGCTGGACGACCATCACGAGATGATGCGCGAGCAATTCCGCCGGGTCGCCGAGGAAGTGGTGATGCCGCTGGCCGAGGAAGTTCACCGCCACGACCTCGACATTCCCGCGGCGATCCTCGATCAGGTCAAGGAAATGGGCTGCTTCGGCATTTCCATCCCGGAACGGTTCGGCGGTATCCAAAGCGACGAGCAGGAAGACAATCTGGGTATGATCGTGGTGACCGAGGAACTGACCCGTGGCTCGCTGGGCGCGGCGGGCAGCCTGATCACCCGGCCGGAAATCTTGTCCAAGGCGCTGCTCAAGGGTGGCACCGAGGAACAGAAGCTGAAGTGGCTGCCGCAACTGGCCTCCGGCGAGTTGCTGTGCGCGGTGGCGGTGACCGAGCCGAACTACGGCTCCGACGTGGCCAACATGCGGCTCAAGGCGACCAAAACCGAGGGCGGCTGGCTGTTGAACGGCGCCAAGACCTGGTGCACCTTCGGCGGCAAGGCCGGCGTGCTGCTGATCCTGGCCCGCACCAATCCTGACTTGTCGCTGGGGCATCGCGGCCTGTCGATGTTCCTGCTGGAGAAGCCGAGCACTCCCGGCCATATCATCGAATTCGTGCAAGAGAGCGGCGGCAAGCTGAGCGGCAAGGCGATTTCCACCATCGGCTATCGCGGGATGCACTCCTTCGATCTGTTCTTCGACAACATCTTCGTGCCCGATGAAAACATGCTGGGCGGGCCACAGGGCGAGGGCAAGGGTTTCTACTTCACCATGGCCGGCTTCTCCGGCGGGCGCATCCAGACCGCCGCCCGCGCCGTGGGCATCATGCAGGCCGCCTACGAGAAGGCGCTGAGCTACGCTCAGGAGCGCATGGTGTTCGGCTACCCCATCGGCGATTATCAGCTGACCCAGGTTAAGCTGGCGCGGATGGCGACTTATCTCGCCATGGGCCGGCAGTTCACCTATTCGGTAGGTCGATTGATGGACAAGGGCGAGGGCGACATGGAAGCCAGCATGGTCAAGTTCTTCACCTGCAAGACCGCCGAGTGGGTGACCCGCGAAGCCTTGCAGATTCATGGCGGCATGGGCTACGCCGAGGAAACCCCGGTCAGCCGTTACTTTATTGACGCGCGGGTGCTGTCGATTTTCGAGGGCGCCGAAGAAACGCTGGCGCTGAAGGTGATCGCGCGTTCGCTGGTGGACAATGCCAAGACCAAGGCTGAGGTGGAGAAATAAATCATGAGTTTTTCGATGCGCGTGACGACCGAGCAGCCGGAAGTCGCCGGCTCGGTGGCGGTAAATCTGGAATGGGCGCGGCGGCCGCAATACGGGCGCTATCTGGATGAGTTTGTGCCGGGGCAGGTGTTTGTCCACCCGCGCGGCTACACGTTTGAACGCGGCCCGATGTTGGACTTCGCCCGGGTGTTCATGCAATGCAACCCGCTGTATCTGAACCTGGAATACGCCAAGGCCCACGGCTTCCCCGATCTGCCGGCCAGCCCGCAGATGGTGTTCAACGTGGTGCTGTCGCTGGGCGTGCATAATGACTCCGAGAAAGCCATCGCGAATCTCGGTTATTACAACGTGCAGTTCCTGCGGCCGGTCTATCCGGGTGACACCCTGCGCGGCTATACCAAGGTGATGGACCGGAAGGCGCGCGGCGAGGATAAACCCGGTATCGTGCTGATCCGCACCCTGGGCGTGAACCAGCATAACCAGGTGGTGTTGCAGTACGAACGCAAGATCATGGTCGGCTATCGCGGCGACCGCCTGCCGACCACGCCGGCCCCGACGACGCCGGTCGAATTCCCGTGGGTGGAGCATCCGGTGGTGGATTTGCCGCTCAACGCCGGCGGCTATCCGAGCCAGTTGACCGGCCCGAACACCTATTTCGAGGATTTCTCCCTCGGCGATCTGATCGTCCACGCCAATGGCCGCACCATCACCGACGAGCACATGGCCTGGACCTATCTGGTCGGCAACACCCATCCGCTGCACTTCGACCGGGTGTACAGCACCGGCCTGTCGGGCAAGATGAGCGGCGAGCCCATCGTTTACGGCGGGCTGGTGTTCGCCTGGCTGGAAGGTCTGGCCAGCCGCGATGTCAGCGAAAACGCGCTGTGGGAACTGGGCTTCACCGAGGGCTACCACACCCAGCCGGCGGTGTCCGGCGACACGGTCGCGGCGCTCTCAAGGGTGGTGGTGACCGAAACCCTGCCTAACACCGACGCCGCCGGCATCGTGACCTTCCAGTTCATCGGCGTGAAGAACATCAGCGCCGCCGATGCGCTGCAAACCTACGGCGCGGATTTGTTCATCAAGGAGAATGATAAGCAGAAGCTGAGCAAGGAGAAGCTCAGTAACAAGATCTTCGAGATCGAACGGCGGTTGTTGATTAAACGGCGGCTAGCGTGAGGTGAAGGAAAAGCCCCTCTTTCGGAAGGGGGAGGGGTGGTTAATTCTGATGAATCATTGCATTTTAATGATCTAAGGATTTTCTTTTGAAAAAGCTTATCTTAGTAGTAATTCTTGGCATTGCTGGTTGGTAAATTTTTGAAAAATACCAGAGACAGCATTTTACACAAGTGGAAGGCTTAAGGACAGCCGGTGTCGAATATGTTGCTTCGTCTAATTTCCGCAAGGAACACAATCTATCCCCTGCCTTTAAGTGTGATGGTAGAATCTATTGTTCACAAATGACTTCCTGTGAAGAAGCGACCTTCTTTTTGAAAAGCTGTCCTGGCGTTAAGATGGATGGAAATAATGATGGCGTTCCTTGTGAAAGGCAATGGTGTAAGTGATTCTGAG
>JBDHRD010000139.1:0-8622 GCA_039807425.1 Candidatus Contendibacter sp. | reverse complement strand
GTGCGAATCGTGTTGCCGCCGCTGACCGGGTTGGCGGTGTCGCTGATCAAGCACTCGGCGCTGGTCAGCGTGATCGCAGTGGCCGATCTGACCACCGAGGGCCGCAACCTCATCGCCGACACCTTCATGACCTTCGAACTGTGGTTCACCGTGGCGGCGCTGTATCTGGCGCTGACGACCAGCTTGTCGCTGCTGGCGGGTTGGCTGGAACGCCGTTTGCCGGTGCGCGGCGCGGGGCAAGGCTGAATCGTGCGTTCCCGCAAACTTCGCTTCGGCTGGCTGGACGCATTGATCCTGGCTGTGGCGCTCGGCCTGATCGGCTACGTGCTGCAGCGGGCGCAAAGCCATTTCCATTACAACTGGGACTGGCGGCTGATTCCCGTTTATTTCGCTCGCCATGATGCCGAGCGCGGCTGGGTGCTGAACCTGCTGGGGCAGGGTTTTCTAGCGACGGCGCGGTTGGCGCTGTGGGGCAGCGTACTGGCGGCGCTGATCGGCGTGGTGATGGGCGTGTGCCGGGTCTCGCACAGCCTGTTTTTACGCCTGTGCAGTCGAACTTATGTCGAACTGATCCGCAACATGCCGCCGCTGATATTCATCTTCATCTTCTATTTCTTCATCGGCAGCCAGTTGATGCCGGTGCTGGACGTGGAGAACCGGCTCGCCAACGCCGCGCCGGAGACATTGAACGTACTGGCGTTTCTGTTCGGTCCGCCCGAACTGCTGCCGAATTTCCTGTCGGGGCTGATCTGCCTGGCGTTGTTCGAAGGCGCCTATGTAACCGAGATCATCCGCGCTGGGATCGAGGCGATTCCCAAAGGGCAGTGGGACGCGGCCCGGGCCTTGGGCATGAATTCCGGTCAGGCCATGAGCAGAGTAGTTTTGCCGCAGGCGGTGCAGCAGATGATTCCGGCGCTGGCCGGGCAGTTCATCTCCCTGATCAAGGATTCGTCGCTGATCTCGCTGATTTCCATCCAGGAAATGACCTTCGCCGGCAACGAACTGGCGGTGTCGTCGGGGCGGGTGTTCGAGGTCTGGTTGACGGTAGCGGCGCTGTATTTCCTGCTGTGCTTCGGACTGGCGCGGCTGTTCGGGCGACTGGAGCGGCGGCTGGGACAGTATCAGCATTGGGTTTAGCGCGTTGATGGCGATGGGCTTCGATTGAGATTATTTTCACTGGATCGTCCAAAGGTAAAAATATGGACAACCCCATGATGAAAAAGAGGGTCGAATGATGATTGGCGCATTGGCGATTCTTCTGGGATTGCAACTGGTCGGCGAGGTGGCGGTCCGCTGGAGCGGCGCGCCGTTACCGGGGCCGGTGGTCGGGATGGTGTTGCTGTTTCTGGCGCTGCGCTGGCGCCAGGCGCTGCCCGACACCCTGCGAACCACCGCCGAAACCCTGCTGTCACATCTGTCGCTGCTGTTCGTTCCGGCCGGGGTCGGCATCATGCAATACGGAGCGCTGCTGGCCGAGGAATGGCTGGCGGTGGCGGCGGCGCTGGTGTTGAGCACACTGATTACCGTCGCCGTGACCGCGCTGGCGATGCAAGCCGTCATCCGCCACTGGCCGGGGGCGCATCGCCATGAATAAGATCGGCGATATTTGGGTATATCTGGCGACATCGCCGCTGGTGTGGCTGACCCTGACCCTGGCGGCTTACCTGGCGGGGCAATGGCTGTTCCGGCGCAGCGGCGGCCGGGCACTGTTCAATCCGGTGGCGCTGGCGATCGCCTTGCTGGTTCCGCTCCTGCTGTTGACCGGGACGCCGTATGCCACCTATTTCAGCGGCGCGCAGTTCATCCATTTCCTGCTGGGGCCGGCCACCGTGGCGCTGGCGATCCCGCTCTACCTGCATTGGGACCGGGTGCGGCGGCTGTTTCTGCCAATCCTCATGGGGCTGCTGACGGGTTCGCTGACCGCGATCGTTTCGGCGATGGGCGCCGCCTGGCTGCTGGGCGGTTCGCCCCGGACCCTGCTGTCGCTGGCGCCCAAGTCGGTGACGACGCCAGTAGCCATGGGCATCGCCGAGAAGATTGGTGGCCTGCCCTCGTTAACCGCGGTGATGGTGATTTTGACCGGCGTGCTCGGGGCCGTCGCCGCGCCGGCGCTGCTGCGAGCGTTGCGGATCGGGGACGACGCCATTAAAGGCTTCGCCATTGGGGTGGCGGCGCACGGCATCGGCACGGCGCGCGCCTTCCAGATCAGCAGCCTGGCGGGTGCTTTCGCCGGTCTGGCCATCGGTCTGAACGCGCTGTTGACCGCCCTGTTGACCCCACTCATCGCTTCGTTGCTGCCCTTCCATGCGGTGCCGTGAGCGTTCCAACATTGAGAACCCCGACCCCACCGCTCCCACGTGGCCAGCGTCCGTCAAGCGCCCAGCAAAGCCGGCAAGGTCGCCACCACCGGATCGTGGTCGCTGGCCGGTTCCGGCGCCCCGGGCGCGGCGTCGCTGTTGAGGTGTGGGATACGCGCCACCGTGCCGTGGCGCAGCGCGGGACTGACCAGAATGTGGTCCAGCCCCTGTGGCTGGCCGCCATGGCGGCGGGTGTAAGCCTGCCCCCGCGGCAAATCCTCCAGCAGGTTGTGAAACGCCCCACCCTTCAACAGCTTCAGGGTTTTGGAGCCTGGCACATCGTTCAAATCACCCAACAGCACGATAGCGGCCTGGGGATCACAGGCCAGCAGGTCGGCGGCGAAACGGTGGATGATCTCGGCCTGGGCATGACGCTGTTTTTTGGCGTAATCCCCCTCGCGGCGAGTGATCGAACGCATGGATTTGAAGTGGCAGACGATCACAAACAGGCGCCGGCCCTGGAATTCAAGTTCCGCCGCCAGCGCCTTGCGGCTGGGCGCCCAGTGATGGCGATCATCGCCGGCGAAGGCAGGATCGGTGGGGGCGATGCGGCCAGGGTTAAGCGTCAGGCGGGGCTGGCCACGGTCGAGACGGATACCGACGCTGTCCTCCGGGCCAGCCTCGCCCCGGTCCGGGAAATTCACCATCGCCGGGTTGAATAACAGGCCGACCCGGATGTGGGCGCCGGCCATGCCGCCGTCCTGATGGGCCAGCGGTGGAATCTCCCGAAAGGCGTAGTGCGGACCGCCCGCCTCGACGATGGCAGCGATCAGCGCCCGATAGGCCGGATCGGCGGGAACCTGTCCTCCGGCCAGCGCCGGATTTTCCCCCTTGACTTCCTGTACCGCCAGAATGTCCGGTGCTTCGAGTTCCCGGACAATGATCGCGCCCAGTCGCGCCAGGCGAGCGGGGGATGCATCCGCGCCGAAGTTGCACAGATTGAAGGTGGCGATGGTCGGCATAGGGAGTCCCTGTTGTCGTTCGTGGTTCGTGATGCAAAGAGTAGTCGCAAATTGACGGAATCGTTTGGCGGTTGGAGGCGAAGAATTCAGCCGCCGTTGGCCTGAAACCGTAGCCGCGCCCGCACCCGCGCTCCGCCCAGCGCGCCCCGCCCGATCTCCAGCCGGCCGTAGTAAACCTCCTCGACCAGATCGCGGACTACTGCCAGCCCGATGCCGTGACCGGCGACCGTGGGATCGGCGCGCTGACCGCGGTTGAGCAGCAGCGGAGCCTGATCAGCGGGAATGCCAGGGCCATCGTCTTCGACTTCCAGCACCAGTTCTGTGCGTCCGTCCTGGTCGGCGGGATGAGCACGGACTACCACCTGCCGACGGCACCACTTGCAGGCGTTGTCGGCCAGGTTGCCGAGGATTTCGAGCAGGTCGCCCTCGTCGCCGTAGAAAACTATCGTTGCGGCGATTTCGGAGCGCAATTGCGGGGCGCGGTCGGCGTAGACCTTGGCCAGCGAGTCCAGAATCTTGCGGGCGACGGGCGCAACCGACAAGGGCGCGCTCAGAGCGATGCGCCCCGAAGCGGCGGCCCGTTGCAGTTGATAGTCCACCGTGCGGTTCATCCGCGCCACCTGCTCGCCCAGGGTTCGACGCAGTTCGCCGGGGTCGGCGCCGTTTTCCAGTGCGCCCCGCGCCACCGCCAGCGGGGTTTTCAGACTGTGCGCCAGATCGCCCAGTGCGTTGCGGTAACGCTCCAGATGGGCGTGACCTTGGCGGAGCAGGGCGTTCAGGTTCACCGTCAACGGCTGCAATTCCTCGGGATAGCCACTGCTGAGTTCGTCTCGCCGGCCGGTTTCAATGTCCTTGACCTCGGCGGCGACTTGGCGCAGGGGTTGCAGGCTCCAACGCAGGATCAGACCCTGAGCCGCCAACAATACCCCGGTCGAGGCCAGCAGCCAGCCCCACAGCCCGCGCCGAAAGCTCCAGACCTGGTCGTCGAAATTCTGACGGGTTTCGGCGACCCGGAAGGTGTAAAGCTGATATTGATTGCGGGCGATTTCCCAACTGACCGTAAAGGCCAGCACGAACAGCGGCGTCCTGTCGGAGGCTTCCAGCGGTGCGAACTGGGTGTCGCCGGGATTGCGCACCGCCGGGAAGAAGGGTAGCGCCAGGCCCAGCATGGATGGCGAGTACCACACCAGATTGCCCTGGCTGTCCATCAGGTCAGCGTACAGGCCGGAATCCGGGGTGGAGAAGCGGGCCTCGGGCAGGTTCTGCGGCAGAGTCAGGCGGTTGAAGGCGTCCACGTTGACCGCGCCCAGCAGCATGTAGACCTGCGCTTGCAGCCGGTCTTGCACGGCAGACAGGGCGCTGTCACGGAACGCCCGGTCCAGGCTCAGGCCGGTCAGGCCGAGAAAAGCGGCCAGCACCACGCTGGCGGCGATCAGCAGGCGGCTGCGCAGGGAACGCATCGGCGCTTAGCCGGCGATCCGCTCCAGCCGGAACCGGTACCCCCGTCCCCGCAGGGTTTCGATGGGATTGAGGTCGCGGTCGGGGTCGAGCTTGCGGCGCAACCGGCCCACCAGCACTTCCAGCACGTTGCTGTCGCGATCTTCGTCTTCCTGATAAAGGTGTTCGGTGAGTTCGGTCTTGGAGATGACCGTGCCGGCGTGCAACATCAGGTATTCCAGCACCTTGTATTCGTAGGCGGTCACTTCCACCGCCTGGCTAGCGAGGGTGACCTGCTGGGCGCTGGTGTCCAGGGCGATGGGGCCGCAGCGGAGCACCGTCTGGGTCCAGCCGCCGGTGCGGCGGATCAGCGCTCGCAGCCGCGCCAGCAACTCTTCGGTGTAAAACGGTTTGACCAGATAATCGTCGGCCCCGGCTTCCAGCCCCTCGACCTTGTCCTGCCAGCGGCCGCGGGCGGTCAGGATCAGTACCGGAAACTTGCGTCCCGCCACCCGCCAGCGCCGGATGACCTCGATGCCTGACAGATCGGGCAGGCCGAGATCCACGACCGCTGCGTCGAGCGGGTATTCCTGGCCGAGGTACAGCCCGGTGCGGCCATCGGCGGCGCTGTCCACGGCGTAGCCCTGCTCGCGCAGTTGGGCGGTCACCCGCTCGCGCAGGGCGGCTTCATCTTCGATGATCAGAATGCGCATGGCTCGGAGTGTTGGTGGGTTCGGGAGAAAAGCAGGGATTCAGTCGCGCACCGCACCGCTGCGCGGGTCATAATGCAGGCTGCGAACCCGGCCATCCGGTTGCAGGATGCGAACCCGGTAACCGTTCTGGCCGTCCTGGTCGCCGCCCTGCACGCCCAGCACCCGGCCGCCGGTGGCGTTGCGGGCGGCGTTGGCGGCCCGGTCCGGATCGGCGAAGGGACGAGAGGGCGGTGGACCCTGCCGGCCGGGTGGCGGCGCGTAACCTTCGCCCCGGCGCCAGGATTGCGCCTGCGCGCCGCTGGCGGCCAGCAGACCCGCCAGCGCCAGGAGCGCCAGACGGGAGAATCGCCGTGACCTGTCGGACATGATGGGAATTTCCGTGCGAAGTCAGTTTAAATTAGCTTAAAGCTTATCGGGTTGAGAATGAATCGGGACTGAATCATGGCGCATCGCGCCGGGTTGGGAAAGCGAGGGATGTTCAGTATGGATTCAGCCAGTGGCCCCTTGGGTTTCACCCGACCTGATACCGGCTCTCGATAGGTTTTATTGGAACGTGTGATCCGTAGGATGCGGTGAGGGACGAACCGCATCAACGGCATCGCTGGTGATCGATGCGGTTCTCTTCGTTCACCGCATCCTACCACTTCATTCCAGTTTACCCGGTAAAAGTCACCATCTACCGGGAATTGGTATGAGTTGACTTCAAGTAGCGCCTGGGTTTTCCTATGAGGTCGCCCCCCGACCCGGAGTCTCACGGCAATCGCATTAAAAGCTGGTAATCATTTGGAATCCGTCACTCTCCATCGGTTGGCGCTAGCGCCTTTTCGCGCGGATGTCAATGCTGGTGTCATCCGCGAATCCCTGCGGCAGGCGTTGGCAATGGGCGAAACCCGTTTCCTCGAACTTCTCGGAGAAAACGGGTTGGACGCCCTGTGGTACGATGCCTTGCAGCGGAATGATCTGGCTACGTCAGCGCCAGAGGGACTCCTGGCCGCGCTCAAGCGAGCACGCCGGCGCGCCGCCGCAAGCTATTTGGTCCAAAGAGATGCCCTGGCGCGGATCGACACGGCGTTTGGGGCGGCATCGGTACGGTACGCGGTGTTCAAGGGCGTCCACGTTCGGGAATTGGTATACGATGATCCCGCCCTCCGGCCGGCGAGCGACATCGATATCCTGATTGCCCGGAGTCAACGCGACCTCGCCGCGCGAACCTTGATCCGTCAGGGTTTTCAACTGCATCCCGACGCCGAGATCGTTAGTCATGAAGCTTCTTTTCATGACCAGAACGTTTCTATCGATCTTCACTGGCACATCATGCGACCGGGTCGAACCCGCGCGGATATGACGGACTGGTTTTTAGCAAGGCGCCGCTGGGAGAATTTTTTCTGGGGACTGGATCATCCCGACGCGCTTTTCACCCTACTGGTGCATCCGGCATTCGCGAAATACGTCACATCCCCTTATGCGCTTCTGTGCCGGCTGGTGGATCTAAGCCGCTGGTTGCGAACCTGCGACGTGAATTGGGATAAAGTACTGGCCCTCCTGGACCATGCTGGGCTGAAAACAGCGGCCTGGGCGGTGTTGCGTTGGACCTCCTGGCTCATGGGATCCGTGGCGCCCCCCGATATTTTGGAACGGTTGGAGCCGGGCTGTTGGCGAACGCGCTATCTCCGCTACTGGATCGAACAAAACCTGCCATCCCGCTGGCTCCGTTATCCGCTCCTCATTCAAATCGCCTTCACCCTACCCTTGCACGACCGTCCGAACGATGCCATGACGGCCATCCAGGAATGGTTGCATCATAAATGGAAGATGCGAGATGAACAGGAATCACTCCTAACGGTTCTGGAACAGCCGCGGACTGAGTGATTTAGGTGATGCGCGAATTCACTTGCCCGAGGAGAATGCAGGATCGGTGATCGAACTGGTGTCTATCGGCAGCGCCCTTCGAGAATAAATTCTTTTAATTCAATGGGGAAAAGAGCGATCAATGGGGAAAAGAGCGATCCGACCATGAAGCAACCCGTTTCGACCACGGTCGTCCGCGCGCTGCGCGACCTGGCCGAGGACGCGCCGCTGGAATTGCGGGTCAGCGGTCAGTGCATGGCGCCCCTGCTTGAATCCGGAGCGATGATCCAAGTCATCCGCCAGAGCTTTTACTGGCCGGGTGATCCGGTGGTCATTCACGCGGCGGATGGACGGTTATTGAGCCATCGTCTGTTAGGTTTTTATCCCCGGGCGCGGCAGTTAAGATGGTTGACCCAGGCCGACAACGCCCGCTGGCCGGACGCCGCCGTGTCGGCGGAACGGATCATCGGCCGGGTGTGTGGTGGGCAATGCGCCCCGGCGCTGGTTCGTGTGCCGCTCGGCCATCGCTTGAAAGCGATTTTCCGTTTCTGTCTGTTTGTCCTGATTCGTTTGGGAACCCTGCATCGATGAATTTTGGCGAGAATTTCCTGACCTACCCCGACTTGTTCCCGGCCCGGCCCAGCGGCGAACCGTGGGGTGACGAACGCTTGATGATTCGCTTCGCGGGTCACGTTTACGCCTGGACCGGTTTGAGCGCGACCCAGGCGGCCGCGGCGCGGCGGCGGTTCGGCGAGTTGTGTTTGCCGCCGGATGAGGAACCGTCAGAGGTGCTGGCAATCACCGTGTTTCGCGCGGCGACCGAGGATTTTTTCGATGGTGGCCGAATTTGGTCGTTCGAGTTCGATCTGGATTACGCGCCGGACGCGGTGAGCATCGCCGGCTTTCATTTCATGGGCCGGCTGGACTGGACGCCCGGCTTGCGGGCGGCGCTGTGGACCTGCGAAGACGACCGGCTGGTTTCGCACAGCATTTTTGAAAACTTTTTCCGGGCCGTCGTTGCCTACCATTTGTTCGAGCAGGGCGGCGTGTTGCTGCACAGCGCGGCGGTGGTCAATGGCGGCGGCGCCTACGTGTTTTTTGGGCCATCGGGGGCGGGCAAATCCACCATTTCCTACCTGAGTTCCGCCGCTGGCCACGCGGTGCTGAGTGACGACATGAACGCGCTGCGGGTCGGGCCGGCGGGCTTGTGGGTGGAGAAGTTGCCGTTCGCCGGCGATTTTGGTCAAACGGGCGGCGGGGCGGTGGGCGCTTATCCGTTGCGCGCGCTGTGCCGGTTGCATAAAG
>JBDHRD010000138.1:0-8626 GCA_039807425.1 Candidatus Contendibacter sp. | reverse complement strand
CCGGTGGCCGATTTCCGTCGGAATCAGTGGCCGATTAGCTTCGGAATTGGTGGCCGATTTGGCCCGGAATACGCAAACGCGTCAGCAAAAGCGGGAAAATCGTCGGATCGGACGGGTCCGGGTCCTCGTGGAACATGCCATCGGCGGCATGAAAGTTTTTCATGGATTAACCATTCGCCTGAGAAACCATCTGAAACATTTGGCGGATGACTTTATTCTTGCGACCGCTCGCCTCTGGAACCTAAAAAATTCGTTTGTTATTCAGTATGTTGGTTTGTGTTATTGATGGACAACTCTAGTCTCTCAGTCTCCACCGCGCCATATCGCGGCAACCGCGAAATAACGCGGCCCACCATCTTCCCTCTGTCTTACCCATCATTCCAGTAAAAAGTTTAACTAATTGATAAATAAGTTTTTATAACCCTGCACGCCATGTGGCACAGGGTTTGAAACAGACCCCCATGGGTAACCGCCGCAACGTGTAATCCCGCAGCAACCTGACTGGCTGGATGAAGGTGGGCGGTATGTCCAGACCAAGTTCTCGACGCACACCACGTCAACCACGAAGGAGCCATCGCTCATGAACAGCAAAACCATCGTCCATTCCGCTCTTGCCAGCGTTTTCACCCTGGGCTTGTTGACTGCCGCCGGCCAAGCCAACAGTCAGCCGGTGCCCGAACCGAAAGGTGCCGAGAAGTGCTACGGCATCGTCAAGGCCGGCAAGAACGACTGTCAAACCAACGCGCATGCCTGCGCCGGCCAAGCCAGCAAGGACGGTCAGGGGGATTCCTGGGTCTACGTCCCCAAGGGCGCCTGCGAAAAGATCATCGGCGGCAGCACCCAGCCGAAGGCTTGAGGCGATCCCGATGACCGCCAGGCCAGCTCTGTCCAGGCTGGGTCCCGGCCCGATTCCGGCCCGCGCCGGAATCGGCCTGCGGGCCGAACACTACGACGCAGTGCTGGAAACCTGTCCGCCGGTGGGCTGGCTGGAAGTCCATAGCGAAAACCATTTCGGCGCGGGCGGCAAACCGTTGCATTACCTGGAACGCATCCGCGCCCACTATCCGCTGAGCCTGCACGGCGTCGGACTGTCCATCGGCTCGACTGACCCGCTCGATAATCGCCATCTGGCCAAGCTCAAAAACCTGATCCGACGGTTCGAACCGGCGCTGGTTTCGGAGCATCTGTCCTGGGGGTCGGTCGGCGGGCGCTCTCTGAACGATCTGCTGCCGCTGCCCTACACCGAAGAAGCGCTTTACCACATGGTCGCGCGGGTGGCTCAGGTGCAGGACCGGCTTGGCCGGCAAATCCTGATCGAAAACCCGTCCAGCTACCTGCAATACGTGGAGTCGGCGATTCCCGAATGGGAGTTCCTGACCGAACTGGCCGAGCGCACCGGTTGCGGCGTGCTGCTGGACGTCAACAATGTTTACGTCAGCGCCCGCAATCACGGTTTCGACACCGGCGCCTACCTGCGGGCGATTCCACGCCACGTCGTTCGAGAAATTCATCTGGCCGGCTTCACGGTAAACCATTTTGACGACGGCGAATTGTTGGTCGATACCCACAACTGTCCGGTCTGGCCGGCGGTCTGGGCGCTCTACCGCCAGGCCGCACAACGCTTTGGCCGGATTTCGACGCTGATCGAATGGGATACCGACCTGCCCGAACTGGCGGTGCTGGTGAACGAGGCCCGGCGGGCGGATGCGATTCAGGAGGACGGCCATGTCCAGGCTGCGTGAACTGCAACTTGGTTTCGCCGCCGCGGTGCTGGATGGCGACGCGAACGACTTCGCCCGCCATATCCGGGCGGCGGGTCTGACTGGCGCACGCCGCTTGCAGGTTTACCGCAACAACAGCCGGTTGAGCCTGACCGGTGCGCTCGAGGCGGTTTACCCGATAGTGCGTCGCCTGGTGGGGGAAGGATTTTTTCGGTACGCGGCGGACCGCTACATCGCCCGCCATCCGTCCCGGTCGGGCGATCTGCACGAGTTCGGTGAATTCTTCGCGGTGTTTCTCGAAGCGTTCGCGCCCACCGCCCCATTGGTCTATCTGCCCGATGTCGCCCGGCTGGAATGGGCGTATCACCAGGTTTTCCATGCCGCCAGCCATCCACCACTCGATTTGGCGAAGTTGGCGCAAATACCCGCCGATCGACAGGGGGAACTGCATTTTCGACTGCATCCCGCCGCACGCCTGCTGGAATCGGCCTTTCCGATCTTGCGGATCTGGCAGGTCAATCAGGCCGATTACGCCGGTGATCCGACGGTCGATTTGGACGACGGCGGTATCAAGCTGCTGGTCATCCGCCGCGAGAGTCTGGACATCGAATTTCAAGCCCTGGAAGACGGGGAATTCAGTCTGTTGCACGCCCTGGCCGGGGACGATGATTTCGCCATGGCCTGCGAGCGGGCATTGGCCGCGCAACCGACGCTCGATCTGCCGGCCTGCTTTCGCCAGCACGTTTTGCGAGGCGCGCTGGTCGCTTTTCATCTGCCGAGTTCCTGATTATCAATCGATTTTAACCACCCGAGGAGAAGCCCGATGATGACCGCTACCGATACCTTCGCTAATCCACCCCAGCGCGCGTTCCGGGCGAAAATCGCGCCTCTGCTGCGCAAGGCCGATGCGCTGTTGCACAAGACCGCAGAGTTGCTGACGCCGGTCGCCGATTTTCTGGCCCGCTACTGGGTCGCCGCCGCTTTCTTCAGTTCCGGGCTGACCAAAACGGTGAGCGGCAGCTTCACCCTGTTTGGGCATTCCTTCAGCTACCCGCTGAGCGTATTCCCGACCGAAACCACCTTCACGCTGTTCGAGTACGAATATCAGGTGCCCTTGCTGCCGCCCGTGCTGGCAGCCTATATGGGCACGGCGGTGGAACTGCTGCTGCCGGTCTTTCTGTTCCTGGGTCTCGGGACGCGCTACGCCGCGCTGGTGCTGTTCGTGTTCAACATCGTGGCCGCCGTTTCCTACCCGGGGCTGATGGAGCCGGGGTTGAGGGATCACCAGATTTGGGGGTTGCTGTTGTTCATCACGTTTTGTCACGGTCCCGGCAAGCTGTCCCTGGATCATCTGATCGGCCGGCTGGTTCGCCGCTGACCGGGGGGTTCCATCCGACCCCAAGAGATATGGTGCTCCCATGAACGGTTTGGCGCAGCTTGCCCGCGAGGAAGCGGTTGTCGTAACCGCTCCGCCCTGGTTTCCGAATTCCGAAGAGATCGGATTGCTGGGGCGGGTCGGTCTCTTTTCTCCGGACGATGGCCGGGCGTTACGGAAGGTTTGGCGCGTTCTCAAGGATCAGACCGACGATTATCTGGAGATGGTGCTCGGCATGGTGGCGGCTTATCCCGCCCTGGCGGCGGTACTGACCAGGCTGCGCGACGAGAGCCCGGCGGCTTCGGCGGAAGGTTCCACGACCGTTCGTCACCTGTTTCGGCGGTGGCTGCGCGAAACCTGTCTCTTCCCTCATGAGCCGGCCTGGCTCAAGCAGTTATATGCCGAATTCCCGCCGGATCGGCCAGCGCCATCATTATCGGCGCGGCTGCCGGGTTTCCGCTACCTCGTCGCTCTGTCCTTTCCGCTGGTCGTCACGGCCCGTGCGCTGCTGGTCGCCGCCGGGCTCGCGTCCCAGGAGATCGAACGAATGCAGTCCGCGCTCCTGAAGGCCATCCTGCTCCAAGTGGCTTTATTGAGTAAACTATATGTTAAAGATGGATTTTGGTAACTAAAAAAGATCAACTGTCTTGTTGGTCGGGTCGCGGGATGCCACAAAACCTGCTATTAATATCCAGTAGTTTTTGCTGACCAAGCCATCCTCGGAGGGCTTTTGGATGAACGGAACCGTTGTGTCACCTCCTGATCGACGAACCGCCCCACGCAGTGATCCGGCGCTTTTACCCCCCAGCGAACGGGACGCCATGCACTTGGCCTTGTGCGCCATCGTCGAAGGCACCGCCACCGCCACGGGCACCGAATTTTTCTACGCGCTGGTACGAGAACTCGCCTTGGCTCTGAGGGTGCGCCACGCGTTCGTGAGCGAACTGCTGGAAAGCGGAACGAGGGTGCGCACCCTGGCATTCTGGTTCGGCGGCAAGTTCATCGACAACTTCGAATTCGATCTGGACGGCACACCCTGCGAAATCGTCATTCGCGGCGAGACGGTGTATTACACCAGCAAGGTTTACGAGATATTCCCCCGCCACCCGGAACTCAAGGAGATGGGGATCGAGAGCTACTTCGGCGTGCCGCTGGTATCCGAAGCGGGGAACGAAATGATGGGCCACCTCGCCGTCATGCACGACCAGCCGATGATCAAGGAATTCCTGGGCATGGCCCTGTTGCGAATCTTCGCGGCCCGTGCCCGGGCGGAACTGGAGCGCAAACGGGCCGAGCAGGCGCTGCGCAAGAGCGAGGAACGCCTGGCCAGCATTCTGGCCAGCGCCATGGACGCTATCATCACCATTGATGCCGAGCAGCGTATCACTCTGTTCAATCCCGCCGCCGAAAAGATATTCCGCTGCCGGGCAGAGCAGGTGATCGGTCATTCCATCGAACCGTTGCTTTCCAAGCGCTTCGGCAACCTCCTCAAGGGCTATTGCCTGGCGGTTCAGCCGACTACCGTGAACTCCCAGCAACTGTGGGCCCCCGAGGGGCTGCCGGCCCGGCGTCGGGACGGCGAGGAATTCCCGGTGGAAGCCACGCTCTCGCCGCTGGAGATCGAGGGGCGGCGGTTCTTCACCCTGATTCTGCGGGACGTGACCGAGCGTTGGCAGTCCCAGGAGACCCTCAAGCAGTTGCAACTGGAAAAAGTTTACCTGCAAGAGGAGATGAAAAGCCGGCAAACGCCCGGCCACATCGTCGGCGACTCGCCAGCCATGCAAGACGTGTTCGCTCACGCCGAACAAGTGGCGGGTACCGATTCTACCGTGCTGCTGACCGGTGAAACCGGCACTGGCAAGAGCGTCATCGCGCGGACGATTCACGACCTGAGCGACCGGCGGGATAAACTGTTCGTGCACATCAATTGCGCGGCCCTGCCGGGCGATCTGGTGGAAAGCGAACTGTTCGGCCATGAAAAAGGCGCGTTCACCGGCGCGATCGCCCAGCGCAAGGGCCGCTTCGAACTGGCCGACGACGGCACCCTGTTTCTGGACGAAGTCGGCGAGCTGACCGCCAGCGCGCAAGCGAAATTGCTGCGGGTGTTGCAGGATCAGGAGTTCGAGCGCGTGGGTGGAACGCAGACTTTGAAAGTCAACGTCCGGCTGGTCGCGGCCACCAATCGCGATTTGGCCAGGATGGTCAAGGAAGGAGAGTTTCGCGCTGATCTGTATTACCGGCTAAACGTGTTTCCCATCCGGTTGCCGTCCCTGTGCGAGCGCCCCACTGATATTCCGCTGCTTGCCCGATTTTTCCTGGACAAGTTTGCTCCGAAAATGGGCAAGTCGATACGCGACCTTTCGCCGAGGGCGCGTGAGCAGTTGTTGCGGTATTCCTGGCCCGGTAATATCCGCGAACTGCAAAACGTGATCGAACGCGCGACTATTCTCGCCCGCGGTCCCCTGCTGGAGATCGACAACGCGCTTGAACTGCGCATGGATGATCGGGAAACCAGCAATATCCCCGAGCAATGGGTTCCTTTTGAAGCGATGGAACGGGCGTATATCCTCAAGGTGTTGGAACGCACCCATTGGGTGATCGAAGGCGAGCAGGGCGCGGCGGCCATTCTGGACCTCAATCCCAGCACCCTGCGTTCCCGAATGCAGAAACTGAATATCCGCAAAGCCAAACCCTCCCCTTAAATCGGCTCCCGGTCGGTAGCTTTTACCTGTCCCCGTTCATCAGGGTTCGGTCGCAAGGCCAGGTTGAAGAGCGGACGGTTAAAAATCCGACAATCGGTGACGATCATGGAACCAGCCGCGTTATTTGACGGCCTTGCGATATATCGCGGATCCCACGGATTCGCTCGGTGGTCACGAATTTTCAAAATATGCAATTAATTGATAGTTAAATGTATTTTTTGGATTGGTCGGCATGGCACGGGGGTTGCCTCTATAGAGATCGACAGCCGGTGTCATCCCTAACCCACCTAATGAGGAGTGATCCCATGAACAAGACCATTACAATCGCCCTGTCGATTCTGACTTTCGGCCTGACCCTGAGCACCACCGCCCTGGCGGAACCTTTCAATCATGGCAGCGGTTATGTCGACGCCATCAGCAATGCGTATTCCAACTCCAGCACCCAGGGTGTGCAAAGCGTTCGGCACACTGAAACGATGGTGACGCTCAACGGGTTCAACGACCGTGATACGGTGGAAGGCGAGAATATCACGGTTGGTTCCAGAGCCACTGCTAAAATGTCCATCTCCAAGACGTTATCGGTCATTACGGGTGGATTTAATGATCGTAGTTAAATCCTGAAACCCCAAAATCGCTAGCCAAGCTTTTCTACGCGAATGGCTTGGCGGCGACTGAATCACTGATCAATAAATTTGATTGGGTATGAGGTGAAGTCATGAATCCGCCATCTGTTTCCGCTTCCACCGATGTAACTCAGGTTCATTTAAGGAAATGGAGAATAGGGGGTGTACTGAGTGCGGACTTATCACCCGCTTTGCTTAGTTTGGCAGTCCGGAGCAAGGTCAAGCTGTTTCCGTTGCGCCCTCCGGCGATCAAAGCCGCCCCCTTCAATTGAGTCGTTCCCTGAAGCCTTGATTTAAGGAAAATACCCAATGAGGACCCATACCAGCGAACCCGTTCTGCAAGGCCAGCGCGCCCTGGTGACCGGCGCCAGTTCCGGCATCGGCGCGGCCGTGGCCAAGGCATTGGCGGCGGCCGGCGCGAAAGTCGTCGTCAACTACGCAGGCGGCGCGGACCGGGCGCAAGCCGTGGTCGAGCACATCCAGGCGGCTGGCGGCGAGGCGATGGCGATTCGCGCCGATGTGGGCCGGGAAGACGAGGTCGAAGCCATGTTCGCCCGGATGATCGAGATCTGGGGCAGTATCGACATTCTGGTCAACAACGCGGGCTTGCAGAAGGACGCGCCGCTGGTCGAGATGAGTCTGGCCGACTGGCAGCGAGTTATCGATATCAATTTGACCGGCCAATTTCTGTGTTCCCGCGCCGCTGTTCGCGAATTCCTGCGTCGCGGGGTCGTGCCGGCACTGTCGCGCGTCGCCGGCAAGATTATCTGCATGTCGTCGGTGCATGACATCATTCCGTGGGCGGGACACGTCAATTACGCCACCTCCAAGGGTGGGGTGAACATGTTGATGAAGACCATGGCCCAGGAACTCGCGCCGCAGCGCATCCGGGTCAATGCCATCTCGCCCGGCGCGATCAAGACCCCGATCAACACCGCCGCCTGGATGACGCCCGATGCCGAAGCGGAACTGCTCAAGCTGATTCCCAGCCGCCGGGTCGGGGAGCCGGAAGACATCGCCCGCGCCGTGGTGTGGCTGGCCTCCGACGCTTCCGATTACGTCACCGGGACCACCTTGTACGTGGACGGTGGCATGACTCTTTATCCCGGTTTCGACATGGGCGGCTGAGATGAACGTCGCCCAATACGACGCCCTCATTATCGGTTCCGGCGCGGGTGGATCGGCGGCGGCATACTCCCTGACGCGGGCCGGCCGACACGTATTGCTGCTGGAAAAGGGGCGGGAACTCCCGCGCGACGGCAGCACCCTGGACGTGGACAAGGTAATCCGGCAAGGGATATTCAAAAGCAAGGAGCACTGGCTCGACCGGAACGGCCGAACCTTCGCGCCGGAGGAGTATTTCAATCTGGGTGGCAAGACCAAATGGTACGGAGCGGCCTTGGCACGATTCGAACCACACGAATTCGAGGCCGAACCGGCACATCAATGCCTGCCCTGGCCGATGGCCTATCGGGAACTGGCGCTTTACTACGAGCAGGCGGAGGAATTGCTGGGCGTCCACCGGTTCGCGCCGGAGCCGGATTTGCGGGCCATCGTCGGCAAGCTGACCCGCAACGGCGCCGGGTGGAACGCTCGGCCCCTGGCGCTGGCGCTGGACCCGCGCATCGTCGAGCATCCCGAGGAAGCCGCGCATTTCGACGCCTTCGCTTCGGTCAAGAACCTGAAGGCCGACGGCCAGCACGCCTTGTTGGAACGGGTGCGGGACTTGCCGAACTTGACCGTTCAAACCGGCCAGCCGGTGCGCGATTTCATCGCCGACCCCGACCGACCCGAACGGCTGATCGGGGTTCGCACCGAGGACGGCGGCGAATTCCGGGCCGATACGGTGCTGCTGGCGGCGGGCGCGCTGCACTCGCCGCGTCTGTTGCAGGGCTATCTGGAAACCGCTGGTTTGGCCGAACGGCTGCCGTGCGCTGGAGCGGTGGGACGCAACTACAAGTGCCATTTGCTCAGCGCCGTGCTGGCATTTTCCGCCACGCCCAAAACCGATCTGCTGCGCAAAACCCTGCTCCTGCTCAACGAGCGGCTGCCGCATAGCAGCATCCAGCCGCTGGGCTTTGATGGCGAATTGCTCAGCACGCTGATTCCCGGATTCATGCCGCGCGGATTCGCCCGCGCGCTCGGCCATCGCGCCTACGGCTTCTTTTTGCAGACCGAGGACGGTTCCGATCCCGCCAACCGCGT
>JBDHRD010000137.1:0-8645 GCA_039807425.1 Candidatus Contendibacter sp. | reverse complement strand
CGTGGAACTCCACGCCCGCCGTGATAACGCCTTGTTGCGGATTTATATCGATAGTGAAAACGGAATCAGCCTGGACGACTGCCAACGGGTTAGCCATCAGTTGAGCGGTGTATTGGATGTCGAGGAGCCAATCGCCGGGCGATATACCCTGGAAGTCTCCTCGCCCGGCCTGGACCGCCCCCTGTTCGAGGCGGCGCACTTCAACCGCTTTGCTGGCTCGGAGGTGTGCATTCAATTGCGGGAGCTGCTGGACGGGCGACGAAAACTGGTCGGTCGGTTGCTCGGGATGCGCGACGATGACGTGGTGATCGTGGACAGCGAAGGGCGGGAATGGCGGGTGCCGCTCGAGCGGATCGAGAAGGCCCGGCTGGTGCCCGAACTCTGAGAGCGGGATGGCGACGTGCGGATCCGGCGAAGAGGCAGAACGACATGCGTGGTAAAGAGACCAAAGAAGGTAATAAAGAGATTCTGCTGGTCGTGGATGCCGTCTCCAACGAGAAGGGTGTCAACAAGGAAATTATTTTCGGCGCTCTGGAAGTAGCACTGGCGTCGGCGGCCAAGAAGCGTTACACGGGCGATCCCGAGTTGCGAGTGGCGATCAACCGACGCACCGGCGGTTATGACACCTTTCGGCGCTGGCTGGTGGTCGCTGACGCCGAGCAAATCGATAACCCGGATCGGCAACTCGCCTTGGGCCAGGCCCGTCAGTTCCAAGCGGATATTGGCGTCGGCGCGTATGTCGAAATCCCGCAGGAAAACGCCGATTTCGGTGGGCGCATCGCCGCCCAGACTGCCAAACAGGTGATCGTTCAGCGCGTTCGCGATGCCGAGCGCGCTCAGATCGTTGATGCCTATCTGCACCGCAAGGGCGAGTTGATCGGCGGCATGATTCGGCGTCTGGAGCGCGGCGACGTCATTCTGGACGTTGGCGGCAACGTCGAGGCCAAGATTCCCCGCGATGAACTGATCCCCCGCGAATCGTTCCGGATCGGCGAGCGGGTGCGCGGCTATCTCAAGGACGTGCGCGCCGAGAGCCGTGGTCCCCAGTTGTTCGTCAGCCGGGTAGCCCCGGAATTCCTGATCGCTCTGTTCACGCTGGAAGTCCCCGAGATCAACCAGGGCATCATCGAGATCAAGGGCGCTGCCCGCGATCCCGGTTCGCGGGCCAAGATCGCGGTCAAGAGCAAGGATGCCCGCATCGATCCTATCGGCGCCTGCGTGGGCATGCGCGGTGCGCGGGTGCAGAGCGTGACCAACGAACTGGCTGGCGAACGGGTGGATATCGTGCAGTGGCACGATGACCCGGTTCGCCTCGTCATGAATGCGATGTCGCCGGCGGAGGTGGAGTCCATTATCGTGGATGAGGACGCTCATGGCATGGACATCATCGTCGCCGATGAAAAGCAACTGGCCCAAGCCATCGGCAAGGGCGGCCAGAACGTCCATCTGGCCAGCCGGCTGACCGGCTGGAACCTGAACGTGATGACGCGGACCCAGGCCCAGGATCGGCGTGGTCAGGAAGACGAAGGCTTGCAGCGGATGTTCATGGAACAACTGGGCGTGGACGAGGAGATCGCAGCGATTCTGGTGCGCGAGGGCTTCGCCAGTCTGGAAGAAGTCGCTTACGTACCCGCCCACGAGATGCTGGAGATTCCTGAATTCGACGCCGAAATCGTCGAGGAACTCCGGGGGCGGGGGCGCGATGTGTTGTTGACCCGTGCGATCGCTGCCGAGGAACGCCTCGGCGGTGCCCGGCCATCCGAGGAATTATTGCGGATGGAAGGGATGGATGAGGAACTGGCTTTCAAGTTGGCGAGCGGTGGAATTGTGACGATGGATGATCTGGCGGAATTATCGGTGGACGATCTCAACGAGATCGCCGGGTTGGATGACAAGCGGGCCGCCAAATTGATCATGACGGCGCGCGCGCCTTGGTTTTCGAAGAACGAGCGATAGGACAGGCTCGTCCCGGGGGTGTTGAATGACGGATGTAACAGTCAGGCAGTTTGCGACGGTCGTCGGCATACCGGTGGATCGTCTGTTGGAACAGTTCACCGAAGCCGGTATTAGCGTCGCTGGGGCGGATGCCGCGGTCACGGAAAAACAGAAACTGGATCTGTTGGCGCATCTGCGTAAAAGCCACGGCAATCGGCTGGCGTTGGGTGCGGCCGAGCCCAGGAAGATTACGCTCAACCGTAAAACCCACACTGAAATCAAGATGACCGGCGGTGTGGCGGGACAAGTCAAAACAGTCAGCATCGAAGTGCGCAAGAAGCGGACCTATGTCAAGCGCAGCCTGGTGGAGGATGAAGCGTCTCGCCGCCGCGAGCCCGAGGTCCAGGCCGAGATCTTGACTCCGCCGCTGGCCCCTGTAGTGGAGGCGACCGAACCAGGCTACCCATCGGAAGCGGTCGAGGAGGCTCCCCGGATCCTGGTGGAAACAGAGGCGCGACCAAGTGAAGTGGTCGCCAGTCAACCCGTTGTCGAAGAAATGGTTCCTCGCCCGCTGGAGGTCACCGAAACCGCCAACCTCCAGACTGCCCAGGAAGTGCCTCCCCCACTACCGGAGATGACCGGGGCGGACCATCCTCAGCCTGACGAGGTTGCAACCCGCCGTGCGCCGGAGGAGGCGCCCCACCGCCGACCCGAGAGCGAGGCACTCCGCCGCCGGGAAGATTCAGCCCGTCGGTCAGCCGCGCCTGGGGCGCGCCGGCGCCCGGAAGCTCCGGACGAACGCCGCAAGCCCACGGAGCGGCCAGCCGTTTCCCGGCCGGTCGAAACCCGGGGGCAAAAATCCGTCGAGGCTGGACCGACGGCGCATCCGGTCGTCCAGCGGCGCGCCGATACGGGCAGCGCCGGGCCAGTCTCCGGGATCAAGCCGCCTGCGGCGGGGGTGGACGCCAGAGCCAGGAAGCGTCCTGAAGGCGCTCCAGCCAAGCGGCGTGGTGAAGCCGAGGCGCCTCGGCGACGGGAGGTCGAGAGCGAGGCGGATCGTTTGTCCCGGCAGGGACGCAGCGATCAGGCGGGCTTCGACCGCTCGGATCGCCGCCGACCCCGGAAAGCCAGGCCCACCAAGCCTACTGCCCCGTTATCACGACATGGATTCGCCAAGCCCACCGCCCCGGTGGTGCGCGAGGTCGCCTTGCCGGAAACCATCAGCGTCGCCGATCTGGCCCAAAAGATGTCGGTCAAGGCGACCGAGGTCATCAAAACCCTGTTCAAGATGGGAATGATGGTCACGATCAACCAGGTGGTGGACCAGGAAACCGCCGCCCTGGTCGTCGAGGAGATGGGGCATACCTACAAGCTGCTCAACGAATACGCGCTGGAGCAGGAATTGACCACCGCAACCGGTGGCGAGGCGGTGCCACGCCCGCCGGTAGTGACCATCATGGGTCATGTGGACCATGGCAAGACCTCGCTGCTCGATTATATCCGCCGGACCCGGGTCGCGGCCGGCGAGGCCGGCGGTATTACCCAGCACATCGGTGCCTACCATGTGAGTACGCCGAAGGGTGTGGTCACTTTCCTCGACACGCCGGGTCACGCCGCGTTCACCGCCATGCGCGCGCGCGGCGCCAAGGCCACCGACGTGGTAGTGCTGGTGGTGGCGGCCGACGACGGCGTGATGCCGCAAACGATCGAGGCCATTCAGCACGCCCGTGCCGCTGGCGTGCCGCTCGTGGTGGCCGTCAACAAGATGGACAAGTCGGGAGCCGATCCGGAGCGGGTCAAGAGCGAACTGTCGACGCAGGGCGTCATCTCCGAGGAATGGGGCGGCGATATTCTATTTACCTATGTGTCCGCCAAGAGCGGCATGGGTGTGGACGAACTGCTGGACAAGATTCTGGTGCAGGCCGAGGTGCTCGAACTGAACGCGCCGGTGGACGGCCTGGCCAAGGGCGTGGTGATCGAGTCGCGGCTGGACAAGGGCCGCGGCCCGGTGGCCACCGTGCTGGTGCAGAGCGGCACCCTGCGCAAGGGCGACATCATCCTGAGTGGCCTCGAATACGGTCGGGTACGGGCCATGCTCAACGAGACCGGCCAGAACGTGAGCGAAGCCGGCCCGTCGATTCCGGTGGAAGTGCTCGGTCTATCCGGTACGCCCAAGGCCGGCGATGACGTGATCGTGGTCGCCGACGAGCGCAAGGCCCGCGAAATCGCTTTGTTCCGCCAAGGCAAGGCCCGCGAGGAACAGACCCGCAAGCCGGTGCTGGATATCGAGGGCATCTCCAGGCAGTTCGAAGCCGGAGAAATCAATGTCCTCAACATCGTGCTCAAGGCGGACGTACAGGGTTCCGCCGAGGCCATCGTGGACGCGCTGACCCGGCTGTCTACTGCCGAGGTGCAGGTCAAGATCGTCGCCAGCGGCGTCGGCGGCATCAACGAGTCCGACGTGAATCTGGCCAAGACCTCGGGTGCGCTCCTGATCGGTTTCAACGTGCGCGCCGACAGCGTCGCCAAGAAACTGGCCGATGAGGAAGGGTTGAAGCCGAACTATTACAGCGTCATCTACGAACTGATCGACGACGTGAAGCGCGCCATGATCGGCATGCTCAAGCCGGAGTTCAAGGAGCAAATCATCGGTCTGGCCGAGGTACGCGGGGTATTCCGCTCACCCAAGTTCGGGGTGGTGGCCGGCTGCATGGTCATGGACGGGGTCGTGCGCCGCAGCAACCCGATTCGGGTGTTGCGCAACCATGTGGTGATCTTCGAGGGCGCGCTGGATTCGCTGCGCCGATTCAAGGATGACGTGACTGAAGTACGCGCCGGCATGGATTGCGGCATGGGAGTGAAAAACTACAACGACATCCGCGAGGGCGACCAGATCGAGGTGTTCGAGCGGGTGCAGGTGCAGCGCACGCTGTAAGACAAAACTGGAGCGAAGCTGAACATGGCCCATGGCCCCGCCCCGCGCACCCGCCGCATCGGCGAGCAGATTCGCCGCGATCTGGCGGAACTGATCCGCGCCGAATTGCGTGATCCGCGCCTGACGCTGGTATCCACGACCAGCGTCGAGGTCAGCCGCGATCTGGCGTATGCGCGGGTTTATGTCACCGCCGTCTGCGATCCGGCCGAACGGGCTGAACTGGTAGCCGAACTGAACCGGGCCGCACCGCTGCTGCGCCGGGAACTGGGACGGCGGCTGCGCACCCGCATCGTGCCGAAGCTGGAATTTCGTTACGATGAAGTGGTGGAGCACGGCGCGCGGCTGTCGGCCTTGATCGACGCGGCGGTGGCCGCCGACGTCGAACGGCATCATGACGACACCCGTCCGGAGGATGCCGAGTGACCAGCCGCCGCGACCGTCGTCCGGTGAGCGGCGTACTGCTGCTGGACAAGCCGGTGGGCTGGACGTCCAATGCCGCGCTGCAAGCGGTCAAGCGCCTGTACCAGGCGCAAAAGGCCGGCCATACCGGCAGCCTCGATCCGCTGGCCAGCGGGCTGTTGCCGATCTGTCTGGGCGAGGCGACCAAGCTGTCGGGGCTGTTGCTGAACGCTGACAAGGCGTACCGCTTCATCTGCCGGCTGGGCGTGACCACCGCCACCGACGACGCCGAGGGCGAAATTCTCGTCACCCGGCCGGTCGGGCCGTTGGGCTGGGAATCGGTGGAGGCCGCGCTGCGGTGCTTCATCGGCGCAATCTGGCAGACGCCGCCGATGTACTCGGCGGTCAAGCATGATGGCCAGCCGCTGTACAAGCTGGCGCGCAAAGGAATTGAAGTCGATCGCGCGCCGCGCGAGGTGACGATTTACGACCTGCGGCTGCTGCGGCTGAACGGCGACGAACTGGAATGCGAATTGCGCTGCTCCAAGGGCACCTACGTGCGGACCCTGGCCGCCGACCTCGGCGAGGCGCTGGGCTGCGGCGCGCACATCGTGGCGTTGCGCCGCACCGCGGTCGAACCCTACGGTGCCGCCCGAATGGTCACGCTGGACGCGCTGCGCGAGCGGGCGGAACAGGGTTTGGCGGCGCTGGATGAGGTGCTGTTGCCAGCGGACAGCGCGTTGCCGGACTGGCCAGTGGTGCGGGTGCGCGGCGACGCCGCCTTTTATCTGCGCCAGGGCCAGCCGGTGTTGGTTCCGCGCGCCCCTGCCCAGGGTCGGGTACGGTTGTACGAAGGCGAGGAGCGGTTTCTGGGCATCGGCGAGATTCTCGACGATGGTCGGGTCGCGCCGCGCCGGTTGTTGCTCTAAATCGTTGAGCCTTGGGGTTTGCTGGTTGATTGTCGCCGCCAAGGTTAGTATTTTTGGTTGAGTTTGCTTGACTGATCGAATTTGCACTGGAGTTTTTCATGCCCCTCAACACCGAACAGAAGTCCCAGATCGTGCGGGATTACCAGCGCGACCCCGCCGACACCGGCTCGCCGGAAGTCCAGGTCGCGCTGTTGACCAATCGCATCAATGGCTTGCAGCCGCATTTCGGCGAGCACAAGAAGGACCATCATTCCCGGCGCGGGCTGCTGAAGATGGTCAACCAGCGGCGCAAGCTGCTCGACTATCTCAAGAAAAAGGATCTGCAACGCTATCAGGGTCTGATCAGCCGCCTCGGCCTGCGCCGCTGAGGTTTTCCATCGCTCTTTCGCCGCACAGGACGCTTTCGTGACGCCCATCAAAAAGACATTTCAGTACGGCCAGCACACCGTAACGCTGGAGACGGGCGAAATCGCCCGACAGGCCAGTGGCGCGGTGATCGTCAACATGGCCGACACCGTGGTGCTGGTGACCATGGTCGCCGCCCGGGAAACCGAGGAAGGCCGGGATTTTCTGCCGCTGCGGGTGGATTACCAGGAACGCAGCTACGCGGCGGGCCGCATTCCCGGTGGCTTTTTCCGGCGCGAGGGGCGTCCGTCCGAGAGCGAAACCCTGACCGCTCGGCTGATCGACCGGCCGCTGCGCCCGCTGTTTCCCGACGGTTTCACCCACGAGTTGCAGATCGTCGCCACCGTGCTGTCGCTGAACAATCAGGTGGACCCGGAAATTCCGGCGATGCTGGGCGCTTCGGCGGCGGTGGCGCTGTCCGGCGTGCCATTCAATGGCCCCATCGGTGCAGCCCGGGTCGGTTACCACAACGGCCAATACCTGCTCAACCCGACCCGCAAGGAACTGAAGACCTCGCAACTGGATCTGGTGGTGGCCGGCACCGAGCGGGCGGTGCTGATGGTGGAATCCGAAGCCGAGGAGTTGCCGGAAGACGTGATGCTCGGCGCGGTAGTGTTCGGCCACGAGCAAATGCAGGCCGCCATTCGCGCCATCAACGAACTGGTGGTCGAAGCGGGCGTCCAGCCGTGGAACTGGCAACCGCCAGCCGGTGACGACATGCTGGCCAAGGTGACCCGCACCGCCGCCGGGACCGCGTTGACCGAGGCGTACCAGATCGCCGAAAAACTGACCCGCCAGCAGCGAGTGAGCGAGATTCGCAATCAGACACTCGCCCAGTTGCTTGCCCAGGAGCCGGAACGCTGGACCACCCAGGCGATTGAAAGCGCGTTCTCAGCCCTGGAGAGCGAGATCGTGCGCGGGCGCATCCTGTCCGGCCAGCCACGTATCGACGGCCGCGATACCCGCACGGTGCGGCCCATCACGGTCCGGGTCGGCGTATTGCCGCGCACCCACGGATCGGCGCTGTTCACCCGCGGTGAGACCCAGGCGCTGGTGGTCACCACGCTCGGCACTGACCGGGATGCCCAGATCATCGACGCCATCGAGGGCGAGTACCGCCAGCCGTTCCTGCTGCACTACAACTTCCCGCCCTATTCGGTCGGCGAGATCGGTCAGGTCGGCAGCCCCAAACGCCGCGAGATCGGTCACGGCCGCCTGGCCAAGCGCGGCGTGCAGGCGATGATGCCTAAACCCAGCCAGTTCCCATACACGGTGCGGGTGGTGTCCGAGATCACCGAATCCAACGGCTCCAGTTCCATGGCCTCGGTCTGCGGCGCCAGCCTGTCGCTGATGGATGCCGGCGTGCCGATCAAGGCTCCGGTGGCGGGCATCGCCATGGGCCTGATCAAGGAAGGGGACCGCTTCGCGGTGCTGACCGATATCATCGGCGACGAGGACCATCTGGGCGACATGGATTTCAAGGTCGCCGGCACCACCGATGGCGTCACCGCCCTGCAAATGGACATCAAGATCGACGGCATCACTCGCGAGATCATGGAGCAGGCGCTGGCCCAGGCGCATGAGGGGCGGCTGCACATTCTCGGCAAGATGAGTCAGGCCATCGTCAAGCCGCGCCAGGAATTGTCCGAATACGCGCCGCGCTACACCACTCTGCGCATCAACCCGGAGAAGATCCGCGACGTGATCGGCAAGGGCGGCGTCACCATCCGCGCCATCACCGAGGAAACCGGCGCCACCATCGACATCAGCGACGACGGCGTGGTGAAGATCGCCGCCGTGGACAAGGCTGCCGGCGACGAAGCCCGCCGCCGCATCGAGCAGATTACCGCCGATGTGGAAGCGGGCCAGATCTACGAGGGCAAGGTGGTCCGGATCATGGACTTCGGCGCGTTCGTGGCGATTCTGCCGGGCCGCGACGGCATGGTGCACATCTCGCAGATTTGCGAGGAGCGGGTGCAGAGCGTCAGCGACAAGCTGGCGGTCGGCGATGTGGTCAAGGTCCGGGTGATGGAAATCGACAA
>JBDHRD010000136.1:0-8712 GCA_039807425.1 Candidatus Contendibacter sp. | reverse complement strand
ATACCGAAGGCCGCAAGGTGTGGTGCTTCTGCGGCGACGGCGAAATGGACGAACCGGAATCGCTGGGCGCGATTGCCCTGGCCGCCCGCGAGAATCTGGACAATCTGATCTTCGTCATCAACTGCAACCTGCAACGGCTGGACGGCCCAGTGCGCGGCAATGGCAAGATCGTTCAGGAACTGGAAGGCGATTTTCGCGGCGCCGGCTGGAACGTGATCAAGGTGCTGTGGGGTTCCTATTGGGATCCGCTGTTCGCCGCCGACAAAAAAGGCCTGTTGCTGAAGCGCATGGAGGAATGCGTGGACGGCGAGTATCAGAATTTCACGGCCAAGGGCGGCGCCTATACCCGCGAACACTTTTTCGGCAAATATCCCGAACTCAAGCAGATGGTCAGTCAACTGTCCGACGAGGACATCTGGCGGCTGAACCGGGGCGGCCACGACCCGCACAAGATTTACGCCGCCTACGCCGCCGCCGTGAAGCACCAGGGGCAGCCGACCGTGATTCTGGCCAAGACCGTCAAGGGCTATGGCATGGGCGTGGCGGGCGAGGGCAAGAATATCACCCATTCGCAGAAGAAAATGGGCGAACAGGCGCTCAAGGACTTCCGCGACCGCTTCCATATCCCGCTCTCCGACGAGCAGTTGCACGATGCGCCGTTCTTCAAGCCGGCAGAGGATAGCCCGGAAATTCAATATCTTCAGGCCCGCCGCGCCGCGCTGGGCGGCTGGCTGCCCCGGCGTCGCCGCGAGGCTCCACCGTTGCCGGTTCCGCCGCTGGCCACCTTCGATGCCCTCCTGCAAGACAGCGGCGAGCGCGCCATGTCGACGACCATGGTGTTCGTCCGCATCCTCACCCAACTGGCGCGCGACCAGAGCATCGGCCGGCACATTGTTCCCATCGTCGCCGACGAGGCCCGCACCTTCGGCATGGAAGCCATGTTCCGCCAGATCGGCATCTATTCGCCGCGCGGTCAGTTGTACGAACCGCAGGACGCCGACCAGTTGATGTTCTACAAGGAGGACAAGAAAGGGCAAATCCTCCAGGAGGGTATCAACGAAGCCGGAGCCTTGTCGTCGTGGATCGCCGCCGGCACCGCCTACAGCAACCACGGCGTGAACATGGTTCCGTTCTTCATTTACTACTCGATGTTCGGTTTCCAGCGCGTCGGCGATCTGACCTGGGCGGCGGGCGACATTCAGGCGCGCGGCTTCCTGATCGGCGGCACTTCCGGGCGCACCACGCTGGCCGGTGAGGGCTTGCAACACCAGGACGGCCACGGTCACCTGTTCGCCCAGTTCATCCCCAACTGCGTGTCCTACGATCCCACCTTCGCCTACGAACTGGCGGTCATTATTCAGGACGGCCTGCGGCGAATGTTCCAGGAACAGGAAAACGTTTTCTACTACGTCACCACCCTGAACGAGAACTATCACCACCCGGCCATGCCCGAAGGCGCGCGGGAAGGCATTCTCAAGGGTCTGTACCTGTTCCGCCGGGGCGAGGGCGATGGCCCACGGGTACAACTGTTGGGCTGTGGCGCGATTCTGCGCGAAGTGATCGCCGCCGCCGAACTCCTGCGCACCGACTGGGACGTGACCACGGACATTTGGGCCGCTCCGGGGATTAACGGGCTGGCGCGCGAGGGTCAGGACGCGACGCGCTGGAACCTGCTGCATCCCGACCAGCCGCGGCGCCGCAGCCATGTCGAGACCTGTCTGGACGGTCATCCCGGCCCGGTGGTCGCCGCTACCGATTACCTGAAGTTGTACGCCGAGCAACTGCGGCCCTTCATTCCCCGGCGCTATCACGTGCTGGGAACCGATGGCTTCGGCCGCAGCGACACCCGCGTCAAGCTGCGCCGGCATTTCGAGGTGGATCGGCATTACGTGGCGGTCGCGGCGCTGAAACTGCTGGCCGAGGAAGGCGCCACGCCCGTCGCCAGGGTCAGCAAGGCCATCGCAAAATACGGTATCGATGCTGACAAGCCCAATCCCGTCACCGTCTAAATGGGTCCAAGGGAGAACCCCGCGTGAGCATCATCCAGGAAATTCGCGTGCCGGACATCGGCGATTTCAAAAACGTCAACATCATCGAGGTGCTGGTGGCGGCGGACGACCTGATCGAGGTGGAAACCCCGCTGGTCATGCTGGAAACCGACAAGGCTTCCATGGAAGTGCCCTCGCCGTTGGCGGGTCAGGTTCAAGAGGTGAAGGTCAAGCCCGGCGATCGGGTATCCCAGGGGGATTTGATCCTGCTGCTCGCCACGGCGGCGGACGAGACCGCCAAGCCACGGTTGCCCGACACGCCGCGCGCCGTCCCGCTAGGTCCGGTCGCCCCCAAGCCCGTCGCCGCGCCGCCGGCCCCGCCGGTGCAGGCCCTGCCGCCGCCGCCAGAGCCGCCCGTTCCGCCAGTGGGCGAGATCCCCGCCCCCGCCGCCAGCTTCGCCACGGTTCACGCCAGCCCCTCGATTCGCCGCTTCGCCCGCGAACTGGGAGTCGATCTCACCCGGCTGGCCGGGGGTTCCGGCCCCAAGGGACGGATTCTCAAGGAGGACGTGCAAAACTTCGTCAAGCAGGCGCTAGCGGGCACCCTCGCTCCGGCGGCAAGCGGCGGTGCGCTCGATCTGCTGCCCTGGCCCTCGGTGGATTTCGCCAAATTCGGCCCGGTGGAAATCAAACCCCTGCCACGCATCAAGAAAATCTCTGGAGCCAACCTTGCGCGCAACTGGGTGATGATCCCGGCGGTCACTTACCCCGAGGATGCCGACATCACCGACCTGGAAGCCCTCCGGGTGCAAATCAACCGGGAAGGCGAAAAGAACGGCGGGGTCAAACTAACCCTGCTGGCTTTCCTGATCAGGGCGTGCGTTCGGGCGCTACAACAGTTCCCGGATTTCAATGCCTCTCTCGACGGCGAAAATCTGGTCTACAAACAGTATTACCACCTCGCCTTCGCCGCCGACACGCCTAACGGGCTGGTGGTGCCGGTGGTGAAGGACGCCGATCAAAAGACCGTTTTGGAGATCGCCGCGGAAACCACCGAACTCGCCCGAAAGGCGCGCGACGGCAAACTTGGCTCGGCCGAAATGCAGGGCGCCTGCTTCACCATTTCCTCGGTCGGCGGCATCGGCGGCGGCCATTTCTCCCCAATCATCAACGCCCCGGAAGTGGCGATCCTCGGCGTCGGTCAGTCGGCGATGAAACCGGTCTGGGACGGCCAGCAATTCGTCCCACGCCTGATGCTGCCGCTGTCGCTGACCGCCGACCATCGTGTGATCGACGGCGCGCTGGCGACCCGCTTCAACGTCTATCTCGCCCGACTGTTGACGGATTTCCGTCGCGTGCTGCTCTAGCCGGAGACCGCCGATACGGTTACTCTGTGCCCGATCCATCACGCCGCAACCGCGCCCCATGAGCCTGCTCAGCCTGCAAGACCTGACCAAAAGCTTCGGCGGCCTGACCGCCGTCAACGAAGTGTCCTTCACCGTCGAGGAGGGCGCGGTCGTGGGGCTGATCGGACCCAACGGCGCCGGCAAGACCACCGTGTTCAATCTGATCACCGGCAATTACCGGCCCGACCGGGGCCGGATCACCTTCGCGGACAACGTGTTGAATGGCCTGCGCACCCACCGCATCATCGCCTTGGGCATCGCCCGCACCTTTCAAAACATCCGGCTGTTCCAGAACCTGACCGCGCTGGAAAACGTGCTGGCCGGCTGTCATTACCGGATGCGCTCCGGGATAGCCGCCGCCATGCTGCGCTGGCCGGCCCAGCGCCGCGAGGAGAGCGCGGCCGTCGCCGCGGCAGTGCAGGAATTGAACTTCGTCGGTTTGGGCGGGCAGGCGCTCGTGCTGGCGAAAAACCTGGCCTACGGCGACCAGCGCCGGCTGGAAATCGCCCGGGCGTTGGCGACCCGGCCACGCCTGTTGATTCTCGACGAACCGGCCGGCGGGATGAACGAGCAGGAAACCGAAGGGCTGATCGGATTGATCGAGCGGATTCGGGCGCGCGGCATCACCACCTTGTTGATCGAACACGATATGCGGCTGGTGATGCGGGCCTGCGAAAAGCTGGTGGTGCTGGAATACGGCGGCAAGATCGCCGAGGGGCCGCCAGACCAGGTACGCCACGATCCCCGGGTGATCGAGGCCTATCTGGGCGCGGAAGACGAAGTGTAGGACCGGCGCCGTGCCGCCAGTAGCGGTATCCGCCTAAGGCAACACGTCCTCGCTTCTCAGGTGCGATTCCGGCGGTTGTGGCCCCGGTTCGCCGGGCGGTTCGTTGACGAACAGCGGACACGGTCGGGCACTCGCGCGCCAGCGGTCGATAAACTCGCCCCAGTGCGGATGCCGCTCTCGGCCTGCTTCCAGATAATCCAGCAGGTTTTGCACGCTGGCGTTGTGGCCCCGCGCACTGACGCGGGTGCTGAAGCAGGCCCAGCGCAGATAGAGCACGTAGGTATTGAGTACGTCGCCTTCGCAATACTGGTTGATAGCGGCGTAATCGCCGGCGGCGGCCTGATCGGCGACGTTCTCGCCGTGGCCGTTCCACTTCCCCGGCAGGCCCAATGCCTGGGCGGCCTCGTCCAGCCCCAGCTTGGGCGAGGCGCCAAAATCGCCCAGCACATCCATCAAATCGCAGTGCCAGTTGCTCTCGTAGCGGTAGTCGTAGCCGAAGCGCGGGTCGGTGCGATGCCAGTTAAACGCGGTGAAACCATGGATTAGTGAGCGCTGCTTGAGCACGGCGACATCGAAACCGCGCCCATTCCAGGTGACCAGTCGGGGTTTCTGGCGGTCCACCAGTTGCCAGAACCCGGCCAGAATCTCTCGTTCGCCGCGCTCGGCGATACTGGCCGCGCCCAGTTTGCGGATCGTATAGCGCTCGCTTTGCCCGTCGCGGTCGATGCGCGCCAGCAGGAAACCCAGTGTGATGATCTCGTGTTGGATCGGCTTGGGAAAAGCCTCGGGATCGCGGTCCCCAGGCAAAATCGCCGTGTCGGGGCGGGTTTCGAGGTCGATGACAAGGAGATGAAGGGGATTGGCCATGGCAGCCCTGACAGTGGAAATGGAAATAATCCGACGCCGTTTACATGCCCTCACCCAAAGGGCGCGTAAAGGTATATTGAGCCGGCTCCACGACCAGTTTTTGCGCCGCTTGTTCGGTGCTGCCGCTGATCAGGGTAAACGGCAGTCCGACGATGAATACCGCCGTGCCCAACACCGTCGCGGCCAGCCCGCCCGGTCGCGCGATGAGGAGATCGGCGGCGCTCGCGTCGGCGCTCGGTGGTGGATTTGAAGAGCCGTCTTGCGCGCCAGCCAGACCGCCCGTCAGTGTCAGGGTCGCCACCAGGATCGCCGCGGCGCGGCGCTTGATCATTGTTTGGTACATGATTACACCTCTCGGTTACGATTCGAGCGTATGTTCCGGGGAAAGAAACCACCCCAGGTGGGTTTTGCAATCACGGCTTCTCTGTTCAGCATGAGGTGGACCCCATTGCCAAGACTGCTTTCGGCCAAATTTAACGTGAGTTCTGGATAAGGATGGAGGGGTGGCTCCTGGGATGGAATCCGCTAAGGTTCCTGGGGAGTCAACCTCTTCCCAAGAGCCTCCATCATGAGCTTAGAAGAATTGTTTTGCGACGTCGATGATTTCTGCCGGCTGTTCCTGCCCGCCTGGCATCGCCAACTCCTGGTTGGCTTGCGGTCACGGGCAATACCGCCAGACCTTCGCCGCGTGCGTGGGTCCGCCGCCAGGAGGAAGCGCCGAGGCTGGCGAGTGCTCCCGACACTTACTCTTTCGCTGCGATGATTCGGCATACAGATCATGCTCGTCGGCGTCCACGACCCGAACCTCGGCGAACTCGCCGACTGGCAACGCTGCGCCCTTCTCGATATAAACCACCCCATCGATTTCCGGCGCGTCGGCGCTGGAGCGGGCGATGGCTCCGCCCTCCTCGTCGTGCGCGTCCACCAGCACCTTGATCGTTTGCCCGACCTTGCGCCGCAACCGCCGGGCGCTGATTCCGGCTTGCAGCGTCATCAACCGGGCCTGCCGCTCCTGCTTGACCTCCTCCGGCACCGAATCGGGCAGGGTGTTGGCAGCGGCTCCTTCTACTGGCGAGTAGGTGAAACAGCCCACCCGATCCAGTTCCGCCGCTTCCAGGAATTCCAATAGTTGCTGGAAATCGGTTTCCGTCTCGCCGGGGAAACCGACAATAAAGGTGCTGCGCAAGGTTAGCTCAGGGCAGATTTCCCGCCAGCGCCGGATGCGCGCCAGCGTATCGTCGGCGTTGGCTGGCCGCTTCATGGCCTTCAGAATGCGCGGATTGGCGTGCTGCAACGGGACATCCAGATAGGGCAACACCTGACCTTGGGCCATCAGCGGGATCAGTTCATCCACCTGGGGATACGGATAGACGTAATGCAACCGCACCCACGCGCCGAGTTCACCCAGCGCGGCAGCCAGCGGAGTCAAATGGGTCTTGAGCGGGCGGCCGTTCCAGAATCCGGTGCGGTAACGCACATCCACCCCATAGGCGCTGGTATCCTGCGACACGATCAGCAGTTCCCGCACGCCGGCCCGGACCAGATTCTCCGCCTCCCGCAGCACTTCGCCGACCGGTCGACTGACCAGATCGCCGCGTAACTGGGGAATGATGCAAAACGTGCAGCGATGGTTGCAGCCCTCGGCGATCTTCAGATAGGCATAATGCCGGGGCGTCAGCTTGATCCCCTGCAGCGGGACGAGATCGACGAACGGATCGTGTGGCCGGGGCAGATGCGCGTGAATCGCCGTCATCACCTCCTCGCAGGCGTGCGGACCGGTCACCGCCAGGATGCTGGGATGCAATTCCCGCACGACGTTGCCCTTGGCGCCCAGACAGCCGGTGACGATCACCTTGCCGTTCTGCGCCAGCGCCTCGCCGATGGCGTCCAGCGACTCCGCCACCGCCGCGTCGATAAAGCCGCAGGTGTTGACCACCACCAGATCCGCTTCCGGGTAGGTCGGGGCGATCCCGTAGCCCTCGGCCCGCAACCGGGTCAAAATTTGTTCGGAGTCCACCAGCGCCTTAGGGCAACCGAGGCTGACAAAACCAACCCTGGGTTCAGAGTTCATCGCGGTTTTCTATCCCTTAAAAGTGCTCGAAACAGAGTGACGCTACCAGTATGGCGCCCGGGTCACCAAAAATTTTTGAGCGAACGTGGCCTTGCGGCTTGGCCCTGAAACTCGTTATAGTTTAACGTTTTCAGCAGCCCGCCAGGCGTTCATGCCCACGCGCCACCCCGGCGCGGCGCGGATCGGCTCACCGTATTGCGAAGGTTCCGGCATTCATGAAGAAAGATATTCATCCCGCCTACCGCGAAGTCGTGTTTCAAGACATCTCCACCGATTTCTCGTTCCTCACCCGGTCCACGATTTCCACCAAGGAAACCATCCAGTGGACCGACGGCAAGACCTATCCCCTGGTCAAGGTGGAAGTATCCAGCCACTCGCACCCGTTCTACACTGGCAAGCAGAAGATCGTGGACACCGCTGGCCGCGTGGACCGTTTCCGCCGCAAGTATGGTCTGTCCTGAACCCTCGCCGGCGTTTTGACCCAAAGGTATCTTCGACGATAAAGGCATCCTCGACGATGCCTTTTTTGTCCGCCGCTCCAACTACGGGCGGATTTTGCGGCAACGCGGCATCTTAGGTATCATCTAGCCTGTTTTAACAAGGGCGCATAAGACGCTGATAACCGCCAACATGCCGTCGTGGCGAAAAAAACAGGACAACAGTTCGCCAACCTGCTTTTGACTCATCAACCCACTTTGGAGGCTACACAATGACAACGATTACCTTTAAGGATGATGTCAACGGAAAAGCGGCGCAGATGCCGGTGCTGGAGCCAATCTACGGCGCTCCCGTAGTGGACATCGGCAGGCTGGCCAAGGAATTCGGTTACTTCACCTACGACCCCGGTTTCATGTCCACCGCCAGTTGCCAGAGCACGATCACCTACCTGGATGGTGACAAGGGTGAATTGATGTACCGCGGCTATCCCATCGAGCAGTTGGCTGAGCAGTGTAATTTCCTGGAAGTCTGCTATCTGCTGCTGTACGAAGAATTGCCCAACGCCGAAAAGAAGCAGATCTTCGAGACCAGCATCGCCCGGCATAACCGGATCCGTGAAAATCTGCGCCGCTTTTTCCACGGTTTCAATCACGACGCCCATCCGATGGCGATGATGATGGCCGTAGTCAGTTCACTCTCCGCCTTCTTTCACGACCGGCTCAATATTCAGGATTACGAAGATCGGATGGTCACCGCCCGCCGGTTGATCGCCAAGATGCCGACCATCGCCGCCGCCTGTTACAAACACAGCATCGGCGATCCCTCCATCTATCCCCGCGATGATCTGAGTTACACCGGCAATCTGCTGTACATGATGTTCAGTCTCCCCGGCAAGCGCTACGAGATCAACCCGGTGGCCGAGCGGGCGCTGGACGTGCTGTTTACCTTGCATGCCGACCACGAGCAGAACGCTTCCACCTCCACTGTACGGTTGGCCGGCTCCTCGGGCACCAACCCCTACGCGGCGATCGCGGCGGGCATCGCTACCCTGTGGGGGCCGGCGCACGGCGGCGCCAACGAAGCCGTGATCCGGATGCTGGACCGAATCGGCGATGTGTCGAACATCGATTCCTTTATCGCCAAGGTCAAGGACAA
>JBDHRD010000135.1:0-8716 GCA_039807425.1 Candidatus Contendibacter sp. | reverse complement strand
CTGACCATCTCCGAGACCGCCAGTCCCGCGCCCAACCGCCGGCACAAGAGCCGGAACGGCCAGTCGCTGACCCCGGCCATCGGCGCCAGAAACACGGGCGGAAGAAGGGTATAGGAGCCAATCCGCATGGAATAAGGGTCGAGGTTACGCAGGGGAAAGGGCGGTTATCATACCGAAACGCCCTGCGGAAACAATTAGAGAATGGGCCACTAGGCGTAGAGCTAGGGATTCCGCCGCACGCCTTCCAGCAGCACCCAATCTTCCCGCCGCCGGACCGGGGCAAAATTGAAATCGCGCTCGAACGCCGCCCGCACGGCATCGGCGTGCGATTCGAGAATGCCCGATAAAACGAGCCGACCGCCTGGCTTGACCCGCTGGCCAAATACCGCCGTCAGCCGCACCAGCACGCCGGCCAGGATGTTGGCCAGCAACACATCCACCCGCAGGTTTTCTGGCAGTTCGGTGGGATTGGCCAGTTCAACGCAGTCCTCAACCTCGTTTTCGGCGGCGTTGTCGTCGCTGGCCAGCAGCGCCTGGGGATCGATGTCCACCGCCCAGACCCGCTTAGCGCCCAGCTTGGCGGCGGCGATGGCCAAAATCCCGGAGCCGCAACCGTAATCCAGAACGGTTTGGCTGGTCAGGTTCGCGCCGTCCAGCCATTCCAAACACAGCGCCGTGGTCGGATGGGTGCCGGTGCCGAACGCCAGGCCCGGATCCAGCCGAATGTTGATAGCTTCCGGTTCGGGCGGAATCTGGTTCGTCGGGCATACCCATAGCCGCTGGCCGAAACGCATCGGATGGAAGTGATCCATCCAGGTACGCACCCAGTTCCGCTCCTCCAGTTGGGTCAGGCAGCATTCGGGCAGAATGACAGCGTGCAGAAAGCGCCGCAACTGTCCCTTGACTACCTCGATGTCGGTCTGGGCGTCGAACAGCCCGGTAATGCGGGTACGCGCCCACAGTGGGGTTTCGCCCGGGGCCGGCTCCAACACCGGCTGGTCACCGGCATCCTCCAGCGTCACCGCCAGAGCGCCGGCCTGCAACAGCGCGTCTTCCAGTTGCTCGGGACGGTGTTCGATCGCTTCGAGAGTCAGTTGCAGCCAGGGGGCCGTGGCGTCGTCGCTCATGAGATGATCATTCGCTTACCTTATGGAAGGTAAAGCGTAGCGCATCCGGCACCAGACGACCATCCTCCCGAATGGCCGGCCTACCGCGTCCCTAGCAACTGCTTTTCCAAATACCCGAGCAGTTGCTTTTCCAGATAGTGGATATCGGCGCCACCGGCGATAAAGCCGGCATCACCGAGGATGCGCCAGTGCAGGGGAGCATTGGTCTTGATCCCTTCGATGACCAGTTCGGCGAGGGCGTTGCGCATCCGGGCGATGGCAGCCTGGCGGGTTTCGCCGTGGGCGATCAGCTTGCCGATCATCGAATCGTAGTTGGGTGGCACCCGATAACCGTTGTAGAGATGCGAATCCACCCGGATGCCCGGCCCGCCCGGCGCGTGATACTGGGTGATCGTTCCCGGCGACGGCGTGAAGTTGTCGGGATTCTCGGCGTTCAGCCGGCACTCGATGGCGTGGCCGTGGATGCGGATCTGGTCCTGGCGGTAGCCAAGCGGCTCGCCGGCGGCGATGCGCAACTGCTCCTTGACGATGTCCACTCCCGTGATCAGTTCGGTGACCGGATGCTCGACCTGGACCCGGGTGTTCATTTCGATGAAATAAAACTCGCTGTCCTGGTACAGGAACTCGAAGGTGCCCGCGCCGCGATAGCCGATGCGCTGGCAGGCCTCGACGCAAATCTGGCCGATGCGGCGGCGCTGTTCGGTGCTGATGCCGGGAGCCGGTGCTTCCTCGATCACCTTCTGGTGGCGGCGCTGCATCGAACAGTCGCGCTCGCCCAGGTGGATCGCGTGGCCGTGGGTATCGGCCAACACCTGGATTTCGACGTGACGGGGATGATCCAAGTACTTTTCCATGTATACGGTCGGATTGCCGAAGGCCGCGTTGGCCTCGCTGCGGGTCAGGTCGAGGGTAGTCAGCAGAGCCGCTTCGCTGTGGACCACGCGCATCCCCCGTCCGCCGCCACCGCCGGCGGCCTTGATGATGATCGGGTAGCCGATCCGGTGGGCGATGCGCAGAGTTTCCTGATCGTCATCGCCCAAGGGGCCATCCGAGCCTGGCACACAGGGCACGCCCGCTTCCTTCATCGCCCGGATGGCGGAGACCTTGTCGCCCATCAGCCGGATAGTGTCCGGGCGGGGGCCGATGAAGATGAAGCCGCTCTGCTCGACCCGCTCGGCGAAATCAGCGTTCTCGGACAGAAAACCGTAACCGGGATGGATGGCGACCGCGTCGGTCACCTCGGCGGCGCTGATGATCGCCGGCATGTTCAGGTAGCTGTCGGCAGCGGGCGGCGGGCCGATGCAGACCGTCTCGTCGGCCAGGCGCACGTGCTTCAGTTCGCGGTCCACCGTGGAATGTACGGCGACAGTGCGGATCCCCAGTTCCCGACAGGCCCGCAGGATGCGCAGGGCGATTTCGCCGCGGTTGGCGATGACGATTTTATCGAGCATGACGCGGCTATTCGATGACCAGCAGCGGCTGATCGTATTCGATTGGCTGGCCGTTCTCGGCCAGGATGCGGGTCACCGTGCCCGCGTGGTCGGCCTCGATCTGGTTGAACATCTTCATCGCTTCGATGATGCAGACCGGATCGCCGGCGCTGACCGGCTGGCCGATCTCGACGAACGGCTTTCCCCCGGGCGCCGCGGAACGGTAGAAGGTCCCCACCATCGGCGAGCGCAGCACGTGACCTTGGATCGTTTCGGCGTCAGGGATCGGCGCCGGTGCGGCGGGCGCGGCGGGCGACGTGGGAACCGGTATCACGGGCGCAACAGGCGGGAACCCGTAGGGTGCGGGTGCGGCCCACAGCGGTTGTGAGGGCATTACAGCCGAAACGCTGCCTTGAGGATGGCGGCTGATGCGCACCGAATCCTCGCCTTCCTTGATTTCGATTTCGGCCACAGCCGAGCTTTCGAGCAGTTCGATGAGCTTCTTGATCTTGCGGATATCCATCGGCATGGCAACGATTACCCGCGTGGTGTGACGAGGCTAATCACGATGAAGGTGATACCCTCCCCTCCCAGCAGACCGAGATCGGATCCGTTCAGCAACAGCAGGTTAGCCATGAGTCAATCTGGAATCCCTTTAAATTAAAGGGCGCGATTCTGCATGAACCGCTGCGGCTTGTCCAGTCAGGGAGACAGCATTTCACCGCTGATCCCAACTATTCGCCGCAATTTGACGCAGTCAGCGCTGATTTGAGCGGCGAACGTCTAAAAAGTGTCTGAACCAACGATCGTGCCCATAAATACAAAGCTGGAGCATCCGGTATCACTTGACCTGCGCCAATGGAGTCGCTACGGTTCTTCGGCGGTTCTCCTGGGAGGAAGAAAACGGTTTTGATCGTGTTCGGCAAAATCCCCGGCGACCACACCCCCAACCCTGCGGAAACGGGGTTAGTCACCACCACGAATGGGTGGATCACCTGAGACAGCAGGGACGGCCATGAAGAACATCACCAAGGACACCGCTGGTCTGTACCGCACCGGTCGCGACGACGCCGAGCGCCAGCTTCGCTTCGACCGGGGCACGCTGCTGCTGGAAGGGGTGGCTGAACTGCCGGCCGGATTGGAAACCTGGTTCTGCTACGATCCCCGGGTGGACGCCTACCGCGCGCCCGCCCATCGCTACGGCGAGATCATTGGGCCGCTCAAGGGCGAACTGGCCCGCAACCAGGCGCCGCGCTACCAGCGCCGGGAACTCGTCTGCGCCTTGGAGATGATTCCCTACCCGCATCAACAAGAAGCTCTCGCGGCCTGGCGGGCGGCGAAAGGGCGCGGCGTGGTGGTGCTGCCGACCGGGGCTGGCAAGACTCTGGTCGGCCTGCTGGCGTTATGCTGGGCGCGACGCGACGCGCTGATCATGGTCCCAACCCTGGATCTGATGCAACAATGGTACGCGCTGCTGCGGACGGCGTTCCCGGACCAGGAGACCGGTCTGATCGGCGGCGGTTATCACGAACCACAGCCGCTGACGATTGCGACTTACGATTCCGCCGCGCGCCATATCGAACGGCTGGGCGACCGCTTCGGCCTGTTGCTCTTCGACGAGGCACACCACTTGCCCTCGGAGTTCTACCGCGTCATCGCCGAGTTTTCGCTGGCGCCGTATCGGCTCGGCTTGACCGCCACGCCCGAACGCAGCGACGGCAAGGACACCGACCTGCTTGATCTGATTGGTCCCATCGTCTACCGAAAACGCCCGGAGCAACTGGCCGGCGACGTGCTGGCGGATTTTCAGGTGCGACCGGTGCATGTGGACCTGTCTCCCGCCGAGCGCGTCGCCTACCAACAGGCGCTGGACGAGCGCAACGCCTTTTTGCAGGCCAACCATCTGGCGCTGAACACGCTGGAAGGCTGGAACCGGTTTGTCATGCTGTCGGCCCGCAGCGTCGATGGCCGCCGCGCCATGCGCGCTCATCGTGACGCCCGCCGTATCGCCCACGCTACCCCAGCCAAGCTGCGGGCGCTCGGCATGATCCTGGCCAACCATCCAGGTGCGAAGACGGTCATCTTCACCGAGGACAACGCCACCGCCTACGAAGTGTCGCAACGGTTTCTGATTCCCTGTCTGACCCATCAGACCCTGATCAAGGAACGGCAGGATATTCTCGACCGCTTCAAATCCGGGGTCTACGCCGCCATCGTCACCAGCAACGTACTCAACGAAGGGGTAGACGTGCCGGACGCCTCGGTGGGCGTGATCCTGTCGGGTAGCGCCTCGGCGCGGGAATTCGTGCAGCGGTTGGGTCGCATCCTGCGGCGTGGCGACGGCAAAAAGGCCGTGCTGTACGAAGTGATCGCCAGGGAAACCCGCGAGGAACGAGTCGCCGACCGGCGTCGAATGCCGCCAGACCCAGGTCGCAAGGTGGAACGGATCGAAGCCACGCTGGCGTTGTTCGACCCGGAACGGTCCACTGGTCTTAAACCTGGCCGCTGATGCTCCCTTCCGATCTCCTCTTTTCCCACAAACGCGGTGCTCAGGTCTATCCACGTTTTCTGCGGCGCGAGCAGCACGCATGGGCCGAGCGGGTTCTGAATCTGATCCGCGAACACCAGCACCGCACGCGCGGCGAATTGCACGCGGCCCTGCGGGCGCTGGAAGGCGACTCGCCCGATTACCGTATCGTGCGCGGCTTCGCCCATCTGGCCTTGAACGCCGCTGAATTTACCCTGGCCACCGGCGAACTCGAGCCGGAGGCGCTGCGGCGCGAAGTCTTCACTCTGGCAGCCGAACGCGGCGGCTACGGCGAAACCCAGGCGCGGGAGGTGCTCGAAACCGTCGCCCCGCGCTATCGGCTGGAAACGGCAACATTGCGCGAGGCGTTGTACGCCGACCTGCCGGAGAATCACTTGTTGACCGCCCTGCCGGATTTCACCCCCGACCGGTTGGTGGACCGCTACAACCTCGCTCAAGCCCAGGGTTTGCTGTACTCGGCGCTGTATCTGCGTCTCATCGCCCACCGCAACGTGCCCGGCGAATACCGCCGCCTGTTTCAGCATCTCAAGTTCCACGGCCTGATGTACGCGGTCGAGGGCAATCTCGACGATGGCTATCAAATCTACGTGGACGGTCCCGCCAGTCTGTTCAAACAGACTCGCAAGTACGGGTTGCAGATGGCCATGTTTCTACCGGCGCTGTTACGGGTCAGCCGCTGGGAAATGGAAGCGATGTTGCAGCGGGACGGGCAGGCATTGAGCTACCGGCTCGATTCACAGTCCCCCCTCAAACCGCTGACCGCCGCGCCGCCAGCCTATGACAGCCTGCTGGAGGAAAGCTTCGCCCGTCGCTGGGAGAAGCTGGAGACACCGTGGGCGCTGGAACGCGAGGTGGAAATCGTGGATTTGAAGGGGACGGTGTTCGTGCCCGACTTCGCCCTGCGCCACTCCGACGGCCGGGTGGCACATGTCGAAATCATGGGTTTCTGGCATCCCGACTACTTGCGCCGCAAGCTGGACAAGCTGCGCCGCGCCGCCATGCCGAATTTGATCGTCGCTGTCTCGGAGCGCCTGAACGTCGGCGCGGATGATTTCCGGGACGTTCCCGGCCCGGTGCTATTTTTCAAGGGCAAACTCGAACCACGCGCGGTGCTGGATACCCTGGAGCATTTGCCATGAAATTCCCGATCCAGAACCTGTTGCGCCAATCAGCAATGGTTGGCTCGTCGCCAGAGGAGGGTTTGCAGCGGATGACAGCGTGGATGGTCAACCGATTCACTGGATCGGCGGTGGAATTCAGCCACACCCCAAGAGTATTGTGGCTGACTTCGAGGCCAGTCCAACGTAGCGAGCCGCTACATCACCGGCCGGCTGGAACCCGTTTGGTGGAATTTTCCGAAAAGCAAGCACGGCCAATGGCCCCGTCCGTGTATAATGCCGCGTTTTTAGAGAAGCGGTCTCGCCTCCAATCCATCCCTGAGGCGAAGCCAGACATCACGAGGAAATTCCATGGATATGCTCAACTTCCTGATCCCCTCCGCCATGGCCCAGACGGGCGGCGCTCCCGGGGGCGCCGAAATGGGTTTGATGAACCTGCTGTTTCCCATCATCCTGATCGCGGCGTTCTACTTCCTGCTGATTCGCCCGCAAACCAAGCGCGCCAAGGAACACAAGCAGATGATCGAGGGACTCAAGAAGGGCGACGATGTGGTTACCGGCGGCGGCGTACTGGGCCGCATCACCGATATCGGCGAAAATTTCCTGCAAGTGGAAATCGCCGACGGCGTGCAGATCAAGATCCAGAAGCAGTCCGTGGGTTCATTGATGCCCAAGGGCACCTACAAGGGCAATCTCTAATCCAGCGCCAGCGCGCCGCCCGGCGCCTGGCGGGAACCGCCGCCTCATGTCCACTCCGCATACCCTGAATCAATACCCCTGGTGGAAGTACCTGCTGATCGGCCTGGTGATGCTCTGGGGCTTGATCTTCGCGTTGCCCAACCTGTTCGGCGAAGATCCCGCCGTACAGATTTCCGGCGCCCGCGCCAACATCGCCATTGACGCCGCGTTCCAAAACCGGGTCGCTGCGCTGATCGACACCGAAAAATTGCCCCACAAACGGCTCGAACTGGAAGAAGGCCGCCTGCTGATCCGCTTCCCCGACACCGAAGTGCAGCTCAAGGCCGCCGACATCCTCAAGGATCGGCTGGGCCGCGACTACATCGTCGCCCTGAACCTGGCCTCGGCGGCGCCCGGTTTCCTGCGGGCGATGGGCCTGAATCCGATGTATCTCGGCCTCGACCTGCGCGGTGGCGTGCATTTCCTGATGCAGGTGGACATGGACGCTACCATCAAGCAGATCGAAGACAGCTACGTGGACGAGATTCGTGTCCAGTTGCGCACCGAGAAAGTGCAATACAGTTCGGTGGGCCGCGCCGCCAGCGGCGGGGTGCAGGTGGAGTTCAAGGATGAGGCTGAACGCGACAAGGCGGCCCAGGCGTTGCGCAAAAACCTGCCGGGCCTGCAACAGACGCTGCTCGAACCGCTCGGTCTGAAGCTGAGTCTTCGCGAGTCCGAAATCAAGGAAAAACGCGATTTCGCCCTGCAACAGAACATCACCACCCTGCGCAACCGGGTCAACGAGCTGGGCGTGGCCGAACCGATCATCCAGCAGCAGGGCAGCGACCGCATCGTGGTCCAGCTCCCTGGCGTGCAGGACACCGCCCGCGCCAAGGAAATTCTGGGTGCTACCGCTACCTTGGAGTTCCGGCTGGCGGACGAAGAGAATGACTGGTATCAGGCCGCTACGACCGGCCGCGTGCCGATCAACTCGCGGCTGTACAAGGACCGCGAGGGCCGGCCGGTGCTGTTGCAGAAGCGGGTGATGCTGACCGGCGAATCCATCGTCGATGCCGCGTCCGGACTGGACCAGCAGAGTGGCGGGCCAGCGGTGTACGTCACCCTGGATGGCAAGGGCGCCAAGCGCATGGAAGACGCCACCAAGGACAACATCGGCAAGCGCATGGGCGTGGTGTTTATCGAGAACAAGACCGAGACCAAGCGGGTGGATGGCGAGCTGAAGAAAACCGCCTACACCGTCGAAGAAGTGATCAACGTCGCCGTCATCCGCGACCGGCTGGGCCGCCGTTTCCAGATCACCGGCCTGGACAGCACCCGCGAAGCCCGCGACCTGGCGCTGCTGCTGCGGGCTGGCGCATTGGCCAGTCCCATCGAGATCATCGAGGAGCGCACGGTCGGTCCCAGCGCCGGCAAGGAGAATATCGCCCAAGGCTTCCGCGCCGCCGTCATCGCCCTGGTGGTCATCGCCGTGTTCATGACCCTGCGCTATAAGAGCTTTGGCCTGATCGCCACCGCCGCGCTGGCCGCCAACGTGGTGCTGCTGATCGCCGCGCTGTCCATGCTGCAAGCCACGCTCACCCTACCCGGCATCGCCGGCATCGTGCTGACCATGGGCATGGCGGTGGACGCCAACGTGCTGATCTACGAACGCATCCGCGAGGAACTGCGCAACGGCAACAGCCCGCAGGCGGCAATCCACGCCGGCTTCGACCGGGCGTTCGACACCATCCTCGACTCCAACCTGACCACCCTGATCGCGGCGATCATGCTGTTCGGCTTCGGCACCGGCCCGAT
>JBDHRD010000134.1:0-8805 GCA_039807425.1 Candidatus Contendibacter sp. | reverse complement strand
GTGGAGGTCTGACCCGCCATGTACCGCTGTCTCATCGTCGCCGACGATCTCACCGGCGCCAACGCCTCGGGCGTGCTTCTGAAAACCTTCGGCCTCTCGCCGCTCACCCTGACCGGCGATCTGCCTCCGCCCTTGGCGGTCCGCGCCGGGCGGGATGTCCTGATCGCGCCCACCGACAGCCGGGCCGTGGCCCCCGCCGTGGCTTATCAGCGCGTGCGGGACGCGACCACGGCGCTGGCCGCGCCCGAAGTTCGCCTCTACACCAAACGCATCGACTCCACGCTGCGCGGCAACGTGGGACCCGAAATCGACGCCATGCTCGACGCGCTGGCCGCGGTCGAGGATTCGGACCGGCTCGCCGTGGTCGTGCCGGCCTATCCCCAGGCGGGGCGGGTGGCGGTGGGCGGCTATCTGCTGGTGAACGGCATCCTGCTCCAGCGCAGCGACGTGGCGCGCGATCCCAAGACGCCGGTCCTGACCAGCCGCACGCTCGATCTGGTGGCGGCCGGTTCGCGCCGCGCCGCCGTCCATGTGCCGCTCGACACGGTTTACGCCGGTGTGGACGCTCTCGCCGCCGCTCTCGGCGAAGCGTATCGCGACGGCAGCCGGATCGCGGTCCTCGACGCCTTGCAACCCGAGGATCTCGAGACCATCGCCGACGCCATGCTCGCCGCCGGCCTCCCTTTCATTGCCGTCGATCCCGGTCCGTTCTCGGCGGCGCTGGCCGGTCGGCTGCTGCCGGCGGAACGCGGTGGCCAGCCGCGCCCCCGCGTGTTGCTGGTGGTCGGCAGCGTGGTCGCCACCGCCGGGGAGCAACTCCGGGAACTCTACCGCGCCTACGACGTGACGACCGCCTATCTCGATCCCACCCGGTTGATCGCCGGGGGTGAGGTCGCGGCGGCGGAAATCGAACAAGCGGCGGCGACGCTGGCCGCCGCGCCAGCCGATACCGAATTCCTCTGCCTGACTACCAATTGCCTCGACGCCACCGCTTGCCTCGATCTCGAAACCATCGCTCGCGGTCGCGCCAGCGACATCGAGGCGGTCTCGGGCCTGATCAACCAGGGCATCGCCCGCACCGTCGAGTTGACCCTGGCCACCGCGTCGCGCGTGGGCGGCCTTTATCTGTCCGGCGGCGACACCACGATAGCGGTGTTTCGGCGGCTCGGCGCCATCGGTCTGGTGCTCGAACGCGACGTGCTGCCCCTGGTCGCCTATGGCCACCTCATGGGCGGTCGTTTCGAGGGAATGCCGGTCGTCACCAAGGGCGGCACGGCCGGCGACAGGGACGCCACCAAAATCTGCGCCCGTTTTCTGCGCGACGAGTTGGCCGGTAAGGCCGCTGCCCGCGCCAACCCAGGAGAATCCTCATGAGCAAACCCATCATCGGCATCAGCATGGGCGATCCCGCCGGGATCGGCCCCGAAATCCTGGTCCGCACCGTCGCGGACGACACGGTGAATCACGTCGCCCGCTGCCTGGTCTACGGCGACGCTCTCGTCATCGACAAAGCGGTCCAGGAAAGCGGCCTCAAACTGAAGGTTCGGGCCATCGGCAAGCCGGACGAGGCGCGCTTCGCGGCGGGGTCCATCGAGGTCATCGATTTCGCCAACGCCGACCCAGCCGCGTTCGAGCCGGGCAAGGTGCAGGCGTTGTGCGGGCAGGCCGCCTGGGACTATATCCAGGCGGTGGTGCAGGCGGCCTTGCGGGGCGAGGTCGAGGTGATCAACACCGCGCCGATCAACAAGGAGTCGATTCAGGCCGCCGGTGTTCCCTATATCGGGCATACCGAGATGCTGGCCGCTCTGACCGGTGCGCACGATCCCCTGACCATGTTTGAAACGCTCGGGCTGCGGGTGTTTTTCCTCAGCCGCCACGTCTCGCTGCGGAAGTCCTGCGATCTGGTGACCAAGGAACGGCTGCTCGACTACATCGAACGCTGCCAGCAGGCCATGGAACAGCTCGGGCTCGGCGGCGGCGAACTGGCCGTCGCGGGTCTCAACCCCCACTCCGGGGAACATGGCCTGTTCGGCGACGAGGAAGTCAAGGAAGTGGAGCCGGCCATCGCCGAGGCGCAAAAACGGGGCTTCCGGGTCGTCGGCCCCATCGGTGCCGACTCGGTGTTCCATCAGGCCAAGAACGGGCGCTATGCCGCCGTGCTTTCGCTGTATCACGACCAGGGTCACATCGCCACCAAGACCCTGGACTTCGAGCGGACCATCTCGCTCACCCTGGGGCTGCCGTTCCTGCGCACCAGCGTCGATCACGGCACCGCCTTCGACATCGCCTGGCAGGGCAAGGCCAGCGCCGTGAGCATGGTGGAATCCATCCTGGTGGCGGCCCGCTACGCGCCCGCTTACCGGCGGACGCCAACCCAGTCCAGTCCCGCATAACCACATCACGGGGAAACTCCCATGCAAGAAACCGTCTCCGGAACGCAGATGCTGCTCGGCCTTGGGATCGGCATCTTCGTTCTGGTCTTCCTCATCCTGAAAACCAAGGTTCACGCCTTCCTGGCGCTGATCATCGCGGCGGCCCTCACCGGCGTCATCGGCGGCATGCCGACGCCCGCCGTCATCAAATCCATCACCACCGGGTTCGGCAACACCCTTGGCAGCATCGGCATCGTGATCGGCTTCGGCGTCATGATGGGCGAGCTGCTCGAAGTGACCGGCGCCGCCAAGCGCATGGCCCTCTCCTTCCTCAAGATTTTCGGCAGGGGCCGCGAGGAAGGCGCGATGGCCGCCACCGGCTATGCGGTTTCGATCCCGATCTTCTGCGATTCGGGCTTCGTCATCCTCACGCCCATCGCCAGGGCGCTGTCGCGCGCCACTGGCAAATCGGTCATCGCCCTCGGCATCGCGCTGGCTTTCGGCCTGGTGGCGACCCACCACGCGGTGCCGCCGACGCCGGGGCCGCTCGGGGTGGCCGGCATCTTCAAGGTCGATGTGGGCCAGATGATCCTGTGGGGTTTGCTGCTGGCGCTGCCCCTGACCGTGGCCAACCTGTTCTACGCCCGCTGGATCGGCAAGCGGATTTACCAGATTCCCGCGCCCACCGGCGATGGCTGGGTCCGGGTGAAGGACGAGGCCGAAGCCCGCCAGGTGCTCGGACTGGATGGCCAGAACGCCGCTGCGACCAACAGCAACGTGTTCGACGACGCCGGTCTGCCCTCGGCTTTCCACGCCTTCGCGCCGATTGCCGTCCCGCTGATTCTGATCTTCGCCAACACCTATATCTCGGCGGTCAAGCTCCAGGGACCGGTAGCCGAGATTCTGCTCTTCCTGGGTTCGCCGATCATCGCCGTGGCGATTGGCCTGCTCCTGGCCATCTATCTGGTGGGCGGACGGATGAGCCGCAAGGAGGTCATCAAGATCATGGAGGACGGCATCAAGAGCGCGGGCATTATCCTGCTGGTCACCGGCGCCGGCGGCGCGCTCGGCCAGGTGCTGCGCGACTCCAAGACCGGCGACTACATCGCTCAACTGATCGCCCAGACGCCGATTCCGGCGGTCTTGCTGCCCTTCTTCGTGGCGACCTTCGTGCGCCTGGTGCAGGGCTCGGGCACGGTGGCGATGATCACCAGCGCCTCGATCACCGCGCCCATCCTGGCGACCGCCGACGTCAATCCAGCCCTCGCCGCCCAAGCCGCCGCGCTGGGAGCGATGGTGTTCTCCTACTTCAACGACTCCTACTACTGGGTGGTGAACCGGATGCTGGGCATCGAGGATGTCAAGGATCAGGTTCGGGTCTGGTCGGTGCCGACCACCATCGGTTGGGGTCTGGCGCTCGTCCTGCTCACCGTGCTGTCCTTCATCGTGCCAGCATCGTCGTAAGCTCGTTGCGAATCAAACCTTTGAGCGCCCCTTCGGGGGCGCTTTTCATTCCGCCGCCGGCTTCACCTCCGGCGCCGGAATGCCGTGTTGCCGGCAGGTGGCGATCAGCGTATTCAGCAGCAAGCAGGCGATGGTCATCGGCCCCACTCCGCCCGGCACCGGCGTGATGGCCCCGGCCACCTCGACCGCCGAGTCGAACTCCACGTCACCCACCAGTCGGCCCTTGCCATCCGGGGTCGGAATGCGGTTGATGCCGACGTCGATCACCGTCACGCCCGGCTTCAGCCAGTCGCCCTTGACCAGTTGCGCCTTGCCGACCGCTGCCACCAGGATGTCCGCCCGCCGGCACTCGTCCGCCAGATCGCGGGTGCGGGAATGAGCGATAGTTACCGTGCAATGCTCGCGCAGCAGCAGCGCCGCCATCGGCTTGCCGACGATGTTGGAACGCCCCAGCACCACCGCCCGCTGGCCGGCCAGATTGCCCAACCGATCCTTGAGCAGCATCAGACAACCCAGTGGCGTGCAGGGCACCGTGGCGGTTCCACCCACCGCCAGCAGGCCGACATTGAGCGGATGAAAGCCGTCCACGTCCTTCGCTACCGCGATGGCCTCGATCACCGCCTGCGGGTCGATCTGTTTCGGCAGCGGCAATTGCACCAGAATGCCGTCGACCGCCGGGTCCTGGTTCAATTCGGCGATGCGGGTCAGCAGTTCGGCCTGGGTCGCGGTCGCCGGCAGGCGATGCTCGAACGAATTCATGCCGGCTTCCCGCACCTGCAAGCCCTTGTTGCGAACGTAGATCTGGCTGGCGGGATCCTCGCCGACCAGCACTACCGCCAAACCGGGAGTGACGCCGTGTTCGGCCTTGAGTTGGGCGACATGCACGGCGATGCTGGCGCGCAACCGGGTAGCGAAGCGTTTGCCGTCAATGAGGGTGGCTCTGGCCATGGGTTTCCTCGTAGTCGCTGAAATTTAATGTTGATTCTACTACAGCCGGTCTCTCGCCCACCTTGCCTTATCAGCCACTTGGCCGTATCTTTGCGCGCCTATTTCATTACCCCCCTACAGGAGGGCATTGGCCGTGTCGAGTCAGGACCAGCAGATCATGTTCGTGTTTCCGGGACAGGGTTCCCAATACGTCGGTATGGGCAGCGACCTCATCCGGGATTTTCCCACGGCCCAGCGCCTTTACGAACAGGCCAATGACATCGTGGGCTATGACCTGGTCAAGCTGTGCCTGGAAGGGCCGGAAGAAGATCTGCGGCTTACCCGCCACACCCAACCCGCCCTGCTCGTTCACTCGCTGGCCTGCCTGGAAATTTTCCGCGAATTGACCGACGACCGGGTCAAACCGGTCCTGACCGGCGGCCACAGTCTCGGTGAGTATTGCGCCCTGGTCGCCGCCGGCGCGCTCGACTTTGAAACCGCGCTGCGGCTGGTGCAAAAGCGCGGTGAGTGCATGGGAACCTACGGCGACGGTGAAATGCTGGCCTTCCCACTGCACCTCGACACCGTCCGCCCGCTGGCCGAAAAGCACTACTGCGCCATCGCCGCCTGCAACCTGCCTGATCAGACCGTGGTCGGTGGTCGTGGCGAGGACCTCGACCGGATCACCGAGGACGCCCATACCCATTACCCGCGCAAGAGACCAACCCGGCTCAAGACCGAGGGTGCGTTTCACACCTTCTATATGATCACCGCCGCCCAGCATTACCGGCCGGTGCTGGACGCCGCCACGATGACCGCGCCGACGCTCCGCGTCCTGTCCAATTACACCGGAACCCACCACGATCCTGATCCAGCCGCCATCAAAACCCGGCTATTCTTCCAACTGTTCCACCCGGTCAACTGGATCGGCAATCTCGAAACCGCTTTCCACGACGAGATCACCACGATGGTCGAATTCGGCGGTGGTCTGGGTAGCGGCCCCGCGCCCGAGGATAAGCGCCCCAATTTGGAAAGCATGATCAAGAAAGCGCTGCGGGGTTCGGACCTTAGTATCCACTACCACGCCGCCATCAACAGCCAAACCTTGCGGGAAACAGCAAAGGCGCTACGGTCATGAGACATCGCGCCGCCCTACCCGCTCAGCGCACCCGCTGCTTCCTTCGCCAGGAAGCGTTGAAGCGTTCTCATCGTCGTTGTGATCTGATTCGAATGATCCCGGACAACGAATCCACGGTGCCTCCGGCACACGCGGTCGAGGAAGCGGAACCTGCCGGCGAACGGCTCCTGAATCCTCCCCGTTCCTGATCGAGAACCGCGAGCCGGGATGCCGGCGTCCTCCAGAATGCAGCCCGCGGCCTGATTCGTAGTATTTCGTAAGAAATACGGTCGGCTATCGCGTTTATCCGGATTTCAGCTACCCTTTAAGCGGAGTGTTTGCTGGAACTGGTCATCGCGAGATGGGCGGGAGTTCGCCCCCGTCAACCGCCCACTACGTCGCCCACGTTTTCCCCCGTAATAAAACATGAATGATCAGCCCTGCGCAGCCCGGACGCGGGCCGGGGGAATTTGTTGACCGTTCGTTTGCCCATTTGCCACCACCATCACGAGGTGAAAATCATGCTTTCCGAGAAACAACTTGAAATCCTGCGGGAACGCCGCGCCAAGGTAATGGCGGGTGGCGGCGAGGATAAAATCCAGGAACGGCACGCCAAGGGCCTGCTCAGCGCCCGCGAACGGTTGCTGGCGCTGTTCCAGGAGGATACCTTTCAGGAAATCGCCACCCACGCCAAGCACGCCGGCAAGCATTTCGGCCTGGCCGACAAGGAACTGCCCTCCGACGGCGTCGTCGTCGGTACCGGCTTCGTCGACGGTCGGCCGGTGGCGGCGTTCAGCCAGGACTTCACGGTGATGGGCGGCACGCTCGGCAAAATGCACGCCAAGAAAATCGTGCAGTCCATGCAGCTCGCGCTGAAGATCGGCGTGCCGGTGGTGGCGTTCAAGGACTCCGCCGGCGCCCGCATCCAGGAAGCGGTGGACGCGCTGTCCGGCTACGGCGAGGTGTTCTATCAGAATGTGCTGCTGTCGGGCGTGGTGCCGCAGATCGCCATCATCGCCGGTCCTTGCGCCGGCGGCGCGTCCTACTCGCCGGCGCTGATGGACTACATCATCATGACCCGACAGAACGCCTACATGTTCATCACCGGTCCGGAGGTGATCAAGGCCGTCACCGGCCGCACCACCAGCCTGGAAGATGTCGGCAGCGCCGAGATGCATGCCACGGTCAGCGGCAACGTCCACTTCGTCGCCGAGGACGACCGCCACGCGATTCAGATCGCCAAGGCGCTACTGAGTTATATGCCGTCCAACAATACCGAGGACCCACCGCACCGACCCTATCCCGATCTCGACCTGTCCCCGGACGAGGGCATCAACGCCCTGGTTCCCGAAACCTCCGCCGAACCGATGGACGTGAAGCAAATCATTCACCGGCTGGTGGACAACGGCCAATTCCTGGAGGTCCACGCCGGTTGGGCGGGCAACATCGTAGTTGGCTTCGCCCGTATTCAGGGCATCGTGGTCGGCGTTCTTGCTAACCAGTCACTGGTCAAGGCCGGAGCGATGGACATCGATGCCTCCGACAAGGGCGCGCGCTTCATCCGCTTCTGCAACGCCTTCAATATTCCGCTGGTGACGCTGGTGGACGTGCCCGGCTTCCTGCCCGGCATCGAGCAGGAACGCGGCGGCATCATCCGCCACGGCGCCAAGATGCTCTACACCTACGCCTCCGCCACGGTCCCGAAGATCACGATCATTTTGCGCAAGGCTTATGGCGGTTCCTATCTGGCGATGTGCGCCCAGGAAATGGGGGCGGACATGGTGTTCGCCTGGCCCACCGCCGAAATCGCGGTGATGGGCGCGGAAGGCGCGGTCAACATTCTGTATCGCAGCGAACTCAAGGGCGCCAAGGACCGCAAGGCCAAGGCCAAGGAACTGGTGGAGGAATACCGGGCCAAGTTTGCCTCGCCGTACATGTCCGCCTCGCGCGGCTATATCACCGACGTGATCGAACCGGCCGATACCCGCGCCACCATCGCGCTGGCGCTGCGCAAGTTGTTGACCAAGCGCGAATTGCGTCCGGCCAAGAAGCACGGTGACATCCCACTCTGATCCACCTGTCAAACTCAAAACCCCACGGGAACTCACCGATGAAAACCTACACCACGCTGGACGCCATCGGCGACATGTTCGTGATCTACGGCATCGTGATCGTGATCTCGATGCTGGTCGCGGTGATCATTCGCGGCATCGTCTGGGTGCTGTCGCGCCAAGCCAAGCAAGAGGAGGCCAAGGCCCCGGCCAAGCCCGCCGCGCCACCCATCCTCGCCGGTGTCCCCCAGGAACATCTGGCGGTCATCACGGCGGCAGTCGCAACGATGATGGGCGCGCACCGCATTGTCCGCATCGAAGCGGCAAGTCGCGGCTTCGGTTGGACCGCCGAGGCGCGCGCCGCCCACCATTTGTCGCACGCGCCGCGCGCGTCGCACTGAGCGTTTGAATCCCTTTTCATTCCACCTTTTACGAGAGAACAACCCCATGGAGAAGAAGTTTCGCATCACTGTCGAAGGCAAGCAGTACATCGTCGCGGTCGAGGACATTTCGGCCGAGGGCACCCAGGGCATGTATCCCGAACCGGGGGGCATCATGAGCGCCGCGGCGACGGTGGTAGCCCCAGCGCCTGCCGCGCCCCCGCCCGTGGCGACTCCTGTCGGCGCGGCCGGGCCGGGCGACGAAGTCGCGCCGCTGGGCGGCGTGGTGCAGACGATCCACGTCAGTGTCGGCCAGGCGGTCAACGAGGGTGACAAGCTGGTGTCCCTGGAAGCCATGAAGATGGTCACGCACGTCGTCGCCCACCGGGGCGGCAAAGTCATCAGCATCGCGGTCAAGCCGGGCGATCCGGTGGACGCGGGGCAGGTGTTGCTGACCATCGGCTAGCGCCGGGAGCGTTCCATTATGGAATCCT